>NZ_CP114221.1:0-311867 GCF_056673375.1 Enterobacter cloacae complex sp. HYC003_NIDB
AAACCGGTATGCAGCTTTGCTGTTACGACGGGAGGAGAGATAAAAATCGACAGTGCGGCCCCGGCTGTCGACGGCCCGGTACAGATACGCCCAGCGGCCATTGACCTTCACGTAGGTTTCATCCATGTGCCACGGGCAAAGATCGGAAGGGTTACGCCAGTACCAGCGCAGCCGTTTTTCCATTTCAGGCGCATAACGCTGAACCCAGCGGTAAATCGTGGAGTGATCGACATTCACTCCGCGTTCAGCCAGCATCTCCTGCAGCTCACGGTAACTGATGCCGTATTTGCAGTACCAGCGTACGGCCCACAGAATGATGTCACGCTGAAAATGCCGGCCTTTGAATGGGTTCATGTGCAGCTCCATCAGCAAAAGGGGATGATAAGTTTATCACCACCGACTATTTGCAACAGTGCCCTGTTTAGAGTACTATATGCGCCTGCAACAGTGGGCCACCGAAAATATTAAAAAACTGCTTTATCTCGCGGGGGATGACGCGGTGATTAATTACGGGAAAATGCGGCTGGAATTTTTGCAGAAAGCACTGGCGCAGGATACCTCCGGTGACTTCTGCTTTCGTGTGCTGCATCCGGAAGTGTCTGGCCCGCCGGATATGAAAAAGGCTTCCGCCGGGTACCGTGACTTTATTATCGGTAACAGAGCGTTGCTGGATCTGGTGAATTCAGCCGGTGAAGGGGCTCCGGTTGCGCATTATTCCGCTGATGAAATTCAGTCATTATTTTCGGCACAAATACAGGGGTCGGTGGATAAATACGGCGATAGTTTCCTGACGGATGATCCGTATGTGCTGGCGGAAGACAAGCTGCAAACCTGTCAGATGGAAATTGATTTAATGGCGGATGTGCTGAGAGCACCGCCCCGTGAATCCGCAGAACTGATCCGCTATGTATTTGCGGATGAGTGGCCGGAATAAATAAAACCGGGCTTAATACAGATTAAGCCCGTATCGGGTATTATTACTGAATACCAGACAGCTTACGGAGGACGGAATGTTACCCATTGAGACAACCAGACTGCCTTCTGATTATTAATATTTTTCACTATTAATCAGAAGGAATAACCATGAATTTTACCCGGATTGACCTGAATACCTGGAATCGCAGGGAACATTTTGCCCTTTATCGTCAGCAGATTAAATGCGGATTCAGCCTGACCACCAAACTCGATATTACCGCTTTGCGTACTGCACTGGCGAAAACCGGTTATAAGTTTTATCCGCTGATGATTTACCTGATCTCCCGGGCTGTTAATCAGTTTCCGGAGTTCCGGATGGCAATGAAAGATAATGAACTGATTTACTGGGAACAGTCAGACCCGGTCTTTACTGTCTTTCATAAAGAAACCGAAACATTCTCCGCACTGTCCTGCCGTTATTTTCCGGATCTCAGTGAGTTTATGGCGGGTTATAACGCGGTAACAGCAGAATATCAGCATGATACCAGGTTGTTTCCGCAGGGAAATTTACCGGAGAATCACCTGAATATATCATCGTTACCCTGGGTGAGTTTTGACGGATTTAATCTGAATATCACCGGAAATGATGATTATTTTTCCCCGGTTTTTACAATGGCAAAGTTTCAGCAGGAAGGTGACCGCGTACTATTACCTGTTTCTGTACAGGTTCATCATGCAGTCTGTGATGGTTTTCATGCAGCAAGGTTTATCAATACACTTCAGCTGATGTGTGATAACATACTGAAATAAATTAATTAATTCTGTATTTAAGCCACCGTATCCGGCAGGATTGGTGGCTTTTTTTTATATTTTAACCGTAATCTGTAATTTCGTTTCAGAAGGCACTGTTGCAAAGTTAGCGATGAGGCAGCCTTTTGTCTTATTCAAAGGCCTTACATTTCAAAAACTCTGCTTACCAGGCGCATTTCGCCCAGGGGATCACCATAATAAAATGCTGAGGCCTGGCCTTTGCGTAGTGCACGCATCACCTCAATACCTTTGATGGTGGCGTAAGCCGTCTTCATGGATTTAAATCCCAGCGTGGCGCCGATTATCCGTTTCAGTTTGCCATGATCGCATTCAATCACGTTGTTCCGGTACTTAATCTGTCGGTGTTCAACGTCAGACGGGCACCGGCCTTCGCGTTTGAGCAGAGCAAGCGCGCGACCATAGGCGGGCGCTTTATCCGTGTTGATGAATCGCGGGATCTGCCACTTCTTCACGTTGTTGAGGATTTTACCCAGAAACCGGTATGCAGCTTTGCTGTTACGACGGGAGGAGAGATAAAAATCGACAGTGCGGCCCCGGCTGTCGACGGCCCGGTACAGATACGCCCAGCGGCCATTGACCTTCACGTAGGTTTCATCCATGTGCCACGGGCAAAGATCGGAAGGGTTACGCCAGTACCAGCGCAGCCGTTTTTCCATTTCAGGCGCATAACGCTGAACCCAGCGGTAAATCGTGGAGTGATCGACATTCACTCCGCGTTCAGCCAGCATCTCCTGCAGCTCACGGTAACTGATGCCGTATTTGCAGTACCAGCGTACGGCCCACAGAATGATGTCACGCTGAAAATGCCGGCCTTTGAATGGGTTCATGTGCAGCTCCATCAGCAAAAGGGGATGATAAGTTTATCACCACCGACTATTTGCAACAGTGCCGTAAGCTGCACCTCAAACCCCCGGATCAGGCTCTCCAGGCCATGCAGAAAGGCCTGCTCACCATCATCACTGTCCATAATCTGCAGCGCTTCCCGCAATAGCGGCGGCAGGTTTTCGTCCGGTGCTGCAGGGCGGTCGGTCAGGGCGGCAGTATGCTCCTGCTGCTCCAGTACGGCACCAAGGGTAAAATGACTGACCGCTGAAATCGCATATAACCCGTCGCGCAGTGAAAAGCCGTTTTCTGTCATAAAGCGTAACTGGGTTTCCACCGTATCATACTGTTTTTCATCAGGGCGGGTGCCGAGGTGCACTTTTGCCCCGTCACGGTAACGCAGCAGCGCCCGGCGGAAACTCATTGCATTATTGCGCAGAAATGACTGCCAGGATTCCCCCGCCGCAGGCAGTGAATAATCATGATGACGCGCCAGGATCTCCACCGCCAGCGCATCCAGTAACGCCCGTTTATTTTTCACATGCCAGTAAAGTGTCGGCTGTTCTATTCCCAGCTTCTGCGCCAGCTTGCGGGTCGTCAGCCCGTCAATCCCTGTCTCATTCAGCAGTTCCAGTGCCGCATCAATAACCGATTCTCTGTTCAGCCGTGCCATGACCGTCTCCTCCGATTTTCAGATTGACACTCTATCATTGATAGAGATATATTCCAACTCTATCAATGATAGGGAATTAACACAGGATCTGAAAAATGAATAAACCCGCTGTCATCGCGCTGGTGATTACACTGCTGGACGCGATGGGAATTGGTCTGATCATGCCGGTATTACCGTCACTGCTGCGGGAATATCTCCCGGAAGCGGATGTGGCAAACCATTACGGCATTCTGCTGGCGCTGTATGCGGTGATGCAGGTCTGTTTTGCTCCGCTGCTGGGCAGATGGTCAGATAAGCTGGGGCGCAGACCGGTGCTGCTGTTATCCCTGGCGGGTGCCGCGTTTGATTACACACTGCTGGCACTGTCCAATGTGCTGTGGATGTTGTATCTCGGGCGGATTATCTCCGGGATCACTGGTGCCACCGGCGCGGTTGCGGCTTCGGTAGTGGCGGACAGCACGGCGGTCAGCGAGCGTACCGCCTGGTTCGGCCGTCTCGGTGCGGCCTTTGGTGCCGGGCTGATTGCCGGGCCGGCTATCGGCGGACTGGCGGGGGATATCTCACCGCATCTGCCGTTTGTCATTGCGGCAATACTGAATGCCTGCACCTTTCTGATGGTCTTTTTTATCTTTAAACCGGCGGTACAGACAGAAGAAAAACCGGCGGAGCAGAAACAAGAAAGCGCAGGTATCAGCTTTATCACACTGCTTAAACCTCTGGCGCTGTTGCTGTTTGTCTTTTTTACCGCGCAGCTTATCGGGCAGATCCCGGCCACTGTCTGGGTATTGTTTACGGAGAGCCGCTTTGCCTGGGACAGCGCGGCGGTCGGTTTTTCACTGGCGGGACTCGGGGCGATGCATGCACTGTTTCAGGCGGTGGTTGCCGGGGCGCTGGCAAAACGGCTGAGTGAGAAAACCATTATTTTCGCCGGATTTATTGCCGATGCCACCGCGTTTTTACTGATGTCTGCTATCACTTCCGGATGGATGGTGTATCCGGTCCTGATCCTGCTGGCAGGCGGCGGAATTGCACTGCCTGCATTGCAGGGCATTATCTCTGCCGGGGCATCGGCGGCAAATCAGGGAAAACTACAGGGTGTGCTGGTCAGCCTGACCAATCTGACCGGCGTGGCGGGCCCGCTGCTGTTTGCTTTTATTTTCAGTCAGACACAGCAGAGTGCGGACGGTACGGTGTGGCTGATTGGCACGGCACTGTACGGTCTGCTGCTGGCAATCTGTCTGCTGATCAGAAAACCGGCACCGGTGGCGGCCACCTGCTGACCGGCGCTATACAGGCAGCGCTGTTGTGCGGTATGGTGGACGGCATTCGTGCTTATCGCCTGCCATGATAAGCCTCAGACACAGAGGAACCGTTATGAAATCACGCGCAGCAGTCGCCTTCGGGCCGGGTTTACCCCTTGAAATTGTTGAAATTGATGTGGCACCGCCGAAGAAAGGTGAAGTGCTGGTGAAAATCAGTCACACCGGGGTATGCCATACCGATGCCTACACGCTTTCCGGTGATGATCCGGAAGGTCTGTTCCCGGTGGTGCTCGGCCATGAAGGTGCCGGGGTGGTGGTTGAGGTCGGTGAGGGCGTGACCAGTGTGAAACCGGGCGACCATGTGATCCCGCTGTACACCGCCGAGTGCGGCGAGTGTGATTTCTGTACCTCCGGTAAAACCAACCTCTGTGTTGCCGTCCGCGAAACCCAGGGCAAAGGCGTGATGCCGGACGGCACCAGCCGTTTTTCGTATAACGGTCAGCCGCTCTATCACTATATGGGCTGCTCGACATTCAGCGAATATACCGTTGTGGCGGAAGTATCACTGGCGAAAATCAATCCGCAGGCCAATGCGGAGCAGGTTTGCCTGCTCGGCTGCGGCGTGACCACCGGGATCGGCGCGGTACACAATACCGCGAAGGTACAGGAAGGGGATTCTGTGGCGGTATTCGGCCTCGGCGGTATCGGGCTGGCCGTGGTGCAGGGCGCACGTCAGGCAAAAGCGGGGCGCATCTTTGCCATCGATACCAATCCATCCAAGTTTGAGCTGGCAAAACAGTTCGGCGCCACAGACTGCATTAATCCCAATGATTATGACAAACCTGTTCAGCAGGTGCTGGTCGAAATGACCAAATGGGGTGTGGATCATACCTTTGAATGTATCGGCAATGTCAATGTGATGCGGTCGGCGCTGGAAAGTGCGCACCGTGGCTGGGGGCAGTCGGTAATTATCGGGGTGGCGGGTGCCGGAAAAGAGATTTCAACCCGTCCGTTCCAGCTGGTGACCGGCCGGGTCTGGAAAGGCACGGCGTTCGGCGGCGTGAAAGGGCGTACCCAGTTGCCGGGAATGGTGGAAGATGCCATGAGCGGCAAAATCGAGCTGGCGCCGTTTGTCACGCACACCATGGAACTGGATAAAATCAATGAAGCTTTTGATTTGATGCACGACGGCAAATCCATCCGCACAGTCATTCATTACTGATAACGTATTCAGGGAGATACTATGGAACGGATTGAACATCACGTCTGTTTCGGCGGCAGCCAGGAAGTCTGGCGTCACCACTCTGCGGTGACCGGCACGCCGATGACTTTTTCCGTGTTTCTGCCGCCGCAGGCAAAAACAGAGAAATGTCCTGTGCTGTACTGGCTTTCCGGGCTGACCTGCAACGAGCAGAATTTTATCACCAAAGCCGGGGCACAGCGTTACGCAGCGGAACACGGCCTGGTGATTGTCGCGCCGGATACCAGTCCGCGCGGCAGTCAGGTGGCGGATGATAAAGAGTACGATCTCGGCCAGGGTGCCGGGTTTTATGTCAATGCCACACAGGAGCCGTGGAAAGCGCATTATCAGATGTATGATTATATTCTGAATGAGCTGCACACCCTGGTAAGCGGGCATTTCGGCACATCGGAAAAACGGGCACTGTTGCAAAGTTAGCGATGAGGCAGCCTTTTGTCTTATTCAAAGGCCTTACATTTCAAAAACTCTGCTTACCAGGCGCATTTCGCCCAGGGGATCACCATAATAAAATGCTGAGGCCTGGCCTTTGCGTAGTGCACGCATCACCTCAATACCTTTGATGGTGGCGTAAGCCGTCTTCATGGATTTAAATCCCAGCGTGGCGCCGATTATCCGTTTCAGTTTGCCATGATCGCATTCAATCACGTTGTTCCGGTACTTAATCTGTCGGTGTTCAACGTCAGACGGGCACCGGCCTTCGCGTTTGAGCAGAGCAAGCGCGCGACCATAGGCGGGCGCTTTATCCGTGTTGATGAATCGCGGGATCTGCCACTTCTTCACGTTGTTGAGGATTTTACCCAGAAACCGGTATGCAGCTTTGCTGTTACGACGGGAGGAGAGATAAAAATCGACAGTGCGGCCCCGGCTGTCGACGGCCCGGTACAGATACGCCCAGCGGCCATTGACCTTCACGTAGGTTTCATCCATGTGCCACGGGCAAAGATCGGAAGGGTTACGCCAGTACCAGCGCAGCCGTTTTTCCATTTCAGGCGCATAACGCTGAACCCAGCGGTAAATCGTGGAGTGATCGACATTCACTCCGCGTTCAGCCAGCATCTCCTGCAGCTCACGGTAACTGATGCCGTATTTGCAGTACCAGCGTACGGCCCACAGAATGATGTCACGCTGAAAATGCCGGCCTTTGAATGGGTTCATGTGCAGCTCCATCAGCAAAAGGGGATGATAAGTTTATCACCACCGACTATTTGCAACAGTGCCACAATGAGTTACTCCGTAGTAATGCAAAATTACTGCATCGCAATGCAGTAGAAACTATGAAAGCAAACCAACGGCTGGTTATTGATATAAGCACCCTTAAAGAGGTGCAGGATACGCTTATCCAGACGGTTGGCGATGTTGTTAAAATCCAGAGAGAAGGGGCTATTAAGCTCAGGGAAACAGAAAAACAGGTTCTTGCCATGCGTGAGAATTTGCGCACCCGACTGACACAAAAAGGGGTAGATCATGGTGCGTAACCTTAAGAGTAGTGACGATTTTTCCCGTGAACTGTCATTTCTTTTTCACCGGTCTATAAAGATTAGAAATTCAGGTTTCGCGATATTTGGTGCGGGCCTGCTGATAATGATTTTTGGTCTTTGCTTGTGGTTGCTGTCATTACACCTCTCACCTTCAGTTCTGGACTTTGATATTGATGTGCCCTTGTCATTCTTCAATTCATCTGAAGGTGAAGATAAGTTAGTGGTTTCGGATTTTGGCGATGCATTTGGAGGCTTCCTAACTACATATTCTAAGTTGCTATTAGGGATTATGGGGCTATTAGTAGTTTCTTCAACTGCCTTTAAAATTTTAAAGGGGGAGGAAATAGGTGAGATATTCCCGATGCTTCTAATTGCTGGCGCTTTTCTTATCGGCTTGTCAGTTTTTACATCTGCTTTAGGTTCGGAAGAGACTGATGCCACTTCAGCTTCGACTGTAAAGGTTATCAAGAAATATGTAAAACATGAAAAATACGATAAACTTGTCGCATATTTAAATGATAGTAATTGGCCCTCAGGCGAAGAGGTATCTGTAAACTATTTAAAGGCGCAACTACATATAAAACTCGGCAAGCCAGATGTGAAGTTAACACAGAATGTTGTTAGGGCGTATATGTCTGGTGTATTACAGTCAAATATTCCCGTGAAAGTTCGTTATGCATTGGAAAAGACAGCTTTAGATAAATCCGTCTCACCACTTGCGATTCGTTATGAGCAAAAACGTATGTCTAAATCACATACCTTTTCAAAAGCGTCGGTTAATTGTCTTAAAGTAGGTAGTCCCGTCGCATTCGTTGGCGTTTTGTTCGCTCTTCTTGGTATAAAAATCAGGCGGCGAGTCAGATTCTTAGAATCAAATTGAATGAAAGCCCGGTACGCTGGGCTTTTTTATTCAGTAACTTTTATCAAATATGTAGTAATTTACCGGAATCTGCTTCTCCAGCTTGTTAGCTGAAAAGCTTACTCAAGTATAATAATCTACTTCTGATTATGTTTTTTATGGTTTTATTTTTACACAACTTATTAAGGATACATGATGTGTAACTTTACTCCTGTTCAAATTATTGCTGATTATATACTGAGGTTTCTTAAAAATAATACTGATGCCAAGCTTTATGAGGCAATGCAGCGTCTTGAAAAGAAAATTGGTCAGTTTGTCGCTGATGGGGTTGATGAACATCAATTACGCTCTTCATTAAGCAAAGTCTGTCGATCTCGTTCCAGGGCGGCTCTTAAAGAGGAGTGTGAACAACTCATTCCATAAAAAGAACATCATACGGGAAAGTTACTTTAACGGTGAATGGCTCGCTTCTGGCGGTTTAAGTTGACGGCCATTCCTACCATAGCCATCATAAAGTATGATTAGCATTCGAGTGTGGCACTACTAATTTTAATGGGCTACGCATTCAGTCTCCACCTCTCTAACTATAAAGGTTCTTTTCATGTCCAATAGCTTCGATAAGCCGCAAACGCTCCCGGTACATAATTCTGATGCCGAACCCTTTTTTCCGAAAAACCTTGGTCCATTTATCGAGCAGGTATCCGGAAGGGATCTGGCAATGCTCACAGAATCAGAGAAGGAAAAACTTGCGCACCTGATCAGAACTGGGCGTAAATATGGAGTTTCTGTCGCTATCGTTCCTGATACAGATTCTGCTGAGCTTCATGAATTACTGTCTAATGCCGATTCCATTGAAAGGCAGTTTTCCATCTATGAACGCATCCAGACGAAGATTGCGTTCACGCGGTGTCAGGAAGCATAAACAAAGTGAGAAATACAACTACGTGGTATGACGTAGAACATATTGAAATCACCACAGGCGAGCGAGGCGGCAGGATATGGGTGCTGAAGCTCTCCTGTGGCCATACAGTATTTCGCCGAATACCTCCTATACGTCTTCATAACCTCACAGCTTTTTCTCTGCGGGAGCCCCCAGAAAAATGTCGGTGCTCTCTTTGCAATTCAAGTCCATAATAAAGCCTTTTTAAAGGCCACAAACTGCATATCACAGGATAAATCATCCTCTACAGCGTTCATTCTTAAACGCAAAATTTATATTTCATTCATTCTATTTTAAAAGCGTTATAAAAGACGGAATCCTATTTAGTCTGTTTGATGCTTAAATCATCTTCAGTGCCTTTTATCTTTTACCCAGCGACTTTAACATTAACCTGAGCAGAAAACTTGTTTTCAAACTAAGTTCGAAAACTTTCTGCTCAGGTTATTAGCCGGGTAAGCCACTTTGTTATATTTGTTTCATGTTAACAGAGGAGGCGATATGCAAATTGAAAAGGTGATGTCATTACTTGAAGTGCTTTCAAGCTGGCTTGAAGATAACATCAATATGGATTCTGAAATTATCTTTGATAATGACGAAGATAATACCAACTCAGAAATTCTGTATCCTGCTGTAGAAAAGGCTAATGCCGTTTTGCGCAAAATGGCATCTTTATCTTCAGATTCTGTTCATGCAATTCGACAGCGCTTGCAGCTTGCCGTAGAAGGCAAAGCTGAATTGTCCCTCAAGGATGTGGGAGAGCTTCTGCTGGCAACAAAGTATCTGATGTTGTCCACTGAAGAGGGAGAGTAAGCCTGTGACCACTCTCGTATTTGAAATGGCAGATATCAATAAACTGATCGAAGAAATTCGCACCGCAAAAACGTTTTCGGTCACCCCAGATCAGATCTATGACCCGGCATGCTATCCGGGGGGAGCCCTCCTTAACGCTGAGGGACAGACTGAAGAAGAGGCGCGTAAAGCTGGTAGGGTTTTCTTTCCCTCATCCTCAAAAATTGCCAGCACACATCTGGTGCCAAAAGTGCTTCTCGCGCACAGTCATGGTGTATACCTGATCACTAATGCTGAGCTTGAGGGCTCTCCCGCATCCCGCGATACTGTGGCTTACGCCCAGGGGATGAATCCAAAACTGGATGAGGACTGGGATTACGCTTGTGATGCCGCTTTGGGTGGGTCTGATTGTAGCTATACCATTCCCGTTGAGTGGCTGGAGTTAGCGGTAGAGCAGGGTTTTCAGGAGTTTCGACTTCGAATGAGTGAAACCAATATCAAACTTGTCAGCAAATAGTATGTCCTTGCTGTTTCCAGTCAAACATTGTCCGCCAGTCGAGCTGCTGGCGGATTGTTTTATATAAGGCCGGGAAGGTATGTCAGGTTTAAGCAGTTCCGCCCAGAAGCTTACAAGGGCGCAGATTTACGTGTTAAGACGGATGGCATCCGGCACGATCTATGATATCTCTGGCAATTTCAGACGGGCCAGAGAACGGCGTACGTTTATGGGGAATCCTGATGATGTGACGTGCAGGAGCTCTCCGGTCCTGTTCCGGCTGGGCCTCGTGGAGTTATGCCAGCCAGTAAGGCATCTGGAGCCAGGTTTATACTATCGGCTCAAGTTGAGCTCCTCAGGGCATGAAGCTCTTAAGGCGAACGCACACCTCTAACATTTGAGATAGTTCGTTCGCAGCCAGGAAAGTAACTTTCATCTCAAGTGTGACCCTTACTACCTCATTTATGAGTAAAACCCCCCTCTGATATGTCGAAAATGCTCATTTATACGAAAATAGTTTCTCTTCAGGTGTGATGTAATTACTGAGAATTCTCCCTGAATGGAAGGCAACCGATGAAAATGTTTTTTACCCCTTATGTTCGTATCGTTTTCTATTTTTGCGCATTGATTTTTATTGTTTACAGTTTCAGTGATTTTTTCCAGGGCGTCCCTGACAGCACCTTCTTCAGTGCGGTCATCACGCTACTTGTTATCGGAACCATTGTTGCCCGGCATCTGGATCGCAAAAAATCTCTCAAATATACTTCACAGATTTAAGTTTCCACTCAGGCCACTCTCGGGTGGCTTTTATAATTTAATAAGGACCGGTTCATGCATAACCACGAAATTCAGACCATTGCTATATTTAGTGCCCAGTATAAAAACATCGAAGATGCTGAAAATGCAGGTGCTTTATATTCAGTAGATATTGAATATCCGATGACACTAAATGATTTATCGCGGCTTTGCGACTCTATTGCCGAAGCAGTAGGTGTGCCTGGCGGCGTCAAATACCAGTTCGTGTCCCAGCCGGAAGCGCATGAAACCAGCTTCTGATAACCAGTAACCAAACTGCCTAAAAGCAGGTGCAAAGCCATGAAACAAACAAAGTCTTCTATGTCACGTATTGTGCAGCTGTACGACGGGAGCCGATACGGAAACTGCGAGCAGGCTGATAACGAAGGAGAGCTTTTTACGGTGGTGTTGAATAAGCCTTCGCAGATCGATGACATCCGTAAAATCGTAGACACAACCGCCGAAGTACTTGGCAAAGCTTTGCCAGTACTCCTCTTTTAAAGCTTACATCCGTGAAGGATAATTACGGTCTTACTACTTTCAGTTTTTCATTCCAGTGCCGTCCATTTTAATTTATCGATTTTAAGCGGTCGGCGCTATTTCATTGTTTCTTTTCCGACTGTAATTCCTTATATATAGGAATATTTCAAAGAATTTATCTCAGGTTATTTGTGGCGTGGTGCCAGTTGTTATAATGATTCCACATAATCTGGAGAGTCAATCATGATCACATCTCTAATGAATTTCCGCGATTTAACCGGAGAGGCAGTCATCCAGGCGCGGCAATGCGTTATTAATGCTGAGATCGAAGCGGCCCGGGAAAAGGTAATTCATGCTCGTTCGTTATTCAAAGCGGGTATACATAATGTTGTAAACGGTAGTTCTGGCATTAAGGCTGCGGCAGCACATTTTCTGGTGATAAAACGTTTACAGACTGACACTCGGTATCTGGACGCGGTTATCACTGATAACCTTTGCATGTTTTCTCCTGAGGGTTATCTGTATCTGTTTATGCAACAACGTTATTTCCTATAAAACAATGGGTTAGGTAAGTATCTTTCCATTAAAAACATTAAAAAGGTGACTTGATGAAACCATTTGGACTTGCCGGAAAACCCCGGCCCGAACCTTGCGGCTGCTGCTGGTATACCCGTGAGGACTGCCCTTACGTCAGCGCAAAACAGATCTATCGCCGCAGGCAGCGCAAGGCAGAACGCCAGCGTCAGCGCAGCACCATTGTGATGGCCGTTTCTGAATTTCGCTGACCTCTTCTGGAAATATCATTTTTTCTCCAGAAGAATTTTAAAATAAAGGGAAATCTTTTCACGGGTATCTGATGTTTATTGTTTATGGTAAATTGCGCCACATTAATTGTTTGTGGCGCAGTTCGTGATGGCTTAAGGATATAATATGAAAATCAGCCAGCTGGAATCCGGGATGCAGGTTTGGTCTGTAACCCGTACCAAAATGGGAAATACCACCATTTCAACGGTCATTGTCCACCCCGTTGTCATTATTGAAATTCATGATAACCATGTGATTGCTCGCTGGAACGGCAATGCACCACGTCGGTTTGGAGAAACGGCTATCAGGGGCTGGAAGAAGGAGAAGCCACTGCTTGTCCGTGAGCCTTTCGGAAATGTTCGTCTGGCCACCCGGGCTGAAAAAACCGCTATGCAGGAAAAAGAGTAATACCCCCTTTTAGCACCCACAATTTCACCGTCCATCTGCCTTTAACCTTGCCTGTTATTAACGGAATCCTTTCTGACTGGGCGGATCCCACGCATAACCTGAACTGTTGGCTAACCGTCTTACAGCCAAATTCCCTCCTTTATCTGGCAGGAGTGCGTCCGTGAGCTCTGTATGATCTACGTGTTTGTTAAGTAGAGCACATAACAGGAGTGGGGTATGACTGAATTAAATAAAAGCCCGTCCGGTTTTTCCGGAGCTGATGTCAGTAAAGAACAGGCTGCCATAAGGGCACTTGTAGAAAGAGTAGTGACCAACTATCGCAGCCGGACAGCACCTGATCGGGTTCAAAAGGCTTCGGTAGCGTTTAATGGGGGATTAATCCTGACCCTGATGCTGGCCTTGACGCTATTGGGCTACCTTGTGGCGGAATTGCTCAGGGGGTATGTTGCGGATAGTTCACCCTATGTGCCCGGTCTAAGTTATTCGCAATTTTCGATGCTTATGGTCGTTGAGCTGTGTCTATGCTTTCTTGCATGGTTTTTGGTTGTCACAGGGGACTATCCCCGGCCGTGGATATTTCAGGTAGTCCCGATGGAGCAGTACTGGTTCTTTGACGAAGTGGATGACGACGATCTTGCCCGGCTTTCCTGTAACCCTTACATCAAGCGCTGGCTACTTGATGAAATGTCCGGTATTCATCGACTGACCTACACGAGGCTGCATGATCGACTGGAGCGCATCTGTAATATTGCATCCCATCTCGAATACAGCCGTATTCAGGCACATAAGATTTCCCTAATCAACGGAAGCAGTGCCTCCTGATCCTACCATTGCATCCGGAAATTAAACGGGCAGGAACTGCACTGTATGTTCCGACCCAGCAGCTGCCCGTTACCCTTTTCTTTAGTATAAAATGACTTTCGCCGACAACCGGAAGTGAATCATGTCAAATAAATGAAAAATCAGTAATTTATGTAGGCGGGGTGTTTGGCTGATCAGGGCAGGGTGGTATAATAACGCTGGTGCTGGAGGCTTTTGCCCCAGCCAGCGGTAACACTGTTTGACTGTGGTAAAAGCAGAAAGCCCCGAGTAATTTTTCAATTAACCCGAGGCCCCTGTATGCTAGTCACATTCAGAGTAGCCTCTTGCCTGCTTAAATGCAAGGAGAAGAAGGCCATTGTTAACACCAAGCTGTAATGTCCCCTTTGAACCATTCTAAAATGTCCCCAGACAATTCTCTGGGGGATTTTTCATGATCAAAGAGACTGTTACGATGAGTCATAAGGAACTCGACCGACTTCACATTATTCAGGAGTCACTTAATCGCCATATTACTCAGGAACAAGCTGCGGCACGCATTGGCATTTCTATTCGGCAGGTTAAACGTCTGGTGCAACGGTATAGAAATGAAGGGCCTTCTGGTCTAGTTTCCCGCCGACGTGGAAAGCGTCCCAATAATTCCTTTTCTACCGAATTCAGAGCAACAGTAATTTCACTCCTCAAAGGCCGCTACGCTGATTTTGGACCTACGCTTGCGTGCGAAAAATGGCACTGTTGCAAATAGTCGGTGGTGATAAACTTATCATCCCCTTTTGCTGATGGAGCTGCACATGAACCCATTCAAAGGCCGGCATTTTCAGCGTGACATCATTCTGTGGGCCGTACGCTGGTACTGCAAATACGGCATCAGTTACCGTGAGCTGCAGGAGATGCTGGCTGAACGCGGAGTGAATGTCGATCACTCCACGATTTACCGCTGGGTTCAGCGTTATGCGCCTGAAATGGAAAAACGGCTGCGCTGGTACTGGCGTAACCCTTCCGATCTTTGCCCGTGGCACATGGATGAAACCTACGTGAAGGTCAATGGCCGCTGGGCGTATCTGTACCGGGCCGTCGACAGCCGGGGCCGCACTGTCGATTTTTATCTCTCCTCCCGTCGTAACAGCAAAGCTGCATACCGGTTTCTGGGTAAAATCCTCAACAACGTGAAGAAGTGGCAGATCCCGCGATTCATCAACACGGATAAAGCGCCCGCCTATGGTCGCGCGCTTGCTCTGCTCAAACGCGAAGGCCGGTGCCCGTCTGACGTTGAACACCGACAGATTAAGTACCGGAACAACGTGATTGAATGCGATCATGGCAAACTGAAACGGATAATCGGCGCCACGCTGGGATTTAAATCCATGAAGACGGCTTACGCCACCATCAAAGGTATTGAGGTGATGCGTGCACTACGCAAAGGCCAGGCCTCAGCATTTTATTATGGTGATCCCCTGGGCGAAATGCGCCTGGTAAGCAGAGTTTTTGAAATGTAAGGCCTTTGAATAAGACAAAAGGCTGCCTCATCGCTAACTTTGCAACAGTGCCCAATACCCTAACCCCTGACAACAGGAGTGAGCTTAGAGGTGTTACGCTGCTGTCACTTAATGCTTGGGAATTGCCTGACTCACAACCATTGTCATCCGGAGCTACTGATTAACGTTGAACCGCTGGACTTTAATGACAGTGGTAGTGATGGATAGGCTCATTTCCATTGTCGTCATTTTATCGGACAAGCCTCTTCGTCCTACAGGTTTAAGCTGACAATGGTAGTGATTGGATGATCTCACTACTGTTGTCACTCAGTTCTTTGAGCGGACCCTTCCCTCGGTTGGTCGGCATTAACAACGGTAGTGACTCGATTGGCTCACTGCCATTGTCATCGTGTAAATGACGTACCTTATCAGCTCAGCTGAAAGCAATGACAACGGAAGTGACTCTAATTGCTCACTGCCATTGTCGTCGTGTCTATTGAGAGCCTTATCAGTGCACCTGAAAAGCAATGACAACGGTAGTGATTCTAATGGCTCACTACCGTTGTCACCGTGTGTATTGAGAGGATGGTCCACTTAACTGGACGTCTATGACAATGGTAGTGACTTTAATAGCTCACTACCATTGTCGGCGTGTGAATTGAGAGGATGATCAGCTCAGCTGTACGGCCATGACAATAGTAATGACTTAATGAGCTCACTACCGTTGTCACCCTGTTAATTAAGAGGCTCATCTGCTCTTCTGGAAGGCTATGACAACGGAAGTGACTTGCTGGGCTCAGTGCCATTGTCGCCGTATGAATTGAGAGGATCATCCGCTCTTCTGGATGGCAATGACAACGGTAATGACTTAATAGGCTCACTACCGTTGTCATCCTGTAAGTTAAGAGGTTGATCTGCTCAACGGGACGACTATGACAACGGTAGTGACTTGCTGGGCTCACTACCATTGTCACCCTGTGAATTGAGAGGTAGATCCGCTTAACCAGACGTCCATGACAACGGTAGTGACTTTCTGGGCTCAATACCGTTGTCACCCTGTGATTTAAGAGGTTGACCCGCTCTACTGGACGGCCATGACAACGGTAGTCACTTTCTGGGCTCACTACCGTTGTCGCCACATAGAATGAGAGGAGCATCAGCTCAGCTGAACGGCAATGACTACAGTAATGAGCTGGATGAAGCATAACCATTGACATCTGGCCCAACCGGAAGCCGTATTCGCCAATCCAATCGAGATTCACAATGGCCGTGACTCGCCGCATTAAGTTCCGGTGTCCTCCCAAAGCTGAACGCACACTCGGAGGACAATGACAATGCCAGTAAGGTACACATCATTACCATTGTCACTATAGCTACCAGAGAAGCCGGGATTTGAATGTCGATGGTAGTGAGTGGGTCAACTCACTGCCATTGTCACCCCGTTACGATATTTTCCGTTGGATGTACTGGCCAATGAAGTAAAGCGTAGAAACCGGGTGTTAACAGGTGACTCAGGAGAAAGCGTTGAATTCGCAATCTCGATCTACATAGGGTGGTAGAGAACAATGACAACGGTAATGACTTTTGACTCATTACCGTTGACGTGAAAGAGCGGGCTGGGACTAACGAAAATCGAAGAAGTAATTTAGCACCCGGAGCCTGAACCGCCGGGTTAACTTTAGCTGGCGTTGCTGTTCTTTTTCTGGCTTCGAAGACTACGAATATAGCGCAGTTCTTCAGCGGTTAAATCATGGACGGTAAGAACATCATCGCCGTCTATCGGGTCAGCTGGTGGGCATAACTCACCTTCTAAAACAGAAGACCCTGAGTTCTCTTCTTCATCTTCAACCACTTCTAAAGGAGGCTGAGTATTGTTCAAATTCAGATCGGGATCCCGCTTATGAATCTGGAAGTATACTTTTCCGTCTTTCTTAATTTCGGTGTACTGGAGGTATCCTATCGATGCCAACTCTTCAAGAGCCTTTCTCACGGTAGCATTCTGACTATTTGCTCGTGTTTTGAGGTTCAGACGATTTTTCAGCCGAGTAAGGGATATCGGTATAGGATTTGGCGGTAATGACTCTATGAACGTATAGAGAGCCTGGGCGCTTTCCTTCTTGGCCAACTCCTTAATTGCCTTCAGCTGCATCAAAACCTTATGATCGTATTGATAGAGCTCGAAAATCTTAGGATCAACCTGAAGGACAACCTGATCTGATTCCGGGTCTAACAGGGCAGACTGTACCAGATGCGTTGTATAGACTTTGGACGAGTTATTACTGGTGAACGACAAGGTAACGGATGCTAACCTGCGTAAGGAGGCGTCTATACGTTTTCTGGACGCTGTAGATGAGCGATAATTTTCAGGCGTACATAGCTTGAGGAATTCAGTGAATTTTAAGCTTATCGTGTCATTGTTAATCGGATGATTGGCATAGGTTCGAATGATGCCCATCCACGTCTTAAAATCTACTGACATATCAAGACGCTCACCGACAATTGAAATATTGGTGAACCCCTCGCTCTCCATTAAAGAGAGCGTCTGTAACTCTTTCGTTGCGTCAAAGCCAACCGTTTTATATTCCCGATTTTGACGCCCCACACTCTTTGGTGATGGGACGAACAGCCCGAGCCGCATCAAAGCAATAGACTGCACCGTACGGTTGCTGTTAGGACGCAAAATGATGTCTTTACCTGATTCTTTCTCTCTAACAGAGAAAGCCCTGGTGACCAGGTCCTGCTGCTCAGTATCTTTCTCTTTAGTCATAATAAGTTATCACTGAATGTGTAAACAGATTGGTGAATAGTAAGCCCCAGCGAACTCTATGTCACTGGATGGATCATTGTGATGATCCATATCTGTGCATAAGTTCTACCTAAAAAAACGACTCCACTCATTAAAACTTGGCAAAAACTCTTTGCATACAATGACCTGCAACTCTTATCAACAACGGATCAGATCAAGTTAAAAAGATCTAATGAAAAGTCACTACTATTGTCGCTCTGATCACTACTGATGTCAAAAAACTCATTACCAACGTTATAATAATCACTACCAATGTCAAAATAATCACTACTGTTGTCACTGATCACGTCTCAGGCCTTGTGCCGTCTGGCCTGGAGGCAGCGGGGATCTCTTTTGATCTATCAGGAACACTAAGGTACTAATTATTGGAACTACCTTGTGGAAAATGGGGATAAATAAATGCTTAGTTCTTATACAGGTCTCAACTTGCCTCCCTGATAAAAACTGTCGTCAAAGCTAAATCACAGCCACAGGCATTTTCGGTGGATAAATTTTTGAGAAATAGAAGCATACATGCAGACTCGTGTCGCAAGTAATTGAAAGTAATAATTTATTTAAATAATGCGAGTCACCTTACCTTACAGTGGAAGTTTAAGTCTAACCTCACTACCATTGTCACTTAAAATCATTACCAACGTCGAAATAGTCTCTACCATTGTCTTTTAAGTCACTCCCGTTGTCACTTATGTCGCTACTGTTGTCAGTGACAATGCTCCAGCCCAGTAACCATGCGGCCTACAGCGTACCGGGATCTTCTTTGTACTCTCTGGCACCTTTGGGATCATTTATTGGATCTACATGAGGGATAAAATCTTTTGACGATTTCGTAGTGCAGTTATACCAGCGACTTAGCAAGACAAAAGCTGCAATTTAGTGACGAGTTACTAGTCTGCCCAACAAGAGCAATGCAGAGAAGATATGTGGTGAAATGACCATGGTAGTGAGTCTAATCACTACCATGGTCCGCAGTAAGCGTTACTTACGCAATGAACGTCGGACTGATTTGCAACAACATGGGCTACGGCGCATCAGAAGACGGCCGTTGTGCTTCAGCAAAACAGCCCTGCTTTATTTTAATTCTTCAATGTTAATCATGAACTCAGATCTGCCTGTAAGGCCGGATACAGCAGGGAAAATAGGAAAGCTACGGCTGTCCCCGAGCCCCAAATCCAGTTGAAGCTCTTTGCTTTCACCTGGCATCGCAGAAACACCATTTACAGTCACGCCGAATGCAGCGTCCTTACGGACAGTAAGCACTGCGTCCTGAAGCCCTGTAGCGATTGAACCATCCTTTTTACGCAGCTGGCTGGCATACAGAACAGCCAGAGGAGTATTGTCAGATGTTTTGAGAGAAGCATTGACAGCTAAGGTTTTCAGATTCTCTAGCCTGACGAGATTGTTTGGAAGGTAGTTAAATTCGACTGAGCTTTCTTTAACGTTGTTCATCTCATCTTTGGCCTGAACTGTGAGAGTGTATGTTTCGCCTTCATTAAGAGACGGAAAGATCTTGGGATAATTAGGTGCATACAGGTTGTTTCCCAGATTCACCCAAGACAATTCCACCGCATCAGAAACAGGGCCACCGCGAAGAGTCATACGGCTTAAGGATGGTTTAGTTAGAGCATCGGTGAGCTGTATACGGACGTTCTCCAGCCCATATACTGTTACGTTTTTGCTGATCGGTTTTCCTTCGTAGCTAATACTTACAGATGGTGCTGTATTATCAACGACAACAGTTTGATAAGGGAGGTTACCGGTATTGTTGAATGTATCTTGGGCATTAATTACCACGTTATAACTGCCTTCTGGTACCTCTTTCATGTTGAACTCATACGTGTAGTTCCCAGACGCCATATTTCTACCTGTTTGTTTGCCGGTTACGCTTATTTCTGCGTTGTTACGGTTTTTATCTGACAACCAAACTCGATTTACATAAACATGGTCGAAATATGAACCATCTCCAGGTTGATTCACGTAAACCTGGAGAATGTTGGTGGTTTCAATGTAATCAAATCCAGTGACGGAGGGACCCAGTGTATGCCAGGCTATATTCTCCCATATAGGGGCAAAGAAGGTTGCTTCGGTGGTTGACCTTACTTCATAGCCACTATGAAGATAGCCGGTAGTGCCATTTATAATATCCTGGGGCAAAGAGACGGTACAGGTTGTTGAGCCAGCTGGAATACTGCATGTTGCTCCGCCAGTGATTTTTTGATCATATGGCCTAGCCTGTACATTGAACCGGATATTAGTAAGTTTTATAGGCATATCAGATGCCTTGAACAGGTTCCAGTTTACGCTGTTGAACCATGTTCCATCAGCCTTTTGTCGTTCTATGGGTGAACTTCCCCAAGCCGGACTCTTTACAGAGGCAGGATCCCAGTTGAGCCAGCTGGCATACTGACCAAGATCTCCTCCAGACCATTGATATGTATTCACAGGTCTATAGTAGTTTCCATCTAAGGCACCCTGTGGCAGCTTAACTTCCACGTAGACATAGGTGGCATCTTCGGAAAGGACCTGTACTCCGCCATAGTTATTGGTAATGCTCATGCCACCATTTCGATATGGCTTCCAGTTAGTTCTTGGGATACGTATAACCAACTTGTAGGGGTTTTCCAGCACTGTAAGGCCTCGTTTAAACGGGACGTATCCCGAAGAAATGCCGGGTACAACACTGGTGCTTACACGTGAGTCATGAACTGCAAATGGCGTAAATTCTCCCATTTGATCGTCATATAAAAACCGCTGGGGAGGAATGTTAAGCGTATTTCCTGCCAGGTCCGTAACGATGAAATTGAAGGTGAATTCTTCATCAAGATCACTTGAGGGCATGCCAGCCTGGGTGTTCATATCTTTAATCCACGGATAGAACGCACGTTTATTGGCTGTGTCATAACTCAGGTTATTGTCGGAGACCACAGAACCATTACTTCGTTTAATGACAAGACGGATCTTGGCAATTCCACTAGCATCCTCAATACCGTCTGCAAATATAGAAAACTGGCCACTACCGCCTCGGCCCAACTCCCAAAGTGGCCCAGAAAGTACCATGTCGTAACCTGCGTTTTGACTCGGATAAATACTCTTATAGCGTGGAGGAGTTGTATCAACGATGAAATGATAAGTAGATGTGCTCACTACAGTCTGGCGAATATCCAGAGTTTCATTGACTACAGTAAAGGTCCCTTCTCCGAGCGCCGGTAGAACCATATCCTTTCCATAGTATTCTGTTCCATCGGCAGCAACGATACGATCTGCAACGCTCGTTTTGGTCGAGACGGAGGAATACATAACCTTTTTATCGCTGTCTCGTGTGACCGTCACTCGCTCGTACCGATCAAGACCCGATATCAAGTTCAGAGTCAAAACACCAGCGGGATTAAGATATGTTTGTGTTGCAGGCTTAATATTCCGAACAGCCTTATTGGTATCTGTAAATGAGTAGCTAAATACCTGAGCATGTGCCGAAGATACAGTAGCAAGGGCAGTTGCAACCATGCAGCCAATTAGAGTTTTACGCATATGATGCTCCGGGAATAGGTTATAGCCTTATTCTACGGATTCAGCCTACAAGGTCCGGTCGGATAAAGTGATAATTTGCCTGTTAAAAGAGACATCAAGTGAGAAAGCAACCAACGTACAGAATGCAAAATGGCGGCAGTGCATCTGGATGACGCAAAAGTAACTTTTTGTACCCACTTTTTTGGATTTTAGCCTTCAAAATGAGTATTCAACCAATCATAAAAGTAACTTTTGATAGACGCTGCTCCTTTATGTTTGCCAATTGTGCTGATATGTTTTTAAATTCAAGGAAGCGAGATTTTAAAAGCATCTGTTGAGTCAAATTTATGTAAAATAACAGGGTAACCATCACTTCTAGGTTGAGGAAACCCAATGTTATACATGCTCTTATGCTGTTTTCTGATGCTCAACAGTACATTCGTTATGTTCAGAGCAATGTCTGCAATAAGTAAAGGATCCGCTAAAGAAAACCGGTCTGAAATATCGCTGATAGTCCTAGCAACACTTGGAATTGCATCACCATTCATTGTCGCAATGATTACTATTAATGAAAGTATGACATCTAAAACAGTAACAGATTTTTCTTTGGGTGCTCAGTGGTCCGGAATGGTTTCAGCGGTAGCGCTAATGGGGTTATATGCTCGACGCGTTTGGAAAGAGAAGAAGTCCTTATTTACTGGCGCTTTCCTGGCCTCTTCCTTAATGGCCTTTATTTTTACTGACAGCCTTGTTTTCGTATCCCAGAAGGACACCGGCGTTCTGGCTACTTTCGTACTCGATAAAAACGCTGGAGATATTGATTGTAGTCGCCCGGCTATGATTGTCCATTACAGTAAAGGTGTTCCAACGGACTGGCGTTGCCCAACCAGTATCATGTTGATGGCGTATTCTTCATATCCTTTTTTACCTTGGCCTGAGTATAGCCATGGTACCAGCCAGTCTCTTACGGTTGTTATTGATACATTTATGGAAAACGCTGTTAATCTCAGTCAAAAATAATAAATAAACCTCTCTAGTGAGAGGTTTTATAAACCTGAGCCACCAATCTAATTAACTCTATATTTTTGTTTTAGCTTTTTTAAAGGTAGACTTACCGAATAAAACAGCAATTATAGAGCAAAGGCCTGGCGTTAGGACAAAAGCTAATAATGCACTGCCAAAACTTGTCATTTCAGGCACCACGAACCAGCTGATAGGCCACGTCAGGGCAGGTAAATTTAGCGGATCATAAAGCGCATGTAGAGCGCTTAACACACAGTAAAGTGCTAAAAAGCAAACTAGATAAACAACGATCCACATTTTAATTTGCTCAGCAATTTCAAATTTAGGACTGCCCATGCTTTACCTCAGTGGCTGAATATTGATGGTTAATATCTTTAATCACCCGTAAGCACTTAGTGCATACCTTAGTTCGATTTGTCTGCTTGTCCAGAGTGTATTTAACTTCAAGTTGACCTCCAGCATTAAGCAAAGTGAGCATCTCATCTTCTAACACGCTTCGGTAAATGGTCTTGTCCGAGAGTGTGCCCGGTAACGAGTACTCAACATAATTGTTTGAAACTCTTACCGATTTAGGGATTTTACCACTGAGCTGGATTTCATTCGTTGAAGGCATTACAGTTACTTTAATCACAGTTGCCGGTGACCAGAAATCCTGATAACGCACTTTATGAATTTTATCAGCTCTAAGGCCTAACCACACATTTCCGGCGATAAGAACAATAAGCAATCCATAAACTGATCGTCGAATGTTACGCCTTTTAATCACAATGTGGCTTTGTTGAATAAATCAGATTTCGGGTAAGTCTCCCCCGTAGCGGGTTGTGTTTTCAGGCAATACGCACGCTTTCAGGCATACCTGCTTTCGTCATTTTGTTCAGCGCTCGTACCAGGGCCATAGCCTCCGCAACCTGACCATCGTAGTCACGCAGCGTCAGTGAACCCCCGAACAGCTGTTTTACCCGGTACATCGCCGTTTCCGCTATCGAGCGACGGTTGTAATCTGTTGTCCATTTCCACCGCGCATTACTCCCGGTCATTCGCTGATTAGCCACTGCACGGTTACGGTCTGCATATTCACCGGGCCAGTAACCCGCGCCTTTTCGGGGCGGGATAAGCGCGCTGATTTTCTTACGCCGCAGTTCATCGTGACAGAGCCGGGTGTCGTAAGCGCCGTCTGCCGATGCTGCCCTGATTTTTCTGTGAGTCTGCCGGATAAGACCCGGGAAGGCTTCTGAGTCCGTCACATTGTTCAGCGACAGGTCTGCACAGATGATTTCATGTGTTTTACTGTCAACGGCGAGATGCAGCTTACGCCAGATACGGCGGCGTTCCTGGCCATGCTTTTTGACTTTCCACTCGCCTTCACCGAAGACCTTCAGCCCGGTGGAATCAATCACCAGATGCGCGATTTCACCCCGGGTGGGCGTTTTGAAACTGACATTAACCGACTTTGCCCGCCTGCTGACACAGCTGTAATCCGGGCAGCGTAGCGGAACGTTCATCAGAGAAAAAATGGAATCAATAAAGCCCTGCGCAGCGCGCAGGGTCAGCCTGAACACGCGTTTAATGACCAGCACAGTCGTGATGGCAAGGTCAGAATAGCGCTGAGGTCTGCCTCGTGAAGAAGGTGTTGCTGACTCATACCAGGCCTGAATAGCTTCATCATCCAGCCAGAAAGTTATGGAGCCACGGTTGATGAGGGCTTTATTGTAGGTGGGCCAGTTGGTGATTTTGAACTTTTGCTTTGCCACGGAACGGTCTGCGTTGTCGGGAAGATACGTGATCTGATCCTTCAACTCAGCAAAAGTTCGATTTATTCAACAAAGCCTCACAATGTCCCCCATCCCTCAAATATCATTCTAAATAACTGCACCAGGATATCATGAGCGTAATTAAAAGAATTCTTCATAACCGGGGTTTTCAGTTGAGTTTGCGGACTCTTTACTTTGCGGTTTCTCGCCCTCTATTTGAGTATCCCTGACAGGTTTGGATTTACCCATGCTCCTCTGAAAGGTATCCATAACAAACTCAATATCTTCTTCTGGCAGGCTGGTGGGTTGGTTGCTCATAGGACTTCCTCTTGTTGAATACGTTCGGCGTACAGGATGCGAACCGAAACGGTCGTGTTTTCAAACTCGTTCTCAAAAACGTCCATCCATTCCGTCCGGAATTCTTCCCCCAGAAGGTTATCGAGCCCCTGAAGAGATAATGGAAGAACGGCTGCTAGAGATCCCCCGGCTGCGAGATGAGATGCAGCTGCCTGGAGATGCAGCCTGGCCCGGTTATCGGCAAAAGGTGGGTTCATCACGACATAATCAAACTTCTTCTGTTGATTAGACTTAGACCATGTGAGGAAGTCAGCTTCTGTCGTATCGTATCCCTTAGCCCGGGAGATAAGGCAATTCAAAGTATCAAGCTCGATGCCAGTAACGATCACACCGGCAGGGAATGATTTAAGCAAATCCGCATGGCCAATATTAGGCTCCAGGAGGGTATCCCCTTCCCCTGCACCGAGCAGGGAATATACATATTCGCTGATTCGGCAAGATGAAGGGTAAAACTGATGCGATACAATATCAGGCATCTCCCCTATCTGGCCGATGTAACGAATAACCTCACACGGATCATAGGAAAATGTCACATCGTATTTTGTTACTGTTGCCCCTAAGAACCGAAGGGTGTCAGCGGCAACACTCGAAGATTTGCGTTCGGCGAGAGACCCTAAAGATGTCCAGCAACTCCATTTATTGTCCCCGTCATTTTTAAACATTAGTTCAGAAAGCTGCATCCGGGTATCAAAGTCGATGCACTGCTTAAGTACAGGGAATGCCTCCAAAGATTTCTTGCTATGAGCCATGCGGTCGGCAGGTAATGCCAGCGGTACGATAGCTGATAAAATATTGTTAAGCCGCTCGGCGATATCAGGGTGGACGTCAATATGCATTGATCCATTTTTGTAAACCCTGAAACGAATACTGTTGCCATCGATGCAGATCCATTTTCTGAACCCCTCATGTTCGACCAACGCCTCAACCAATGATTTGGTGTTATGGATCGCCTTCACCTGTTCGCCACGGAAGAATGCGCATATAACGCGGAGCTCGCTCAGTGGTGAAATGCCAGACTCTTTAAAATCCACCCTTAATTTCTGCCAGGGGTATTTAGACGGCTCGCAAACTCCGGTAGTGATCATGCGGGTGGAGAACCCAAAAGCTTTGTTTGTCTTATGACTGCGGCTCAGAGACTGGAAGACGTCGTAAACCCTTTCTTTAATAAATTGATTGCGGTCATTAAGCAAAGCAACGACTGTGCCTACTACAGCGTCAGCTGTGAAATCAGGGATCACCTGAGGCGGCATAATATAGCGGTCGGCCGTAAACTGCTTATCCCATTCGTTACGTTTGGCATCCGACATGATAGGCAAAACATCAGTGAGTGCCATAACGCGTTTCCAGTATTCAGATCTCAGAGCGTTTTCCGCGAACAAGGCATCCGCTTCAGAGATACTGTGGTTGTAGCCTGAGAGATAAGAATAAAGTTTCTGGTGATTGTGGGTTTTGAACTGGACAGCCATGTGTTTCAACAAGCAGAGTTCATCATTATAGGACTCAACAAGATCCGCGATAATGCCGAGCTCTTTGCGCATATCTGGAAGAAATGTTTCAGAAGAGCTAACCACCAGGCTATGAGAGGTTGTTAAAGCCAGTACGCTGTGACCTGCATTATCGGGTTTAGCTTCAGAATCAAGAGATGACATTTTACCGGTCCTTTAGAAAAAACTTTTACCAGGATAGCAACGTCGCTCTGTAACCTAATAGGTTCAGTGACACGAAAAAGTTTTTTATGTCTCTGAATAAAACTTAAAGATGTCAACTCATAGAAAGAAGCAAAAAAAAAGCCCCGCATAAACGGGGCAAGAACGATACATGGAGGTTTAAAAAAGGCGGGCAAAAAGCCTGAATCCTTAATGACTCTGACAAAACCAACACTTTGCCAAAAGTAAATTATTCTGCGTCCGGCTGTGGGTCAGTATCCTGATCGGTCTCTTCCCCTGCCTTCTTAGCATTTTTTTTACGTGGGTATTTTGGCTTCTCACCATTAAGTTTTGCCTGACGATTCTCCGCACGGCGAAGCTGCTTGTTCTCTGATTCTGTGATCTCTTTTGAAAGATTTCTCAGCATCTCCAGAGTACTGCGGTTCAACGTAATGTTGATTTCTTCGTCAGCACTTGAATCTGTCATCTCCGGCAATTCAATATCCCCCAGTTTCTGTAATAAGCTGGTGGTGATGAGTTTGACGCCTTCTACGGCTTTTGTGGCAATAACCGGCGGAATCCGTGCTGGCTTGAAGTCTGAAGGTCTGACTCGTACCTGACCATGTTGGGTTTTTTTCACCGTGATGCCATTCGCATCGGCCTGCTCAAGTTCCGCGATCATCTTCTTGATACGTGAAATTGCTTCTGTTTCACCGAGCTCATCGATCAGTGAAAGCACGTTAACATACGAAATAGCGTCAGCATGAATCCATTTCTTGATAACAACAGAACAGGTTGTCAGGCGGATAAGAGAACTGATGGTCGTCGGGCTTTTATTTTCACGTTGAGCAATTCGTTCGAGTGACCAGCCAGCAAGAGAATGTAGGCGACGATAGGACTCGCCAAGCGCAACAGGAGAAAGCGCAAGACCACGGTTACCATCAATGGTCGCGAGCTCACAGCCAATTTCATCTTCTTTAATCTCAACGCAAAGGATTGTGATGTCATGATCTTCATCACATGCCATCATTGCGGCTTTTAAACGGCAGTGCCCCTGGCGAACAAAAGGTACCCCATCAATGACACGTACTCGGATAGGGTCTACATAGTCACCTCGAATGTAGGCATTCTTGATGTTGTAGATGTGTTCTTCAACCTCAGGGAGCTTATAGTAATCGTCACCCATTCCCATTTCGCGGGAGTTGAAGCCTGGCGTGACCTGAATTACTGAAGGGTGGATAGCCCATGCTTTCTGGTCACTTACTTCAGTACAAAGTTCAGGGTTTGCATCACGGAACTGTTTAAGCCCAGTGACGTAACGACCTGTGCCAGTAACTACTGAAAAGGCAACATGGGCCGTTTTAAAGACCTTGTCATTAGCTTGCTGTGTAGGTTCTGTCAGTAAAACACTCATAGGGGCTCCGTTACATTTTTCTGCTTACTTTCTGCGTAGCGGGGATACTACCGAAAAAAAAATCCATAATTTTTCGCAAAAAAGGTACTTTTTGAGCCTATTCTGATTTTTCACAAAAAAAGAGGGCTCCCCATTTCTTGTGATGGCATCAAAATCGCTTCATAAACAAAGACATAAATCCAAAACATAAAGTTCAGGTATCAGTGAGGAAAAATCTTATAAATCCGCAATGCTGAAAGTCAAAACTGTGCGTCTTAAACAACTTTTTTTTGCTCCCTAAGTTATTAGTTAAAGCCCGTGGTTAGGTACGATACCAGCACCTAAATTTCTCTCTCAGGTATAGACACTTTGACTCGACATCTCAGACACATGCCGATAATCAAATGGGCTGGTGGAAAAACGAAACTGATGCCTTTCATCAGCCATCACTACCCACACGATCATAGTTGCCGGTGGGTAGAACCCTTTATAGGCGGTGGTGCCGTTTTTCTGAACATGTTTGCACAAAATGCATTGCTTGCAGATAGCAATCCAGACTTGATCAACCTATACAGGACTATTCAAAGACAGAAAACTAACTTTATAAATCAGGTCCAAAACCTAGCGGATAAAACCTTTGTCGAAAAGGACTACTATGAGATGAGGGACCGTTTCAACAAAACCTGTATTTCTGGTCAACCGCTTCAAAGAGCGGCTTTGTTTTACTCCCTGAATCGCCTGGGCTATAACGGTATGTGCCGCTATAACTCAGAAAGAATCTATTCAGTGCCCTGGGGGAAACATACAGAACTGAAGCTTGACTTCAATAAAATAGACTACCTTTCATTTCGTCTTTCAGGTATTGAACTGATCACCGCTGGTTTTGAGGAGACTCTGGCCGCAACCGGCGAAGGAGATCAGATTTATTGTGATCCGCCATATGACAAAACAAGCAAAACTAGTTTTGTCAGTTACGATGGTAAACCGTTCAGCCAAAGCGACCACGTGCTGTTAGCAAATATGCTCGTTGACGCTCACAGAAAAGGCGCTGCTGTTGCGATATCAAATAGCCTGACACCATTCACTTTGGGCCTCTATGAAGAGCGTGGATTCGTCATACACAGACTCAGCGCTTACCGATCCGTAGGAAGTAAGCCAAATACACGGAAAACGGAAACAGAAATACTGGCCGTGCTGAAATAGAGTTAATTCTAATCAACGGGGCTAATCCATTCCTGAAAAGTTAATACCTCAGGGTGAGTTCGTTGAACATAAGGTATAAACTGAAGCTCTTCTATTCTCCGGTCGCCCCTCTTTCCTTCGCAAATAAATGAAATGAGTCCTTGCTGAGAAAGCCCAGTAAGGACGCTCATAAGTCTTATATTTAGAGTTTTAAGCTGTAAGTCGTTATTAATGTCCTCCACTTTATGAGAGCTCTGGCCTGAACGTTTAAGATACTCGTAAACCATGAAATTCGAATTTCGTCGTTTTAACAATTTTTCGGTTATGCATTCCTGAATGAAACCGCCAAGAGCATCTAAAAGCGGACTGAGAACTACCGGGAAAGTTAATGTGTAACTTTGAGAAGTTTTAGACAAAGTAAATGAATTTAGAAAGCTAAAGTTAAGTCTCTTTTTTGAATATGGAGCGTAAGCGACAAGAGTAGTTGACATAACAGTAAGTAAAGCTTCAAGATGTTCCACTGTTATTAATGTGGTTTTATCTGTATTTCTTAGATTATGGAAATCAATAAACGCTACTCTTGAACGGCTAAGCCAATCTTGTACTTTAATGTCGATAGAAAATTGCGATATATGATTTGAACATTCATTTTGGTTGATAGGGCATGCAGACGAAAGATGGTTATGGATTATCATGCATAGCACAAAAAAAGGAAATCGGCAGGCTGTGGGGCATTGAAAACCGGTTAAAGAAAGCTTAGACGTTTCATATGCGCTTACCGGAAAAGTAACTTTTCTTAACGTTGGCTTTGACGATGTTCTTGCATTTTTACAAATGAAACCGAGACCCAGATCATTGTGCATTTTAAAGTCCATCTCCATCATCACCTTTTAGCCTTAACTGTATGGTATTGGTATACAAAAAATTAAAAATTATAATTAATAAGATTATCATTTTTTTACTATTGAAAAGGTTGTGATAGAGGGGAATTTAAATGTAAAAGATTTATACTCGCAGATCTTTATGAGGGATAAAACCCATTGCGTAAGCAACAATATTACGTGAGTGAGTCCTAACGACAGTTTAAGTCTTGGCTCTATATTTAAGCAGTAAAACATTTAACTGTCTTGGAGTTTACTTAACTTAAAAACTGTTATTGCAGCATAATTTTTCGAATCAAAATCATAGAATTTTCTGACTTTTCCAGTCAAATGATAACGTTCACCCAATAAAATGTGATCCTGTTTATCGGCCGTTAAAGCGATCCCGTCATTTCTAACTTTACCAGTAAATGTAAAAAAATAACTCCCTTTACTTTTTGCGTACGCGGCCCTGACTTCAGTAAATGTTAGTTCAATGCTTATGACCTGGCCGATATTGTAGCTATGTTTTAAAATTTCTTGTTCATTTTCCGGAGTTTCAGACAACATCACATCAAAGGTTGTAAAGAAACAATCCAGCTGGCGTTCTGTCAAAAAACGGTTATTGTCTAGTTGCGCCAATATACTATTAGAAAACTTAGTGTTAGCCTTTTTTGCTTTCTCAATAAGTACGTGGTTTCTGGATTTCCATGCTTCGAGTGTTGGGTTAACACGCAGTTCCGGAATGTTATCGAGAAAGGTAATTGGCTCTAGTACCACTAATTTTTCAATAATGGGTCCAACTGTTTGCACCCCATGACACTTTTCACATACATCAGCCCCTTTGTGGCCTGTGCCCGCACATTCGTTACATTCTCTTTCGATAGGTGCATAATAATTTCCATCTCCGTTAAGGGATACATTCACTGAGGCTGGTACCATATGACCATCAAGAGTAAAGAAAAGAGATTTCATTTTCGAAACACCTCCAAACGTGCCTCTACGATTGCTACAGCTTCTTTCACAGTTTTTTCATAGTGGTCATGCCCTTCAGGAAATTGGTCAAAACGTTTACCGTGTTCTAACTCTTCCATGTTGCGTTTAAGGACTTCATGAGTTAGAAGCAAATCATTATAATTATCGATAAGAGTCAGCTTTATAGGTTTAATCACTCAACTAATCCTCGGTTTTTTATTCCTTAAGGAGATCTCGAATTTCCAGAAGCTCTTCTAATTTTGGTTTAGAAAGAATGATTGCTGTATTTTCGTCGTTAAGTAAAGACAATAAAATATTTAGCTTTTCATCATTCAAGATTATTTGAACACCATCATCAGAAAATATTACATTTTTACTATCAACATTTTTGAACAAGTGTGCACTATCTCTACCAAATTTTAGTTCTGTTTGAGTATTCGTTATAGATTCCGTATGTGTACTTTCCACAAGCTCAAGAAATTCAGATTTTAGCCGTTCTGTTTTCTTATGCGAGAGGCGCTTAATACCCAAAGTCTTACGTGTGACTGCCGAATTTTTCTTTTCTGGTCCGCCTTTATTTAAGGTGTCTGGTCCTGCTCCAGCTGCATTGTGTTCAGGTATGCCTACAATTTTGCTCGTTGTAGTCTCAATATTCTTAACGCCAGGTAAGAAACCTTCTATATGTTTTAAAACCATTTTGTGATCGTTGGAATATTTTAACATTATTTCAATGGCGAGCGTTTTTTTGATTAGATTTAGGCTAATCAAACGTTGAAGCTCTAATGGCATATCAAGGATTTTTAGCATATTACGAATTGCGGTAGTTGATCGTTGATATCGCATTGCTAGTTCTTCAACCGAATACCCGAGACTAACAGCATGAGCTAATGCATGAGCTTGCCCAACCGGATTTAGCCCATTGCTTCTGTTACCATCGAGGTTCTCAAGGTATTCTTCAATTTCGTTTTTATAATCGATTAAGATAACAGATAATTTTGGAATATTAGCACCTTCAGAAATTGCTAATTTTAAGCCATGAAAACGAGTATGACCTTGACGAACTAAATATTTACCTTTTCTTTTTACGACCTTGATCATATCAACCTGCCTTCCTTCCTTAAAGGCTTGTTTGATTGACACAATCATCGATTTGACAGGTTCTTGTTCGTAACACAAATCTCCGATTACCGCCTCTCGGGGATTAAATCCCTTTTCAATTTCAACTAGATTAGTATCCACTTCAATGACTGTATGTTTGCTGTTGTTCATATCTTCCTCCTGTTTACTACATGATACATGAACCTCAAATTTGCCAAATAGGGCTGATACATCTAAAAGGTAAACTCAAAAAATTTGCTTAATAAAATTAAAATAAAAACTGTCTTGAATAAAACAATGATAGTAAACCCACTTTCATTTCCGTTTGCGATCTGTAGATATTGATAAAGGAGCGCTATTCCTTGTTTTATATGGACTTATCATTGTTTTCAACAGGTTAGATCAATTCTTTAGATCACTAAAGATCAATAGAGTTCAAGTAAAGATCACGGCATCTTTAACTCATTGATTATAGTAACTTTATGAAAGGATCCGGCATTCGGATGCATGCGAAAAGCATTTGAATGAATAAGGAAGGCATTTACTGGAATGCTTATGGCATTTAGGTAAATGCGTAAAAAGCATTTGCAAGAATATGTTATAAACAGTTTGCCAAATGAAAATCTTATCACCGACGAGTTAAGTTAATGATTAAAAACAACGAGTTAATCCATCCTTTTGACGTAACCAGTAATGAATCAGGTAAGACTTATCAACTGACGCCTAACTCGTCCAAGTCGGTTCAGCCCGTGGCCCTGCTGAGATTGAGTGTATTTACCCCTGTCGGCACAAAAGAAAACCGCGACCGAAACTTTGAAGTTGATGCCTCTGATGAGCTTTCGTGTATGGAAATTGCAAGATCGGAGGGTTATGACGACATCAAGATAACTGGTGTCAAACTATCTATGTCTACCGACTTTAAGTGCTGGCTCGGGATCATCATGGCTTTCAGTAAATATGGTTTTACTTCCGAGAAGATTAGCCTGACTTTTAACGAGTTTGCGAAGATGTGTGGTATCAGTTCAACAAACATCAACAAACGAACTCGTGCGCGCTTTAAAGAGTCATTAATGAACCTTGCATCGGTAGTGCTTGCCTTCTCAGACTCTCGTAGTGGTCGGTTCACAGTAACGCATCTGGTGCAGAAGGCTATGATTGATCCAAAAAGCGATACTGTTGAGCTGGTTGGGGATCCTTCTATGTGGGAACTGTATCGTTACGACCATAAGACATTGTTAAGCCTTCAGGTTCTATACATTTTGGCTAAAAAAGAAGCTGCGCAATCTCTCTATATTTATTTTGAAGCAATGCCAGCTGGTACGTTGTTCGTTAATATGAAACGGTTGAGGGAAAGGTTGCTTCTTACAACCCCTATTCGTACGCAAAACCAGATAATTCGTAAAGCAATGCGGGAACTTGAATCTATCGGATATCTCGATTATCAAGAAGTTAAGAAAGGTCGCGACATACAATTTCAGATCTTCAAAAGAAGCCCTAAGCTGGCCCTTGCCAAACAAGGTTGAAAGCTATCTGGTATGCACTGGTTATAACCTGCTGAAAAATAAGTTATTTATCAGTGCTATGCTTAGTGCTTCTTTTACTACTGGTCTTACATCTCGGCTTAATGTGCAAAAAAGTAACTTTTCAAACGAACTCCTGACTATTCATCTGTATGCCTTTCTGACTCAAGCGTACATGCTAGCCCATTCATTAAATGCCGTTGAGCAAGATGGTTTCGTGCGCACTCTATTCACGTGAATGCCTTTTGTGGATTACGCCTCTTACATTCATACAAATGCTTTTGATGTCGGTATCCCAAAAATTCATTCATTGAAATGCTTTTGTTTGCCACTGTATCCCGAGCATAGCTATGCAGTGGTATAAAAAGGCATTTTGGTGAATGGCATTAGGTCGAATGACACACAGTTCAGCTTTGTTAAGAGCGAGAATGGTCCAAGACATCTATGACATTGGGCATCAGAAGGACTATGTGCTTGATATGAGATCAAAAAAATATCAGAAGCATCACAACTCCAATGGCATTCAAAGAAATGCCTTTGTTTTGTTAGTACACCAAACAACCCAAAATTCATGCAGTTATATCAAAGACTCATTCGCAAAAGGACTCAGCCAGAAAGCATTTGCTTAAATAGCATTGGCCAAAAGCATTCGAATGAATGATGTTCGTATGGACAAGACAAAGTCCCACTCACGCCCAGAGGTGTAAAAGGCATTTAGATGAATGACGCACCGGCCCGAGGATTGTATGTAGTTTCTCCAACTGATAGTTGCCGAACCAGGGAGCACAGTGATATGCGGCCTTCTCAGAATCAAGAGATAGATAATAAGGGAACAAAAAAGATTAGATATGAAGCTTAGTTACCTGCCCGATATCTAGTTAGAGCTTTTCAAACCATCAAAAGTGACTTTTATGCTTGAGGAGTCTCATCAGCTTCAGGATTGAGCTTAACGTAATCTTACCCCCTCCCCTCTTTCAAACTTTTACTAAGCGTTCACTGGTACCTTTCAAAGATTATGCTTTAGGCCCTTTGCTTAAAAATTCACCAATCGCTAAACGTTAAAAAAAGGGGGTTTATGCGAACGGAAGGATCGGAATAAAAAAGTATTATTCATTCGCGTTTACGTGAACTCAAATCTACACGGAGTAATTATGGAACTTTCTTTAAATATTGGCCTTAGTGAAAAGAAATCTAACACGGCTGCACTTTTTAAAACAAAAAGCGCAAAAGTGATTTTGTTTGTTCTGCTGACCGTGCTTTTTTGCGGTCTGGCATATGCGGGTTCAGATGATGGGGCACTGGGAGATATTTGGTCATACATGAGTGAAAGTATGACTGGAGCTCCGGGCAAAATTCTGGCAGCCGCGATGTTGATCTCAAGCGTATATTTCTCTGTCCTTAAGCCTAACCCGGGCCTGGCACTGGTTTCATTATTCATGATGCTGGTAATGGCCAACGGCGAGAAAATTATCAGCACCTTTATGGATGCTGGCGTACCGCTGTAATTTATTGTTAATCATGCATGAGGGGGTTCATCCCCCTCTCTGGATTTTTAATGAGTAAGCAGAACGACGTTCCTCAGCATACCTATAGATTCCCTTTCAGGATCAACATGCCTCTACTGATTTTGTTTTGGGATGCCAAAAAATTAGGGCTTGCATTCATTCTGGTTGCATTTGGGAATATCTTCGAATGCTTCGGGTTTTCTGTTGTAGCAGCGGTTGTGTATTGGATTGCGTATAACAAAGCAGCTGAGTCAGGAATAAGAGGATTGCTAAAACACAAACTCTGGTGGCTCGGTTTTTTGCCAGGTAAAGCAGTTTTTAGTAGCCGTTATTTCAACGATCCATTTATCAGAGATTTGTATTCTTGATGGAGCTATGAATGAAAATGCTAAGTGGCATTAACATCCCTTTTTTCAAAAAATCTAAAAAGGATGAAAACGGTGATCTTGAACAGTCATACGTAAAGAAAGATGAAAGTGCTAAGGGACGTTTTTTGGACATTAAAAAACGATTTAGCCCACAAGCTGAAGCGTCAGGTGCTGGAATTACATACAGCGCCCTGATTAATCGTGATACAAAACTTATCCGCATTAATACTGTTTCAATAGCCGTCATTGGGTTATTGGTTGCAAAGATTCTTTTTTTCACTGACCCAGTGACGATTGTTACCCCTCCAAACATGAATGAAGAGATCACGGTTGTTGGTAACAAAGCATCGGAATCTTATAAAACACAATGGGCTCTCTTTTTTAGTACCCTTTTAGGGAATATTAATCCAACTAATATTTCCTTTGTGACGGCCTATGTCCTCGATGCCCTTTCACCTGAACTACAGGCTAAAACGAGTGAGTCTTTACAGGAGCAGATAAATATCATGCAGGCTCGTGGTGTTGAGCAGACCTTTAAGCCTAATGATATTTACTTTGATCCAAAAAATGACATGGTCTATGTCTGGGGTACCAAAACGACTCGACTTGTAAATGTTCCGGACAAAACTGAATCATCGAAATGGACTTATGAATGGGTTCTCGGGATGAAAAATGGTCGCCCAAGAATTGCATATGTAAATCAATATTCCGGAACACCGAATATTAAAAAAATTACGATAAACGGCAAAGAGCAACTGGCAACGCTGGATAATCCGCCACCGTCTACAGGTAACAAGTGATGATTAAAAAAAAGGGCTTAGGCTTCAACGCAATTACAGCATTGATCATGCTCACGACTTCGAACTGCGTAATCGCTGAAGAATACCAATTGCCAGCAACAATTAATAACCCGGTTGTAATGCCAGTTGGTGCTGACGGATTTCAGAATGGAGCTGCAAAAGCCATTATTCCGGGTCAAGCTGGTTCTGAACAGTCAGGTGCACAAACAAACCTTAGTGAAGCCGGTAATGCGCAGGGACAAAAACCTACAACTGATCTCCCTACCGTGCAACTTTCCCCAGCCAGCAATGCTTCGCCTGCGGTAAGCGCTATTACTGGAGCATTATCAAATAATCCTAGTCTCCCCGGATTTGACGCACAGACCCGATCTGGTGCAATTGATAGCTATGGGAGACCAACAGGTACCTCTTCCCAGCAGAATGCAACCAATGCGACCGCCACGTCAAAAGCCGATGAACTTTATGTCGAAGCTCGTAACCGATATAAAGAAGTTCAGCGTGTAAATGTGCCGCCTGGTGGGAATGTGGTACTGCCAGTTTCACGAGGACTTCAAAACAGAATATCGACCAGCTTCAAGAATGCTTCTGTCAGTACTTCTACCCCTGCTGAAGAGGCAAGCATATTTGTTAATGGTGGCGATGTCTTTATTTCAACTAATACCGATAAACCAATCGGGATTATGTTGTCTGAAGATCAGGTACCTGAATCGACCTATAACCTGACCCTGGTACCGCTTGATGTTCCCGGTGCGATGATTTCAGTTACTACATCTTTAAGCCCATCTATGCAAGCCAAACGTGAAACCTCATTGGATAAGCAAAACTATGAGGAAATGTTGGCCCGCTCCCAGTCAGAAGAACTGGCTCCAACGGATCCAAAACAAGACGATCATAAACAAAGAATCATTGATTTATTGACTCCTGTGGCTCTTGGTGAGGTCCCTTCAGGATTCAGTTTACAACAGGACCGACTTTCTCGTATTCCTGCGCCAGAGCAGTCACCATGTAACTTTAATATGTATGCAAAGCTCGGTCAGAGACTGGTTGGCTCACGTGAACTTATTGATGTAATTCTTGTGAAAAACGATAAACCATACGGTCAAATCGTTGCTGATCAGCAGTGTATGGCAGAAGGCGTTATTGCAAGTGCTTTATTTGATAAAGCATACCTGCAACCGGGAGAAGAAACAGAGCTTTACATAGTCCGGGATAAATTGTTCAAGGAACGCGAGGCCCGGGTTACAACCAGACCAAGTCTAATCAGAAAATAATATGGGAAAAGTTACTTTGCCTGCTCTGCTTGGGGCCACCGTGATTGGTTTTGTCGTATTTGCTTTAACCAGCTTTTACTACAGGTCAGAATATATACCAAAAAGGAGTGTATTAATCGTTCCGGACGCACCCATTAGTATCGAAGATGGCAGTAACGCTTTTCCCGTTCAGACAGTAATAATGAACGATCCAACTCTTATTGATAAATTTGTAGGAGAGGGCAATATTAATGAGGAGAATGCTTTTGACTATCACAAAAGTAACGTTTTGGAACCTAATTACAAACATGAAATATCTAGAACGAGCCAGATAGATAAAGCTGAAATGAATCATCCATCTGTTCGTGAAAACTGGGCCAGAGCAGGTGAACCCTATATCGTTCCTCAGATGTCTGACAGCGAACGAAATCTAAAAATTAAACGATTCCAGAAACCTACAAGTGGAGCTAATCATGGACATTAAAAAGGCCTGGGAAAATAAGACCGTCAGACTTTCTGTTATTGGCGCTCTGCTGGTAGTGATTGTTTATATTATTAGCCAGTCTATTTTTTCCACACCAGTTAAGAAAGAAAAGAAAACACAGAAAAAAGACATGCAGACCAATTTGTTGTTAGATGATTCGCAAATGAACAAATTGAGTAATGAAGAAAGCCAGAAAGTATATAAAGAAATGGTTAAGCAAAACCGACTTGACCAAAATGCGGCGAAAGAGGACCGCGAAAAAGCAGAAAAAGCCCAACAGGAAACTAAAGCCCAAGTTGCAAGTTTAACTTCTCAACTTCAGCAGCTGTCTCAGCAAATTAATGATATGCAGACAAATCGAAACGGCAATCGTAACTTGGATGCTGGTAGTTCGCGTAAAACGATTAATGAGCAGGCACCGGCAGCTCCTTATCAGCTTAATGCTAATGCGCCGATTAATGGCGTAAACCCTAATTACGCTTCTATCACACCTACGCGTAATAGCCCAATGAGAACAATCACACAAAGTTCCATTAAGACTAATGGTACCGATGGTGTCATTCAGGTTATGCCCGTGTCTGAAAACAGAATCAAGGAAGGCAGAGAGGTCATTGCAGGAGATAAAGCGCCAACTCGGACTGTACGAGGTGATGGTACTGCGCCAGTTGATAGCAAAGCGCGGCATGCTGCCCGAAAAGATGAAATGTTTCTTCCGGCAACATCTATTATCACTGGTGTTCTGATTACCGGGCTTGAAGCGCCTACAAGCCTTTCTTCCAAATCAGAACCAATGCCAGTAACGATGCGTATTAAAAAAGATGTCATCATGCCCAATAATTTCACCATGGATTTGCGTGACTGTAACCTTCTGGGTTCAGCTGTTGGTGATCTGGCGTCACAGCGTGCTTACATACGTGCCACTTCTATCTCTTGTGTTAATTCAAAAGGGAAAGCTTTTGACGTAAAACTGGAAGCATATGCTGTAAGTGAAAATGACGGAAAAAATGGGATCCGAGGCACGCTTATCAGCCGAAATGGTAACGCAATTGCAGGAGCTGCATTTGCCGGTGGACTTTCTTCACTTGCCGGTAGCTTAAGTCCCAGTAAGGTATCTTCACTTAACATCGACCCTAATTCACAGGCTCAGTATCAGTCCCCTAATTTTGGTGCACTTGGGGCATTAGCCGGGGCTGGTGCAGCTCAAGGTGGTCTTAATCGACTCGTCGATTACTACACCGCAATTGCAGAACAACAGTGGCCAATCGTAGAAATTAGCCCTGGCCGAGCTATTACATTTGTCGTTCAGACCGGAACTACAATTCCAACGAATCTGACCAGTCGCTGAGGTTTAAATGGATAGTTTAGAAAAAAAAGAATCGCCTGAATCAGCTGGACCTGAAATCACTAAAAAAATGGTGCGAGAAAGGACAACAAAAAAAATTACCTTCGAAATTGATATTGAAAAAATATTGAAGTATTTATTTTTCTTCGCCTTTGCCGTATTGGTCATTATTTATGGTTATAAAGGCTTTATGAATGTTTACGATTACTTCAATAAACAATCCCAGCCTTCGTACAAGATTGCAGTGCTTGACATGCCTGAATTACGTAAGGAATTTTTCAAGCATCACGGAGGCCGTACTGCTGACAATGATAGATCTCAATTCGAAGAATATTTCAGAACATTAATGAAGATCTACCGTGACCGTGGCTATTTAATTATTGATGCAACGCTTGCCGTTACTGTACCGGATAGTGTTGAAATCGTCACTTATATGGAACTTGAAGATAGCTCTGAAGCGGTACAATCAAGTTCTTATAATGCAAAGAAGTAGAGGGCACCCAATAGTGAAAAAGTTACTTTTCCCTTTAATGGCGGCTTTCGCCATTATGGCGAATACGGTCACTTATGCTTCAGAGCAGGTCCTAACTAATAGTGATGCTGCTGCGTTAATGGCAAAGGCAAAGGAAGGTGGCGTTTCACCCAGTCAGATCTCGGGTGTGTTATCAAAAATGAAAGGATATAAACCTAAGGATGCCATATACATTCCTTCTGGTGGGCTATACCTCTTTCAGGACGAACGTTCGCAGCTAATGGCAGTAACGACCGATGGCCGATACTCCCTTACTGGGGGAAGCCTTGTTGATGTAATTAAACGTAAACCTGTTCTGACTGTAGAAGAAATCAGGAATTCCTATTTTATTAGTCTTGATGAGGCCCCCTTCCCTCTGGAAACTGTAGCGTCCATTCCTCTGGGAAATTCAAAGCTTAAAAGACAAGCAGCCATTTTCATAACACTTGATTGTGACGGTTGCATGGAACTTGTTAAGAAATTCTATGCAGATCGGGACAAGTATCGGATAGATATTGTTTTAGTTCCCTCACCCGGTGAGCCAAAAGAAGAGCTTAGAAGGCTCTGGTGTAGTAAAGAAAAAGGAAAAATAAACAACCTCGATATTCTTCGTTGGCTAATGGGAAGCAAATCCGACATTGAAAAAAGATTGCTCTCTCAAAAAGAAGCAGAAGAATGTCCGGCGGAACCTTTGGTAGCGTCATTGATGCTCGCAGGAATTTATAAATTGCAGGGTGTACCTTCAGTTGTCAGACAGGATGGTTTGGCTGGTAATGGCATTCCAAAAGATTTCGACTACTGGTTGAACCAAAGCGTTGAACCTCTCTTAAAAAATCCATTTGAGACAAATTAAGGCTAGTTTATGAACATCAAAAGATTGGTACTCAGTGCTCTGGTTGTAGGTACATCCTCATATCTTACGGGGTGCTCCATCGGTAGTTCCGAATCCGAATGTCCAGGCATTGAAAAGGGCGTTATCTGTAAAGGTCCTCGCGAAGTTATGGAGTTAACTAATAATCGAGATGATCTGTCTGCACTGGCGGGGGAAGAGTCGGAATCGGGAAAGGAGAAATCGGCTGTCAATGACAGCCGTTATCCAACTGAAATTAGCCCTCCAGGGGAAGTCAAATATCCACAGTCTACTACCCTTAAAAATCAGCCTGTGGCTTATTCAAAAACCGAAATTAAGCCAGTTGGTCAGTTACCTGTCATGTACGATAAAACTTTAAAAATGGGTGCCCCTACTTCATCCATTGGACCACGGCCTATTTCTGGTGTACCGGTTAATTCAAACGTAAGGATGACTAGCAGTTATAGCACTGCCTCTTCAACTGGTAACCCTTTCGTTCATCCGGCTGCGGAAGTCGTTAAACAAACAAGCTATCCGGTTTCTGCTGGAAATGCCCCACGCTACGTTGCACCTAATTCTGATATCAGCCCTGGTAAGGATATGTACTCTCTTTACAATGGCCAGCCCGTTAACCCGACTCTCAACCCTGGGCAGATCCAGCAATACCGTTCGCAAGGTTATAAACAAGCTGTAGTGGCTCCTGAACCACTTGCTGTTCTGCAACAGGGGAAAGTAATGAGAATTACTTTTGCACCTTATACCGATGATAACGATGCGCTTAATCTTCCCGGCTACGTTTATGTCAACGTAAAACCGCAAACATGGATTGCTGGCAAGAATTCGACCTCAAACCCAGCTCGCATAGTTCCTTTAGAAGTACAGGATGCGGCCCGGGAAAATATGCAGCAGCAACAAAAAGCAACTAAAGCTGTCTCTTCGAACGGCATTGTTAGACAACTGTAAGGTCAAATATGGAAGCTATCAATAATTACAATAGCGGTTTAAATCGCCATCAATTAGGTGGGTTTATCCCTGTTTACGATCAATTAGCAGGGACTCACTATTTTTTGATTGATGGCAACAGATTAGGGTTTATGTTTATCTGTAATCCATCCCCTGGAGTTTTTGATAATCAGCAAGATGTTCTTGCTGAAATGTTCAAAATGGATTTCCCTACAGATACTGTCTGTCAAATATCTCTGACTGCATTGCCAGACCTGACTTTACAGCTTAGTGCTTGGTCAGCTGTGCGAGGTGGGCGTATGACTGGGAACGATAAGCTTAAAGCAGATCTGCTTAATGGTTATCAGTTGGACTACTACGACAGAAGTATGCATAAGCCTTTAAAACCTGATCATGATAACCTTATGTTGAGGGATTTTCAGGTATGGATCTCGCTATCGATTCCTTTACAGTCTGCCCTTCCTACCGAGCTGGAACATTCGCGTATCGATTCACTTTACTCTGAACTTGTAAGTAAGTTAATTACGATTGGATTGCATCCGTTTAAGGTCGATGCAGAAAACTGGCTCTATTGTATAGATAAGGTCGTAAACCCCGGAAAGAACTCCCGGTGGGCTGAAGGTTTCATAGACGTTAACACTATGAAAAGGCTTAATGAACAAGTTAACGTTCCCGGCCGTAAGTATACAGTCACAGAAAATCATTTCTCATCAGTCACACAAAGTGACGACGAATCTGAGCATCGTTACTTCAAACAACTTTCCGTTGTAAAGTTTCCTGAATACGTCAATTTCGGTTGTATGTATGAGTTAGTAGTTAACTGGATGCATGGACGTAAGACAATTTTCAGCCCATTTATGATCACTCAGACTGTTCAGTTTGCCGATCCGCTCAAGTTGTCAAAAGAAAACGTCCGCTACAAAGCAATCACTAATAAACAGGCAAGTATACCTTCAGTTGTCACATTCTGCCCTCGCCTGCGGGATATGGATAATGACTACATGGCCGTAACTCGCGAGCTTGAGGATGGCGCAAAGCTTTTAAGAGGGTATCTTACTTTCACTGTTATGGGTAGTAATGCCAATTCTGTGCAGACAGCAGCTAACGATCTCAAATCCTTTTACCTCGAAAGCCGGGTCAAAGTAGCAGATGATTCCTTTATCGTTTTCCCGTCATTTATGTCATGTCTGCCAATGTGCAATGACCCAAAGACAATTTTCGACCTTGACCGTTCCGAAGTAGTGAGCAACACCGGAGCGGCTCATATGACACCGATCTTTGGGCCCTGGAAAGGTAATACAGATAGACCAGTACTGAGTTTAGTTTCTCGTGAAGGTCAACTCATGGGACTTGATATTTTCAAGACTTCTGCAAGCTATAACATGGTTATTGGTGCAACGTCAGGTGCAGGGAAGTCATTCTGGACAGCATATCTAATCAATAACTATCTTGGAGCTGGACCGCGATCTAATAACCTCGTTCATTATCGCTCAACATTTAAGCATTTTTTAGAAAACGAATACCCAGATGATGATCCTGACGGTGCTCAAGTATTTGTTGTGGACGTGGGCCGTTCTTACCAGGGGATTGCGGAACAATATACAAACAGTCAATTTATTGATTTCGGTAAAACCCCTGACTTCACCCTAAATCCCTTTGCCTTCCTAACTGACATCACTGTTAACGACGATGTATTTAACGAAGCACCTGAATTTACCGGTGAATCAACTTCAAACGATGCAGAAAAAGACAAAGTTGCTCAGACCATAATGGTTTTGAATCAGCTAAAAATTATGGCTTCAGAGAAAGGCCTTATCGATGATTATCAACAATCAGTGATGCTTCAGCTTATTGCAGAAGAGTACCAAGAATCCAGAAAATCAGGTCGGACCGGTTCAATAACCGGCTTTGCTCTGCGTTGCAAGAAGCATGAAGACAAACGTATAAAGGATATTGGGGAGCAACTCGGAGCATGGTGCGAAGGTGGAATTTATGGGCACCGGTTTACCGATACGTTGCCTCCAATCAACTTCGACAGCAGATTTATTGTTTTGGAACTGGAGGAGCTAAAAGGCACCCCCCACCTTCAGACAGTTGTATTAATGTCTATCATTCAGGCTGCTCAGCATGCAATGTTCATCAAAAAAGATGGGCGTCGTCGCTTGTTCATCCTTGATGAAGCATGGGAGTACATTCGTCCTGATAATTCATCAGGTGCCGGAAATCAATCAAACCAATTCTTCTCTTCCTTCCTCGAAGCGGCATGGCGTAGGTTCAGGAAAACAAACTGCGCTGGCATCTGTATCACACAGTCGTTTGAAGATTATTTTACTTCTTCTGTTGGCCGGGCCCTGACTGCTAACTCGCCTTGGAAGATAATCATGAAACAAGAAAAAGAAAGCATTGAAGCAATGAAGGCTAATAAATATTTTTCTACTTCAGATGCAGAATATGAACGTATGAAAAATATTCGTACAGTCAAAAAGGTGTTTTCAGAGATGTTAGTCAGGTTCGAAAACTTCCAAGAGATCTGTCGGTTATACGTAGACCGGAAAATGGAGCTTTGTTTTACTACGGATAGTGCTGACAGGAGTAAATTATGGGAAATTCAAAGCCGCGAGAATTGTAGCTATGGCGAGGCAATAGAAATTCTCTATGCTCAAGAAGTAGCAGCGGGTTTGGCCGCGTAGAGTAAATATCTTCAAGCAAAAATAATTAAACCAGATGTCTCATAAGAATCTGGTTTTTTATTGTATGCCTTAAGTAAACAAATGAGGTTGTGACTTAATGAGTTCATCACTGTGCTGCAAATTTTGGTTTTATAATTAATGTGGTGTAAAAACAGTGACATAAATACAAATCGCAGTTAGGTTGTGTACGCATTAAGTAAACAAAATTTATAACTTCAATACTGACATTATAAGATGAAAATCACGTAAATTACATTTTTGTTTACCAAAGGTAATCAAAGTAGCGCGGCATTATTAGTGAAAACAGATCACTGGTGTCATTTTGCATACAAAACTTAATATCCTTTAATCATTCTTCTAAAAGTTTATTATTAACGGTTTGGTTTCTGAAAATTTATCCAATTTGCTCACCGAAGACTTTTAACTTATTTAACCCCCTTTATCGCCAAACTGTGATTTTCTAATGTTAGTCTACAGTTCTAGGGCCCTTGCTCCCATGATGCGAATCCTGCCACCTAATAAAGATTAACGCCTCATTCCTGTATGCCGGTCTTACGACGCCAGTGCACGGACTATTTTTGGTCATCACAAGGACAGGCGGGAGATTTAATCAGGGCGTGGTGTTGCTGAGCAGCAGCTGCGGCACTGTAAGCCGAAGGCGGAATTAACTCCTTTATCACCATCTGGGGACGTCATTATGGGTAGCCCTTTTAACTTACTCAGGACCATTAAGCTAAAATTCCGGATAGCGATTGACGTAAGATTTAGGCTAAGCAGGTAAAGTGATCCCCGCTCCCGGGGTGACAACTTTATACAAAAGGCCGAGCGGAAGATTGTCCTTAGGGAATATTTCTTTAACACAGCACGGGCACTTACTCACGCTGCCGGATTTAACCCCCTTAATCGCCAAACTGGGGTTCTGTCCTCATGCTGGCCTTCAGTTCTGGGCGGGGTTGCTATCACTTGCTCCCTAATGCGAGATGTACCTGCTGATACAGATTAACGTCATATTCCTGCGTGCCGGTCTGCCGACACCAGTGCACGGGCTTTTTTCGGTCATCACATTACCGGGCAGGAGATTTTATCAGGACGTGGTGTGACTGAGCAGCAGCTGGGGCACTGTCATCCGCTTGCAGATTTAACCCCCTTAATCGCCAAACTGGCGTTCAGTCCTGATAGTGTCCTTCCGTCCTGGGCAGGGTTGCTAACACTGGCTCCCTTAATACGAAATGCGCCTGCTGATAAAGATTAAAGTCACATCACTGCATACCGGTTTGCCGACTCCGGTGCATGGCCTTTTCCGATAATCACAAGGACGGACGGGTGATTATATCTGTGCATAGTATGTCTGAGCAGCATCAGAAGGCACTGTCAGCCACTGGCAGATTTAACCCCCTTAATCGCCAAACTGGCGTTCAGTCCTGATAGTGTCCTTCCGTCCTGGGCAGGGTTGCTAACACTTGCTCCCTTAATACGAAATGCGCCTGCTGATAAAGATTAAAGTCACATCACTGCATACCGGTCTGCCGACTCCGGTGCATGGCCTTTTCCGATAATCACAAGGACGGACGGGTGATTATATCTGTGCATAGTATGTCTGAGCAGCATCAGAAGGCACTGTCAGCCGCTGGCAGATTTAACCCCCTTAATCGCCAAACTGGGATCAGTCCTGATAGTGTCCTTCCGTCCTGGAGAGGGTTGCTAACACTTGTTCCCATGATACGAAATGCGCCAGCTGATACAGATTAACGTCTCATTGCCCATGCCGGTCTGCCGACACCGGTGCATGGCCTTTTCCGATATTCGCAAGCACAGATGCTTGATTTTTTCAGGGTGTAATATACCTGAGCAGCATCTGAAGGCACTTTCAGTCGCTGTCAGATTTAACACCCTTAATCGCCAATCTGGGATTTTATGATGTTAACCTCCAGTTCAAGACCCTTGCTCCCATGATGCGAACCTTGCCACCTGATAAAGATTTACGCCTCATTCCTGTATGCAGGTCTTACGACTCTAGTGCACGGACAATTTTCGGTCATAACAAGACCTGGCGGAAGATTTAATCAGGCGTGGTGTGACTGAGCAGAAGCTGGGGCAATGTCAGCCGCTGGCAGAAAAAACCCTTATTCGCCATCTCAAACCGTCATTATGGGTAGTCCTTTTAACTTTCTCAGGACCATTAAGCTTAAACTCCGTTTAGAGAATGACGTAAGATTTAGGCTAAGCAGGTTAAGTGATCCCTCTCCCGGGTTGAACACTATATTCATCGTACGAGCGGAAGATTGTCCTTCGGGAAATATTTCTTAAACACCGCTCGGGATCTTATTGCCACTGGCGGATTTAACCCCCTTAATCGCCATACTGGGGTTCTGTCCTGATGCTGGCCTTCAGTTCTGGGCTTGGGTTGCTATCGCTTGCTCCCATAATGCGAAATGTGCCTCCTGATACAGATTAACGTCATATTCCTGCGTGCCGGTCTGCCGACACCAGTGCACGGGCTTTTTTCGGTCATCACATTTCCGGGCAGGAGATTCTATCAGGGCGTGGTGTGACTGAGCAGCAACTGGGGCACTGTCAGCAGCTTGCAGATTTAACACCCTTAATCGCCAAACTGGGATTCTGTTCTGATGTTGACCTTCCGTTCTGGGCGGGCTTTGGTTTACTAACACTTACTTCCATAATACGAAATGTGCTTGATGATGCAGATTAAATTCACATTACTGCATACCGGTCTGCCGACACCGGTGCATGGGCGATTTCCGACGATCTCAAGAACATATGGGAGATTATATCAGGGAGAGTAGTATGCCTGAGCAGCATCTGAAGGCACTGTCAGCCGCTGTGAGATTTAACCCCCTTAATCGCCAAACTGGGGTTCTGTCCTCATGCTGGCCTTCAGTTCCGGGCTGGGTTGCTATCACTTGCTCACATAATGCGAAATGTACCTGCTGATACAGATTAACGTCATATTCCTATATGCCAGTCTGCCGACATCAGTGCTTGGGCTATTTTCGGTCAAAACAAGACCTGGCGAGAGATTTAATCAAGCGTGGTGTGACTGAGCAGCAGCTGGGGGCACTGTCATCCGCTTGCAAATTTAACCCCCTTAATCGCCAAACTTGGGTTCAGTCCTGATGTTGGCATTCCGTTCTGGGCGGCGTTGCTATCACTTGCTCCCATTATGCGAAAAGTGCCTGCTGATACAGATTAACGTCATATTCATGCATGCCGGTCTGCCGACACCAGTGCACGGGTTTTTTTCGGTCATTACAATACCGGGCAGGGGATTAAATCAGGGCGTGGTGTGACTGAGCAGCAGCTGGGACACTGTCAGCCGCTGGCAGATTTAACCCCCTTAATCTCCACACTGGGGTTGCCTCCTTAAGTTGGGTTTCATTTCGGGGTGAGGTTGCTAACTCTGCTCCCATAATTCGTAGTGTGCCTCCTCAAGAGATTAACACCTCATATCTTTAGACTGGACTGACGACAACGGTTCACAGTTAGGAAACGTATATCAGCACACCGGTGAGATAGATTTTAGGGTCTAAGCAAGAAATAGGGTAGGCGTGAAGATTCATTAATGGAGCTCTTAACTTCAAAGCGTAGAGAAGGAGACAAGAATCGTGGTTTAAACAGGTTGTGCATTAGGTATGGACTAGAGAGTCTGAGCTCACATCTGCAAGTTAAGCTCACAAAAAATCATAAAAAAGTAAACAAACATTAGCTTAAGATTGAAACTAAGGATAGAATTGTACGCATAACAAGGAAATGGACGCATTATACGTAAAGTTTACATATATGCGTAAAAGTCGGTTTTCAGTGCAAAAAGGTCATAACCATGAATTTACTTGAAAAGATCGCCCTCGTTGGTCAGCGCATGAAAAGCGAGCAGATTTCTCTAAAGGAATCTCTGATGGCTTCATCAAGAGTATCTGTTTCTGATGATAGTGTTGATGGTGTTGATAGACTGATCTATAACCACTGTTTGAATAAAAAAAATCTCTCTGATTTTTTTGGGAAGTCACGAGTAACGTTCAATAAAATACTTTCGGACTTAGAAGAAAAAGAACTTGTTGGTGCACCTATTTATCAAAACAAAAATCATCTTTACACCCGCTGGGATGTTCAAAAAATAATGGATGCCCTGGGTTATCCCAAGTACCGCGATCATTACTTTAGCAGAGCTATTGTTACTCAGAATCATAAAGGCGGTACAGGGAAAAGCACTACATCTGTAGCTTTAGCAGTAGCAGCTGCTTTAGATCTACAACTCAATGCACGTGTATTAATGATCGAATGGGACCCACAAGGTTCGATTGGAAGCAGCATGATTCAAAGTGTCTCAGAAGATGATGTCTTCCTTACAGCAATTGATGCAATCCTTGGAATTTATGAAGAAAATTCTGAGTATAAAAAATATTTAGATTCAGGATTCTCTGAAGAAGAAATCATCACTAATATGCCTTTTTCAACGCATCTGCCAAACTTGGACGTAATAACGGCTTTTCCGACAGATGCTCGTTTTAAAGATAAATACTGGCAATGTTCTAGAGAAGAACGTACGTCTTTGTTACTACGTTTCAAGGAAGTTATCTTACCGGTACTGAAGCAGAACTATGATTTGATTATTATAGACACTCCACCTGAAGATTCACCTTTGATCTGGGCTGCTGACGAAGCGGCCGATGGGATTCTTGTCGCAGTGTCACCACGTGAATATGATTACGCCTCTACTACAGACTTCATGCTTACAATAAGTGAAAGGTTTAAACAATCACCAAGTAAGGGCGACAATTTAAAATGGTTCAAAGTTCTTGCTGTCAATGTAGATGACAAAAGTCCATATGAAAGAATAGTTTTGGATAAATTAATCAGAACTGTTCAGGACCTTTTGATGTCCGCTAACATAAAAAATTCTGAAGCATTTAAGGCAGCTGCTTCCAAAGGGCGTACAGTGCTTGATATCAAAAAATCAGAGGAACTTTGTTCCGCAAAGCAGCTTGATGTCGCAGAAGAATCTGTATTACAGGTATATCAGCAATTTATAAATGAAATAAAAAGTTTTTCAGCTAAGCAAGGAGTTAACGCATGAGCGATGAGCAACATATCGGGAATGATAAATCTCGATATTTAAACGCACCAAAGCGGACAGAAGTCGGTCACCGTTCAGGTCTTGCGGGTTTGAAAACAGCACCTCGCATAAAAAAGTTATTCACTCTTCATAAGGGCCGGAGACTTGAAGCGGAACATGTGATTGTTCCAGCCCAGAGAGTGGAGAAGGAGACCTTAGTCCATCCAGCGAACCCACGAAATCAAGAAGCCCTTACAGATTATTCTGTTAGAGATATTCTTAAGCAGATTGAAGAAAGAGGGGTCGATACCGAAGGGATCGCTGTAAAAAGAGATGGGGTTTATTTATTAATAGAAGGAAGTCGCAGACGTTTCTGCTGTATAAAGGCAGAAAAGGATCTCCCCCTGTGGGTTCTTCCGGATGAACTAACCGAAGATGATATAAATTCAATTATATCCGCAGCACAAACATCTCGAAAATTTTCATATAGAGAAGTTGGGTTTCAATTTATCAAAAAAATGGAAGAAAAAGGATTTTCTACTAATGAAGAACTCGCAGCATATCTTGGGATTAGTCATGTATCGGTAGCCAAAAGAATCCAGGCGGCCCGTATTGACGAAACATTGATCTCTTTATTCCCGGATTATGAAGGAATCCCGAACTCCTATTATAGTCGCTTGTCTCGTTTACAGAAATATGTGCAAAAAAATCTATTTCCTTTAGATGAAGTAATAGATAATGTTAAAGAGGAAACAAAAGATTTAGACATTGGAGATCTCCAGGTTGCTCAAAAAGTTGTAATGGAAAAAATCACACAATCTGTGGAAAGTGTTTGTGAAAAAACTTATTCCACAAAATGGGAAACAAGTGATCTTATTACTTTTGATAACAAAGATAAGTATGCAAGAATCAGTAAAAACAATACTGGTAGAAAAATTCGCTTTGAATTCAATAGGATAAATGCGGGTTTTATTAAGGAACTAGAGGAGTTCATAAAAGAAAAATTAAAAGTATCAGAATAAATATTGAACTGCATCTTTATGATGCAGTTCATATGATTTATATTTTTAATTTCTTGTTATATTAATATGGGGTGTGCGCAGGTTCAGACATATAAGGTCTTAGTTCTATATGAACAGAAGCGCCATTCCCATCATTTACTACGTTTAAAGGTGCTTTTCCCGGCAATGACATAGTTGCAACGTCAGGTCCAGAAACAGCAAAATTATTTTCTGCTGAAGGCATTACTGTAAAAATCTTTATAGCAACATTTTCATGTCTAAATAATGAAATCCCAAAAGTAGAACCAGCTTCGGTATTGCTCACGTCCACAACCACAGGGGTTTTTCCTAGATATTCATTAGTTAGGGCACTGTTGCAAATAGTCGGTGGTGATAAACTTATCATCCCCTTTTGCTGATGGAGCTGCACATGAACCCATTCAAAGGCCGGCATTTTCAGCGTGACATCATTCTGTGGGCCGTACGCTGGTACTGCAAATACGGCATCAGTTACCGTGAGCTGCAGGAGATGCTGGCTGAACGCGGAGTGAATGTCGATCACTCCACGATTTACCGCTGGGTTCAGCGTTATGCGCCTGAAATGGAAAAACGGCTGCGCTGGTACTGGCGTAACCCTTCCGATCTTTGCCCGTGGCACATGGATGAAACCTACGTGAAGGTCAATGGCCGCTGGGCGTATCTGTACCGGGCCGTCGACAGCCGGGGCCGCACTGTCGATTTTTATCTCTCCTCCCGTCGTAACAGCAAAGCTGCATACCGGTTTCTGGGTAAAATCCTCAACAACGTGAAGAAGTGGCAGATCCCGCGATTCATCAACACGGATAAAGCGCCCGCCTATGGTCGCGCGCTTGCTCTGCTCAAACGCGAAGGCCGGTGCCCGTCTGACGTTGAACACCGACAGATTAAGTACCGGAACAACGTGATTGAATGCGATCATGGCAAACTGAAACGGATAATCGGCGCCACGCTGGGATTTAAATCCATGAAGACGGCTTACGCCACCATCAAAGGTATTGAGGTGATGCGTGCACTACGCAAAGGCCAGGCCTCAGCATTTTATTATGGTGATCCCCTGGGCGAAATGCGCCTGGTAAGCAGAGTTTTTGAAATGTAAGGCCTTTGAATAAGACAAAAGGCTGCCTCATCGCTAACTTTGCAACAGTGCCCTGGCCATTAATTTTGACCCACCCCAAGGTGGCCAACCGGCCAGAAATGCAGATAGGGTTCCCAGCCTTTTGGCAGGCCGGGAACCGTTCTGATGATGAGGTGGAACGTGATACACAAAATAAAATCATTACATGACGATGGCAAAGGACTTTCCATTCGGGCCATCAGCCGGGAGCTGGGCATCTCGCGCAACAGCGTGCGCAAGTATCTGCGTCAGGATGAAACAACCACTGCCCGCAAGCTGGATAACCCTGTCCGCAGCAAACAGCTCGACACCTACCGGGGATACCTGATCAGCTTGCTGGCCAGCTTTCCCGGGCTCAGTGCAGTCAAGATTGCCCGCAAGCTCAAGGAGAAACTGGGTGAGCTGCCGACCTCCGAGCGCAGTATTCGTCGTTACGTCAGCGCGCTGAAGGAAGAGGTTGCAACCGGTCAGCACCGATATTACGAGCCGGTGGTTGATGAGGTGCCGGGTGTGCAGTGCCAGGTTGACCCGGGCGAGCTGCGTAACGTGCTGATTGGTGGCGTGGAAACAGTGGTGCACTTTGTTGTGTTTGTGCTGGCGTACTCGCGGCTGATGTATGTGGGCCTGTCGTTTAAGCCGCTGGATACCCGGCAGTTCATCCAGCTGCATGACGAAGCGCTGCGCTACTTTGGCGGCATGCCTGAAGAGCTGGTGTACGACCAGACCAAGCTGGTGGTGATTGAGGAGAAATACCGGGAGCTGACCCTCAACGAGCGTTTTCATCAGTACGCCACCACAGCCGGCTTTCGTATCCATGCTTGCGAAGGCTATGACCCCGAGAGCAAGGGCAAGGTTGAAGCGGGCGTCAAATACGTCAAGCAGGACTGCTTTTACGGCGAGACCTTCCGTGATGAGCAGCACCTGCGCGGGCACTGTTGCAAAGTTAGCGATGAGGCAGCCTTTTGTCTTATTCAAAGGCCTTACATTTCAAAAACTCTGCTTACCAGGCGCATTTCGCCCAGGGGATCACCATAATAAAATGCTGAGGCCTGGCCTTTGCGTAGTGCACGCATCACCTCAATACCTTTGATGGTGGCGTAAGCCGTCTTCATGGATTTAAATCCCAGCGTGGCGCCGATTATCCGTTTCAGTTTGCCATGATCGCATTCAATCACGTTGTTCCGGTACTTAATCTGTCGGTGTTCAACGTCAGACGGGCACCGGCCTTCGCGTTTGAGCAGAGCAAGCGCGCGACCATAGGCGGGCGCTTTATCCGTGTTGATGAATCGCGGGATCTGCCACTTCTTCACGTTGTTGAGGATTTTACCCAGAAACCGGTATGCAGCTTTGCTGTTACGACGGGAGGAGAGATAAAAATCGACAGTGCGGCCCCGGCTGTCGACGGCCCGGTACAGATACGCCCAGCGGCCATTGACCTTCACGTAGGTTTCATCCATGTGCCACGGGCAAAGATCGGAAGGGTTACGCCAGTACCAGCGCAGCCGTTTTTCCATTTCAGGCGCATAACGCTGAACCCAGCGGTAAATCGTGGAGTGATCGACATTCACTCCGCGTTCAGCCAGCATCTCCTGCAGCTCACGGTAACTGATGCCGTATTTGCAGTACCAGCGTACGGCCCACAGAATGATGTCACGCTGAAAATGCCGGCCTTTGAATGGGTTCATGTGCAGCTCCATCAGCAAAAGGGGATGATAAGTTTATCACCACCGACTATTTGCAACAGTGCCCGGCAGCGCATCAAGCGGTGAGTGCACTCCGGCACCGCCAACTTTCAGCACATGCGTGTAAATCATCGTCGTAGAGACGTCGGAATGGCCGAGCAGATCCTGCACGGTTCGAATGTCGTAACCGCTGCGGAGCAAGGCCGTCGCGAACGAGTGGCGGAGGGTGTGCGGTGTGGCGGGCTTCGTGATGCCTGCTTGTTCTACGGCACGTTTGAAGGCGCGCTGAAAGGTCTGGTCATACATGTGATGGCGACGCACGACACCGCTCCGTGGATCGGTCGAATGCGTGTGCTGCGCAAAAACCCAGAACCACGGCCAGGAATGCCCGGCGCGCGGATACTTCCGCTCAAGGGCGTCGGGAAGCGCAACGCCGCTGCGGCCCTCGGCCTGGTCCTTCAGCCACCATGCCCGTGCACGCGACAGCTGCTCGCGCAGGCTGGGTGCCAAGCTCTCGGGTAACATCAAGGCCCGATCCTTGGAGCCCTTGCCCTCCCGCACGATGATCGTGCCGTGATCGAAATCCAGATCCTTGACCCGCAGTTGCAAACCCTCACTGATCCGCATGCCCGTTCCATACAGAAGCTGGGCGAACAAACGATGCTCGCCTTCCAGAAAACCGAGGATGCGAACCACTTCATCCGGGGTCAGCACCACCGGCAAGCGCCGCGACGGCCGAGGTCTTCCGATCTCCTGAAGCCAGGGCAGATCCGTGCACAGCACCTTGCCGTAGAAGAACAGCAAGGCCGCCAATGCCTGACGATGCGTGGAGACCGAAACCTTGCGCTCGTTCGCCAGCCAGGACAGAAATGCCTCGACTTCGCTGCTGCCCAAGGTTGCCGGGTGACGCACACCGTGGAAACGGATGAAGGCACGAACCCAGTTGACATAAGCCTGTTCGGTTGGTAAGCTGTAATGCAAGTAGCGTATGCGCTCACGCAACTGGTCCAGAACCTTGACCGAACGCAGCGGTGGTAACGGCGCAGTGGCGGTTTTCATGGCTTGTTATGACTGTTTTTTTGTACAGTCTATGCCTCGGGCATCCAAGCAGCAAGCGCGTTACGCCGTGGGTCGATGTTTGATGTTATGGAGCAGCAACGATGTTACGCAGCAACGATGTTACGCAGCAGGGCAGTCGCCCTAAAACAAAGTTAGGCATCACAAAGTACAGCATCGTGACCAACAGCAACGATTCCGTCACACTGCGCCTCATGACTGAGCATGACCTTGCGATGCTCTATGAGTGGCTAAATCGATCTCATATCGTCGAGTGGTGGGGCGGAGAAGAAGCACGCCCGACACTTGCTGACGTACAGGAACAGTACTTGCCAAGCGTTTTAGCGCAAGAGTCCGTCACTCCATACATTGCAATGCTGAATGGAGAGCCGATTGGGTATGCCCAGTCGTACGTTGCTCTTGGAAGCGGGGACGGATGGTGGGAAGAAGAAACCGATCCAGGAGTACGCGGAATAGACCAGTTACTGGCGAATGCATCACAACTGGGCAAAGGCTTGGGAACCAAGCTGGTTCGAGCTCTGGTTGAGTTGCTGTTCAATGATCCCGAGGTCACCAAGATCCAAACGGACCCGTCGCCGAGCAACTTGCGAGCGATCCGATGCTACGAGAAAGCGGGGTTTGAGAGGCAAGGTACCGTAACCACCCCAGATGGTCCAGCCGTGTACATGGTTCAAACACGCCAGGCATTCGAGCGAACACGCAGTGATGCCTAACCCTTCCATCGAGGGGGACGTCCAAGGGCTGGCGCCCTTGGCCGCCCCTCATGTCAAACGTTAGGCGTCATGCATGAACCACACCGTCCCCGCAGAGGTATCCGCTCAGGTGCGGATAGTCGTCGACGTCATAAAGTCACATTTGGAGCCTGTGCTTCTTGCCATTTGTCAATGGCCATTAATTTTGACCCACCTTTGGCCAATAAAATTGACCCACCCTTGCACGTTTAACCCGTTGTTTTCTGTTTCAGCCGATAGCTCTCTCCTCCCAGCATAAAGATGTGTGAGTGATGGATGATTCGGTCGATGATCGGTACTGCCACGTTGTCGTCGTGGAAGAACTCGCCCCAGCAGGTGAAGTCCTTGTTGGTGGTCAGGATGATAGACCGGTATTCGTACAGACTGTTGATCAGCTGGAACAGGTTGTAGCGGGCCTGCCGGGTCATGGGCAGGTAGCCCAGCTCATCGATGATCAAGAGGTCGACCTTGCTCAGCTGGCTGATTTTCTTTTTCAGCTCGCCCTTCATTTCTGCCAGCTCCAGTTCTTCCACCAACTCCAGCGCGGTGCGAAACAATACCCGGTATCCGGCCTCGACGGCCTTGTGGCCAATCCCGATGGCCAGGTGGGTCTTGCCCACGCCTGGCGGGCCGATGAAGATCACGTTGTTGCGCTCGTCGATGAACCGGAAGTCCAGCAGGCTGTTGATCTGGCGCTTGCTGATGGTGGTCTGGTGGCGATAGTCAAAGCCCTCCAGATGCTTGTGCGCAGGAAAGCCTGCCGTCTTGTAATTGCGCTGTACCCGGTTGGCCTGACGCTGCTGGAGTTCGTATTCAGCCAGTCGCTGTGCAAAGCTCAGGAACGACATTTCACTGGCTTCGGCCTCGGCCAGTAACTGGGCGAGCTCTGCGGCGATGGAGGTCATGCGCAGGCTACGGTACTGGGCGGCAGTCTGTTCAAGCATGCCCATGGGTCACCTCCTGGCCAGTCGAGCGGCCAAGCTGTCGGTATGCACTCAAGTCCAGCTCTGACGGAGCCTCTGGCACGGGCTCAGGCAGACGCTCACGCCGGCTGGCCAGCTGGGTGGCCACCAGATACGCTTCGATCTGTCGGGCGGTCAGGCCCGGCTTCTGGCTCAGGTTCAACAGCATGTCCCGTTCAACAGGTGCGTGCTTACTCAGCAGGTTGCGTACTGCGAACAGTTGATCCTTATAGACCTTGGGCAAGGATCTCCGCAACTGATCACACAAGGCCAGGCTGAGTGCCTCGTCGCCCACCAGTACTTGAATGTCCTGCTCCAGCTGCTGCCGGCGCTGGGCATGGTCACGGTAGTGGTGGGTGTTTTTGATAATCTGACCTTTGCCGCCCGCCAACGCATGCTGGGCAATCACTTCGCCAGTTTGTAGATCAATCACATGCAGCTGGCTGTCGTCTTCCAGCACACCGACACGGCTTTGCTGCCAGGCCATGGGCACAGAGTACTTGTTGGCCTTCCAGGAGATCAGTCCGGTCTTATCCGCCTTGCGGGTCTCACGGGCTTCAGATGTGACGCAAGAGGGTGACAGGTAGGGCTTGAGCAGAGCCTGTTCGTCACGTTCAAAACGCAGCTGAGGTGCCTCACCTGTGGTGCCGTGTGCCCGCACATTGGCGACCTTGTCCAGCCAGTGATGCACATGCTCGCGCAGGGGCACTGTTGCAAATAGTCGGTGGTGATAAACTTATCATCCCCTTTTGCTGATGGAGCTGCACATGAACCCATTCAAAGGCCGGCATTTTCAGCGTGACATCATTCTGTGGGCCGTACGCTGGTACTGCAAATACGGCATCAGTTACCGTGAGCTGCAGGAGATGCTGGCTGAACGCGGAGTGAATGTCGATCACTCCACGATTTACCGCTGGGTTCAGCGTTATGCGCCTGAAATGGAAAAACGGCTGCGCTGGTACTGGCGTAACCCTTCCGATCTTTGCCCGTGGCACATGGATGAAACCTACGTGAAGGTCAATGGCCGCTGGGCGTATCTGTACCGGGCCGTCGACAGCCGGGGCCGCACTGTCGATTTTTATCTCTCCTCCCGTCGTAACAGCAAAGCTGCATACCGGTTTCTGGGTAAAATCCTCAACAACGTGAAGAAGTGGCAGATCCCGCGATTCATCAACACGGATAAAGCGCCCGCCTATGGTCGCGCGCTTGCTCTGCTCAAACGCGAAGGCCGGTGCCCGTCTGACGTTGAACACCGACAGATTAAGTACCGGAACAACGTGATTGAATGCGATCATGGCAAACTGAAACGGATAATCGGCGCCACGCTGGGATTTAAATCCATGAAGACGGCTTACGCCACCATCAAAGGTATTGAGGTGATGCGTGCACTACGCAAAGGCCAGGCCTCAGCATTTTATTATGGTGATCCCCTGGGCGAAATGCGCCTGGTAAGCAGAGTTTTTGAAATGTAAGGCCTTTGAATAAGACAAAAGGCTGCCTCATCGCTAACTTTGCAACAGTGCCAAGCTGGCTCGTGAATTCGGAATCAGTCGCGAAACCCTGTATCAATACTTGAGAACGGATCAGTAAATATGCCACGTCGTTCAATCCTGTCCGCCGCCGAGCGCGAAAGCCTGCTGGCGTTGCCGGACACCAAGGATGAGTTGATCCGTCACTACACGTTCAGCGAAACCGACCTCTCCATCATCCGGCAGCGGCGCGGCCCGGCCAACCGGCTGGGCTTCGCCGTGCAGCTCTGTTACCTGCGCTTTCCTGGTGTCATCCTGGGCGTCGATGAGCCGCCGTTTCCGCCCTTGTTGAAACTGGTCGCCGACCAGCTCAAGGTCAGCGTCGAAAGCTGGGACGAATACGGGCAGCGGGAGCAGACCCGGCGCGAGCACCTGGTCGAACTGCAAACGGTGTTCGGCTTCCAGCCCTTTACCATGGGCCACTACCGGCAGGCCGTCCAGTTGCTGACCGAGATGGCCTTGCAGACCGACAAGGGCATCGTGCTGGCCAGCACCTTGATCGAGCACCTGCGGCAGCAGTCGGTCATTCTGCCTGCCCTCAACGCCGTCGAGCGGGCGAGCGCCGAAGCAATCACCCGCGCCAACCGGCGCATCTACGATGCCTTGGCCGAACCGCTGTCGGACGCGCATCGCCGCCGCCTCGACGATCTGCTCAAGCGTCGGGACAACGGCAAAACGACCTGGCTGGCCTGGCTGCGCCAATCGCCCGTCAAACCGAATTCGCGGCACATGCTGGAACACATCGAACGCCTCAAAGCGTGGCAGGCGCTCGACCTGCCTTCTGGCATCGAGCGGTCGGTGCACCAGAACCGCCTGCTCAAGATCGCCCGTGAGGGTGGCCAGATGACGCCCGCCGACCTGGCCAAGTTCGAGGCGCAGCGACGCTATGCCACCCTGGTGGCGCTTGCCATCGAGGGCATGGCCACCGTCACCGACGAAATCATCGACCTGCACGACCGCATCCTGGGCAAGCTGTTCAACGCCGCCAAGAACAAGCATCAGCAGCAATTCCAGGCGTCCGGCAAGGCGATCAACGCCAAGGTGCGGCTGTTCGGCCGCATCGGCCAGGCGCTGATCGAGGCCAAGCAGGCGGGCCGCGATCCGTTCGCCGCCATCGAGGCCGTCATGTCCTGGGATGCCTTCGCCGAGAGCGTCACCGAAGCGCAGAAGCTTGCGCAGCCCGAGGACTTCGATTTCCTGCACCGCATCGGCGAAAGCTACGCCACGCTGCGCCGCTACGCGCCGGAATTCCTTGCCGTGCTCAAGCTGCGGGCCGCTCCCGCCGCGAAGGACGTGCTCGACGCCATCGAGGTGCTGCGCGGCATGAACAGCGACAACGCCCGCAAGGTGCCCGCCGACGCGCCGACCGAGTTCATCAAGCCGCGCTGGCAGAAGCTGGTCATGACCGACACCGGCATCGACCGGCGCTACTACGAACTGTGCGCGCTGTCGGAGATGAAGAACGCGTTGCGTTCCGGCGACATCTGGGTGCAGGGGTCGCGCCAGTTCAAGGACTTCGAGGACTACCTGGTGCCGCCCGCGAAATTCGCCAGCCTCAAGCAGGCCAGCGAATTGCCGCTGGCCGTGGCCACCGACTGCAACCGGTACCTGAACGACCGGCTGACGCTGCTGGAAACACAGCTTGCCACCGTCAACCGTATGGCGACGGCCAACGAGCTGCCGGACGCCATCATCACCGAGTCAGGCTTGAAGATCACGCCGCTCGACGCGGCGGTACCCGACACCGCCCAAGCGCTGATCGACCAGACGGCAATGATCCTGCCGCACGTCAAGATCACCGAACTGCTGCTGGAGGTGGACGAATGGACGGGCTTCACTCGGCATTTCGCGCATCTGAAATCGGGCGACCCGGCCAAAGACAAGAACCTGTTGCTGACCACGATCCTCGCCGACGCGATCAACCTGGGCCTGACCAAGATGGCGGAGTCTTGCCCCGGCACGACCTACGCCAAGCTGGCTTGGCTGCAAGCCTGGCACATCCGCGACGAAACCTACGGGGCGGCGCTGGCCGATCTGGTCAACGCACAGTTCCGCCATCCCTTCGCCGAGCACTGGGGCGACGGCACCACCTCATCGTCGGACGGCCAGAACTTCCGCACCGGCAGCAAGGCCGAGAGCACCGGCCACATCAACCCGAAATACGGGAGCAGCCCAGGGCGGACGTTCTACACCCACATTTCTGACCAGTACGCGCCATTTCACACCAAGGTCGTGAACGTCGGCGTGCGCGATTCGACCTACGTGCTCGACGGCCTGCTGTACCACGAGTCCGACTTGCGGATCGAGGAGCATTACACCGACACGGCGGGCTTCACCGATCACGTCTTCGCCCTGATGCACCTCCTGGGCTTCCGCTTCGCGCCGCGCATCCGCGACCTGGGCGACACCAAGCTCTACATCCCGAAGGGCGACGCCGCCTATGACGCGCTGAAACCCATGATCGGCGGCACGCTCAACATCAAGCACGTCCGCGCCCATTGGGACGAAATCCTGCGGCTGGCCACCTCGATCAAGCAGGGCACGGTGACGGCCTCCCTGATGCTCCGAAAGCTCGGCAGCTACCCACGCCAGAACGGCCTGGCCGTGGCGCTCCGCGAGCTGGGCCGCATCGAGCGCACGCTGTTCATCCTGGACTGGCTGCAAAGCGTGGAACTGCGCCGCCGCGTGCATGCCGGCCTGAACAAGGGCGAGGCGCGCAATGCGCTGGCCAGGGCAGTGTTTTTCAACCGCCTGGGTGAAATCCGCGACCGCAGTTTCGAGCAGCAGCGCTACCGGGCTAGCGGCCTCAATCTGGTAACGGCTGCCGTCGTGTTGTGGAACACGGTCTATCTGGAACGGGCTGCGCACGCGCTGCGTGGCAACGGCCATGCCATTGATGACGCGCTGTTGCAGTACCTGTCGCCGCTCGGTTGGGAGCACATCAACCTCACCGGCGATTACCTCTGGCGCAGCAGCGCCAAGATCGGCGCGGGCAAGTTCAGGCCGCTACGACCGCTGCAACCGGCTTAGCGTGCTTTATTTAATGAGATGGTCACTCCCTCCTTCCCAGTACTATGCTGAGGACAGGCTTTCATTCGGAGAACCATCATGGAAAACATTGCGCTTATTGGTATCGATCTGGGTAAGAACTCTTTCCATATTCATTGTCAGGATCATCGTGGGAAGGCCGTTTACCGTAAAAAATTCACCCGACCAAAGCTAATCGAATTTCTGGCGACATGCCCGGCAACAACCATCGCGATGGAAGCCTGTGGCGGTTCTCACTTTATGGCACGCAAGCTGGAAGAGTTAGGGCATTTTCCAAAGCTGATATCACCGCAATTTGTCCGCCCATTCGTTAAAAGCAACAAAAATGACTTCGTTGATGCTGAAGCTATCTGTGAAGCAGCATCACGTCCATCTATGCGTTTCGTGCAGCCCAGAACCGAATCTCAGCAGGCAATGCGAGCTCTGCATCGTGTCCGTGAATCCCTGGTTCAGGATAAGGTGAAAACAACTAATCAGATGCATGCTTTTCTGCTGGAATTTGGTATCAGCGTTCCGCGAGGTGCTGCCGTTATTAGTCGACTGAGTACCCTTCTTGAGGACAGTAGTTTGCCTCTTTATCTCAGCCAGTTACTGCTGAAATTACAACAGCATTATCACTATCTTGTTGAGCAGATTAAAGATCTGGAATCTCAGTTGAAACGAAAGTTGGACGAAGATGAGGTTGGACAGCGCTTGCTGAGTATTCCCTGCGTTGGAACGCTGACTGCCAGTACTATTTCAACTGAGATTGGCGACGGGAAGCAGTACGCCAGCAGCCGTGACTTTGCGGCGGCAACAGGGCTGGTACCCCGACAGTACAGCACGGGAGGTCGGACGACATTGTTAGGGATTAGCAAGCGGGGCAACAAAAAGATCCGAACTTTGTTGGTTCAGTGTGCCAGGGTATTCATACAAAAACTGGAACACCAGTCTGGCAAGTTGGCCGACTGGGTCAGGGAGTTGTTGTGTCGGAAAAGCAACTTTGTCGTCACCTGTGCTCTGGCAAACAAGCTGGCCAGAATAGCCTGGGCACTGACGGCGCGACAGCAAACTTACGAAGCATAAAGGCAGAAATACACCAGTTTAAACAATCATTCATCTGGTTTTGCGAATACTGATATTGATGATACTAACGGCCCACCGGCCTGTTGAGGAACCTGTAAAACGGAAAGGCTCATTGAAGCCGTATATTTTCTGGAGGTTCATCAGGCGCGGAACTCATCGAGGCGCGGGAATAAAATCCCATTCAGACGCCGGATAGATTCAAGCAAGCCAACTTGTCGTCAAAATCGGTGTTGCAAAAACGGGAGTGACCATAGATTCCGTTTTCTGAGGCGACCCCCACATAGAGACCTTCCCGGTCATTCACTTTGTAGAGTTTGTCCCTGGGCTTGAGATTGCGCAGCTTGGTATCGGTCAGCATGTACCTTGTCCTTCTTCGTCTCCGATACCCACTCGATTGTAAACAAGCACACAAACCCTTTAGTGACAACAATTTGCAAGAACTATCAGGCTCAGTGCCATGAAAAATACCATGACCAGATCATGAGGTTGAACACGGCTTGCGCCGGCAGCGTTCACGCTCCTGGTCGGCGATCTCGCCCGGCTGCAATGCTAGCTCAGCATCGGTCATGCGCTCCAGCACGTCGCGTAGGCGGATGGTGCAAGGAATGGGCGGCAGCTCGAACTCATAGCCGCCGGCGATCATTTCGGCCGCAATCTCCTCGGTGATGAAAAACGGCTCGTCGTCTTGGTTCGGCTTCTTCATGCCCTTTCCTCCTGGCGCTCATCCTGGCCGACAGCGGCCAGGGCATCGGCTTCCGTCAATGCGTCCTCCACGAACGCGCCGTGCTGCTTCGCTTCGGCCTGGCTGACCTCGGCCCATATCCGTTTCACCTGGGCCGCACTGTACCCGGCCAGCTCGGCGGTCTTGTTGATGCTGTAGCCGGACTTGCGCAGCGCGACAACTTGGGCGCGGCGCTTCGGATCAGCACGGCGGCCCTTGTACCGCCCGGCCTGGCGGGCCAACTCAATGCCTTGGCGCTGGCGTTCGCGCCTGTCCTCGTAGTCGTCGCGGGCCATCTGCAAGGCCAGGCGAAAAAGCATGATCTGCACGGCTTCCAGCACGATCTTGGCGACGCCCTGGGCCTCGGCCGCCAGGTCGGATAGATCGACCACGCCAGGGACGGCCAGGCTTGCGCCTTTGGCCTGTATCGAGGCCACCAGGCGCTCGGCCTCGGGCAAAGGTAGGCGGCTGATGCGGTCGATCTTCTCGGCAATGACCACCTCGCCGGGCTGTAGGTCGCCGATCATGCGCAGCAGCTCAGGCCGGTCGGCGCGTGCGCCGGATGCCTTCTCACGGTAGATGCCGGCGACGTAGTAGCCGGCGGCCTTCGCGGCCGTAGTGATCGCCTCTTGGCGTTCCAAGTCCTGCGCGTCGGTGCTGACGCGCAGATAGACCCGCGCCACCATCGGCGCGGCTACTGGCTTCGTCCTGCGCATACTTGCGGGCTCCTTTGGGCATACGCAAAGTGTCCGGTCATGCTACCCCCGGCCAAAAAGGCCGTCATGCGATTTATCTTGGCCGGGTCGTTATTGGCGGGTCTAAATGGCCGCTCCGTGGATCTCATCGCCAGAAATGGCGATGCGAGATCCAGGGCAGGGCGGCCGCCATCGTCAGACCTGGCGATGGTCGACGCCGGCGCGCATCGTCGGATGTGGCGATGCGAGCTCGAGGTCGGTGGCCACCGCCGGCGACCTGGTGCCATCGTCGGCAATGGCGATGCTGCAGCTCGACGTGCGCGGCCTGGTCGTCTCGGCATCGTCGGATGCGGCGATGCTCGAGCGAGGCGAAAAAAAACCGCCTCGGGGTGTCCGAGGCGGCAAGTCTGCATGCGGTTCAGGGAGGAAGAAACCGCGCCGGCGATCAGGGAGGAAAACCGCGCGGCCTGATGTGCAGCTCGGCCACTTTAGCCGGATTTTTCGACTTATCCGATGCGAGCGGCCCGCCGTGGGCGCTGCTCGATCTGCTGTTGCTTTTTCTCGACGTGCTTCTGCTCCTGGTGCTGCTGCTCGTCGCGCGGCACTGTTGCAAAGTTAGCGATGAGGCAGCCTTTTGTCTTATTCAAAGGCCTTACATTTCAAAAACTCTGCTTACCAGGCGCATTTCGCCCAGGGGATCACCATAATAAAATGCTGAGGCCTGGCCTTTGCGTAGTGCACGCATCACCTCAATACCTTTGATGGTGGCGTAAGCCGTCTTCATGGATTTAAATCCCAGCGTGGCGCCGATTATCCGTTTCAGTTTGCCATGATCGCATTCAATCACGTTGTTCCGGTACTTAATCTGTCGGTGTTCAACGTCAGACGGGCACCGGCCTTCGCGTTTGAGCAGAGCAAGCGCGCGACCATAGGCGGGCGCTTTATCCGTGTTGATGAATCGCGGGATCTGCCACTTCTTCACGTTGTTGAGGATTTTACCCAGAAACCGGTATGCAGCTTTGCTGTTACGACGGGAGGAGAGATAAAAATCGACAGTGCGGCCCCGGCTGTCGACGGCCCGGTACAGATACGCCCAGCGGCCATTGACCTTCACGTAGGTTTCATCCATGTGCCACGGGCAAAGATCGGAAGGGTTACGCCAGTACCAGCGCAGCCGTTTTTCCATTTCAGGCGCATAACGCTGAACCCAGCGGTAAATCGTGGAGTGATCGACATTCACTCCGCGTTCAGCCAGCATCTCCTGCAGCTCACGGTAACTGATGCCGTATTTGCAGTACCAGCGTACGGCCCACAGAATGATGTCACGCTGAAAATGCCGGCCTTTGAATGGGTTCATGTGCAGCTCCATCAGCAAAAGGGGATGATAAGTTTATCACCACCGACTATTTGCAACAGTGCCGGGTATTGAGTCTCTACCGTCGTCAGTGTTTCTGAGACACCAGTATTGCAGATCACTACAATTGTCACTTAAGTATCGACGGGGGAATAGATGCAAGTGACTGGCTAACCAGTACCAGTTTAGATTCAAAACGATCCCATCTTTGTGGATGCACTTGAGTAAGCTCGTATGACGATATGTCAGAGAAGTGACAACGGGAGTGAGTTGCCGGACTCACTACCGTTGTCATCCCCGGTTGAAGGAAGAGGATCCCCGGGGCTGTATATTTACCGGGTATCCTTACTCAAGGGTTTCGACACTCACTCCCATTGTCGTAATCAACGAGTGTGCATTGTCTTTTAAAAGCATCGCTGGAAACGTACGATTAAAGTAACTTTTCTTTCGGTTCTTCCTTGCGAATCTCTGAAGACGTACTGGCTGATCGGAGTCAAGGAGGGCAGTAAAATTGAAGCCGTCAGTTTTACTGTCGGCTCCGGGTAGTTACTTCAACTCGTCGATCTGAATCATGAATTCTGAGGTGCCAACTTTCCCATTTTCGGAAGGATAAACGGGTAACAGAAGATTATCCCCCTGGCCCATATCTATTTGCACCTCAACTGACTCACCTGGAGCCGCCTGTGCCCCGTTAAATTTAATACCGAAGGCTGCATCCTTCCGCACAGTCAGCGTTGCGTTCTGGACCCCTTTAGCAATTTCTCCATTTGTCTTACGCAGAACGTTAGTGGACAGGTACGCAAGGGGTACGCCATCTGTCGTTTTGAGAGGCGAACTGACCGATAATGTGCGTAGATTATGTAACTGCACAAGGTTATTCGGTAGATAACTGAACTTCTGAGTATAGGTTTTGGTATTCGACTGACTATCGGCAACTGTTACGCTAATTGAATAATTTTCAGATGGTTCGAAATTTGGGAACAGCCTCGGATACTCAGGCATGTATGTATCTTTGCCTGCCGGTGACCACGTAAGCTCAACGTTATCAGCTGTGGGGCCACCTACGAGCTGAAGACGGGTTATCCTCGGGGTTGTCAGATTATCTGCCAGAGCGATCCTGAGGTTCTCCAGGCCGTACACTACCGTATCGTCTTTTACCGGCTTTCCGTCGAATGTTATGGCCACTGTCGGAGGAGTGTTATCCAGAGCAATTTCTCCGAAAGTTTTATTGGTCTGGTTCTGGAAGAAGTCCCTGATGTTGACCTCAACGTTGTATTTTCCTTCAGACTGACGGGATAAATCATAAGCAATCGTGTAGTTACCTGAGATACGAGATTTGATTACGCCTGTGGGTGACATCCGGGTACCGGTGTTCTTATCGGAAAGATAAAATTCCCTCAATGAGACCGAGTCGAACCAGTTACCATCGCCTTCAAGTGACGCCAGTACATCCAGCTGCTTGTTAGTCTCGTCATATGATATCGAGTTTATTACCGGCAGTTGTTTATTGTTCCAGCGTGTCATAATCCATTGCTCAGACCGCAAAATGGGATTGCTGATGCTGCGAACGAAGTAAAGGATCCTATTGTAGCCCTGGGTACCCAAGGCCATATCAAACGTCTCAGGCGCTTCACACGAGGTTTTTCCTGCCGGAATGGTGCAGGTCGCCTTACCGCCGATCTCTTGTGCAAAGGGCCGGGCTTCAACGTTAAAACGAAGTCGGGAAATTTTAATTGGCAGTCGTGATGAAGCCACACTCTCAAAATCCTTCCACTTAACCCAGTTCCCCTTGTCATCGAGGAAATCTACCCAGGTACCCGCAAATGCAGGCGTTTGGTTTGCAGATGGGTTTAGAACGAGGCTGTATGACGGATAATACCCTCCCCACTGGCCAAAGTTCGCCATACGAGCCATATCCCCATTAATTGAGCCATAGGGAAGAGTCATTTCAACATAAGCATAAGTGCTGTCTACAGCTATCTCTTTGGGGGCGGAATATTGATTGATGAACTGAAGCCCACCTTCTGAATAAGCACGGTAGTTAGATTTTGGGATCCGGTAGACTAATCGAATAGGGTTTTCGTTAACGACCATACCGGCTTTGTAAGCCGGATAATTAGAAACCCCGGGTACGACGCTGGAAGACGTATTTGGATCATGAACGGCCCACAGTGTCATCTCACCCAGCGTGTTGTCGTAGCGAAATTTTTGAGTTGGCAGCGTTCGGCTATTACCTGCGTTATCGAAGATAACAACTTTTGCAGTAAAGTCTTCATCCAGGTTGCTGTCTGGTATTCCGGTTCCCTTAACTGAATTCTTAGAGTAAGTGTGGTACATCTTTTGGCCGGATACGTCATACTGCATCTGTGTAGTGCTGTAGAGGCTACCGTCCTGCCTGTAAATATATATTAGGCCCTTATCAATACCATTTGCATCACTTACGCCCGAAGAGGTGAAGTCATACTGCCCCGTTGCCTCTAATCCAAGCTTCCACACGTCACCAGCGGTAGAGCCAGAACCAGTATTAGCGGTAAGAGCATTTGCCGCTGGAGGGGTGACATCAATTAGCCAGTTATAGTTATAGGTCGCTACAGGCTTCTGATTGAGATCTAACACGTTTATCTGAACGACAAATTTGCCTTCACCCAAAGCAGGCAAAGTTACTTTTTTGCCGTAGAACTCACTACCGTCAGCAGCTGTTAGTCGGTCTGATACACCCGTCCGTGTAGTCGTAGTATTAAGAATGACAGTTCCAGTGTCTTTCGTGACTTTGACATTAACGAAACGATCAAGACCTGAAATAAGTGTCAAAGTTACCGGTGATGCCGGATTAAGCATAAGACGAGAAGACGGGGCGTGGATCTCAATACCGTTCGTGTCTTTAAAGGCCGATTCATATATCTGAGCTGGGGCCTGAACAGACATACCGAGTCCGGCTACAGCAGTAATAAAAGCGAGATGTTTCATTCTTATTCCCCTTTAGGTTTGGTGTTATTTTAAGCTTTTCCTAAAGGTCACTATGTTCGTAAAAGTATAAAAAACTTCTCCATATGGTGCTCGAAATTACAAATCTATAATTTGCCTTTCGACAAACCTTATTGTGCGTTCAGGACGGAAATCTTTCTTTTTGGAATTACATCTGACATTTCTGTGGTGTCCAAACTGGCAACGATTGCAAAACTTATAACATTAGCCTGAAACTATCGGCATCCACATATCGCATTAAGTGATGCTTTTACTTTATGTAAAAAAGAATCAGGATAAATTAGGTATGTCAGATATAAATGCGTTAACGGACGGCATATATGAATCAAAACCTGGCGGCATTACGCCACCAGTCGAGAGGGGAGTGAACCTCAGTCAGTACGTCTACCTTCGTTCCGCAAGGCGCTTCTTGTTGTGAATTACAAACTGCCCTGGCGAGAACTGCATCATTTCACCCCTAGCAACACACGTGCCTCTTCAACGGTTTGCCAAGAAGGCATTGCTACGCCAGATTGAGTGCCGTTGCCCCTGCGCTCACCTGTGTCACATTCTACATAAAGACGCATCAGCATCGCTTCTGTTTCAGCGGCCCGGCTATTATCCATTACCAGTTCTGCTGCGCGTCGTAGCTGTTCTGGAATGTCATTCCACATTCCCGCACCACTTCTGTCTTTGTTAGTGAGCAAGTCTTCAATAGCAGATGAAGCCATGTTAAGCAGGTCAGCCGAAACTAAAGGCATCGGCGGGGCGGTATAGAGGATTCGACGTCTTCCGCGTCTGTCTGGATCGTATTTATCATAAAAAGCTTTGTTCACATCTTCCCAGTGCCACTGAAGTTGCCCGGTTGCGTCATGGTGGCAAAACTCGCACTGATAAACAGGCGCAATCGACATAACTGCCTTTCCAATACGTGCCAGTACAGCAACTTCGTCAGCTCTGAGACTCATTGCTTCGCTTGGGTTACTACCCTCGGCAAATTCCAAAATTTGTTCAATACGTTCTGGTGTGAAAGTGGTCATAGGCTTTGAAAACATATTTTTCCAGTTGTGCTTACCATATCATCAGGCATTAGGAGCGTTAGCGAATAATTAACAGGTCAGGACCAAAACTAAATCCTTCCCCCATACGGTCTTCATGACGGGAGACATATGCCTTACCGTATTTCTCCAGATCCTGTAAGCGATCTTTTGCCAGATTCCACGAGTATTCCTGGCCCCACACGGGTCCGTCACGCCCGTCAAAGCGGTCAGGTTTACAATTTGCTTTCAGAAGAGCGTAGACATGCTCCACCGTGGGTAGCTGCAAAGCACTATTAGCCTGAGAAACGGCAGTATGCGTCATTTCTGTTCACTCTTTATTGATTTAGTCAGTTAAGCCGGTCAGGTAACTTTAACCGGCTACTCGTATTAAGATTTCTTTCCGGTTGCTTGTCAGTTAGCGGCGAAGATCAATTTCAAGGCGGGCTGTTTTGACCTTTGTTCCGGACTCCCTAAATGTATCATCCGGAAGAGGCGAAATTTGTCCGCCAAGTTGTTTGACTCGCTCCCTGAGCGCTTTTGTCAGTGTGTCTTCCCGGAACAATACCCCAGCTGACAGAATGGCCTGTAAGCGACCTCGCTTAGCGAGCATTGCGATGGCATGCATGACATGTTTAACGTCAGAGCGTTTAAGGAATGGTGGATTCATAACGATAACATCAAAAGTTTCATCGGGCTGGTACCCAAGAAAGTCGGTATGCACCAGCTCGACTCCTGTGCTAAGGACACTATCGTTCTTCACTGCAAGGAATCGCTCATCGTTCAATTCGATCCCGGTAATCAATGCATCCGGAGCCGCCAGTTTTAAGGCTTTCAGAATGCGGCCATCACCAAACTCTGGCTCCAGTACACGCTCCCCGGCAGCTGGTTCAGCGCGTAGAACCATATCTGTGACTAAATTCTCAGGTGTAGGGAAGAAATTGAACAGATCTCGTGGGATGTCAACCGAACCTGTCAGAATGATTTGCTCGATACGCTCAGCTGCATCCGCCGTAAAAATATGTGCCTGCTCTTTTCGGTTCCATTTGCCACCGGCGGCTTCGAGCACTTTGTTTGTCTTAACATAAATGCTGCGGTCGAGCTGGTCGGCCAGGAAAAGAAAGTTCCCTTCAGCACGGCAGCGAGATAAGACGTTCAGAACTTCAGTTGAGATTTGCATTAAAACTCCATTAAGAGGATTTACCCGCCTGGCGGCAGCGGGTTGGTTACTTAAACGGGACAATTCAGATTTGGCCTTGGTTAGTCGGCAGACAACAGCAGGGATGGGCTGTTATAAGAGAAGCGGTCAACGGGAGCCTTATCAAATCGCTGACCGCTTGCATCAGGGGTCAGAACGAGTCCGTTATGGGCGCAATGAATGTGGAGCAACATATCCCCGCCGGTGTTGATGTGTAAGGCAGGCACACCCTGATCGATTTCGAACATGACACCAAAACAGGGGTTACCTTCCTTGTTAACAACTTCACAGTGGATGTTATGTTGGCCGGTAACGCTGACCTGATAGGCCTGACTGTCCTCTTCTGGCAGTGTTTCCTCCTCCAGGCGCCAGTCCTGAAGTGTGAGGCTAATTTCAGGGGTGTCATGCTCTTTCTGAAGAGCCTGGATACCTTTACGGAACAGCTGCATCATTTCAGGAGTAAGGCAGTCTTCCTCAGCTCCAAAATGTTCTTTCCAGCCTTCAGGATCTGCATACATCCAGACGTTTTTAGCGAGCGAAGGTAAGGAAGCATCAGGCTCTACAAGGAGGTGAGGGATGTTCTCTTTGATTCCGAGATAACGTACCGGCTGGCCATTAAGCGGTAACCCATCCGACACTGTAACTTCTGTTCCTGGCAAGACGACGCTGTTTACCAGACCTCCACAATGTTCGGCCACCACGCGGCCTAAATCTGCCATAAACATCCGATGCTTTTCTGGTGAGTCCAGCTCACCAAGGAGTTCAGGTTTAAGCAGTAAACCGGTAATAATCTCAGTCAGTTCACGAGGAGATACTAATTTATACATTTTGTTTTCCTTTTCTGTGTTGGCTTTATATTACCAATCCAGATGCACGAGCTAATAACCTCCAGACAACTTTTTCAAAAATTATTTACTTAAAGCAGGGTGCTAATATGCGCAAGAAATGAATTTAGGAAGGACGGCTTCAAATTTAACTTTTTGGTTTTTTATTTTAGACGGACTTTAAAATAGCATCGTTGATAAAATAATAAACATGGTTTGTTTTTTTGTTTGTATTGACAATCAAATGGGTATAAATTAATTTACTTACATGGCGTATATTTAACGCCACCGCCCCGGCGGCACCGGGCATAAAAGGAAAACCATTTTGAAACCGATGCTCAAAAAAGATTTTTTTTCAGCTATTGAAAACCTTCTCAAAGCTGGCTTTCAACCTCGCTTTTACACTGTTAACAGTGGCCGAATCGGTCTCATTACATTCACTGATAAAAATGGAACAAAACAGGTTGAACAGGTTTATTCCTGCACTTCTTTAGCCGCCAATACTTTTGGAAAGCGCTTCACCACTTGGTTAGAAGAAATTTTTCAAAAGCATAATGAAGAAAAAGTAGCTGATTCCGGGTTCGAGGTTGGTAGCCGTGTCTGGGATAAATTGATGTATACGTTGCGCACCATTTCAGAAATTCGTGCCGGGGGGGTGCTGGTGCTGGATAACGGTGCACAGCGTACACTGGATGAAGTGCAAAAAACGGCACCTGAAACAAACCAGGTGGAGCCAAAGGAAATCTCTTCACTTCAGGAGCTGCTGAACGCTTCCAAAAATCTGGAGCCGACTTCGCCTGAGCTAATTGCGGCTCTTAATGAGGCTCTGTCAACCGCCATAAAACGGTGAATGCAACGGCAGTCTGGCACATCAGGCCTTGTCAGAGATTAGGCCTGAAAAGCACTTACGTACCGATATAACACCTAATTCCCCTCTAAGGAGATTGCCCTAAATGGCGATGAATAAAAAAGAACAAGCCGCGTATGATGAGCTGGTGGCACAGGCCAGAATAAACCGCGCTTTACGCTGGTCTGACTATGGCGTTGAACGCGATATGCCCGTACCAGAGGTCTCGGGGGAATACCAAAACGGCTGGAGCTTCAACACCGCCACTGGCACTGTTTATCCGACATGGAGCGGAACTACGGTTCACGGCACACGGGAAGAGGGAGAGGTTGTCGATGCAACCTCCCGCCGCATGCGAGGCATGAATGGTAGCCAGAACGGCATACCACAATACAGCACCAAAGAACGCGCCCTGAAGGCATTACGCTGTTCGCTTGAAATCAAGTTTGCCATGCAGCTGGATGCCATAGATAAAGCTATCGCAAAAGAAATAGAGCTGTCCACCGCTCGCCGGGAGAGCGATACATCAGATGCCTAGCGGTAAACCATCAATTCAGGCCCGTGATCAGAGGGGCCTTAACGCCCTGAAAGAGGCGGTTCCAGCGACGGCACAACTACAGATGCGGGTTACCCCTGAACGTAAACTGCGTTACGTCAATCAGGCAAAGGCCGAAGGTCTGGGTCTAACAGACTGGGTCCAAAAGCATATGGATAACGTGTGTGATCTGGCAGGCCAGCCTGAAATAACCATGTACAAAGATGATGGAGAAACAAGTGGCCAAAAATAACAACAGTCTCAAACAGCATGTCTTCAATATGCTGTCGGCTGGCAGCGAACTTAAAGAAGTGAAGCGTTTTCTCACCAGCAAGCGAGTTAAAGCCCGCCTGGCAGTGTCAATGATCCACGAGCAGGCGATTGCTGTGCAGAACACTGAATACCAGAATTATCCGGCTTATAGCTAACTGGTAACAACAATTACAGAGAGATACTTAAAATGAGCGTAAACCCAGAATACACCAGGGTTCAGCATGTCCAGATTATTCGCGAGCGAGATGGGCAGAAGGAAGTTGTTCGAGTCTATGATGAAGATGGCGACGTGGTTCTGTGTTTACCTGCCTACATTCAGGATGAGGAAATAAATCTTATTCTGCGCCGGTTGAATGACGTATATTCAGTCGGATATCGTGTAGGTGATGCAGCCCGCCGCCGCGCCATCAAAAAAGCGCTGGGGGATGATGAGGAGTAAGGCCATTTTTACTGGCAAGATATCTGTATACCGGAGTCTTTAGAGTACGTTCTAATGGCTCCGGATTATTAATACTGTTTTACTCATGCAATAAAAAGCAAACCAAAATTCTTTCGCTAATTCATTTTTAAATGCTCAAATCATTAAATGTAAGGAGCGTTATTTATCAATAGGTATGGCGTTCTTAATGGCTATTAAGCTAGTTCTGCTTTCGCTTGCTTCTGGAAATTAGGGAAACCTAATTTTACCCTATCAAAAAGTAACTTTTCTGGTTTTGTTGCATTCACGTAAACAAAAAAGTCCCGCCGGGCAGAAAAGAAAAACATCAAAAATAGCTATTTTCCCGAAAAGATCACGAACACTGAAAAAGTATCATGGGGAACCTGATCAGGAGACAACCCATGAAAATCAAACTAGCCCTGCTTATTGCATTTGCAGGTTTCAGCGCAGGAGCTTCCGCTGAAATCGCAGAATTCAGCTTTAAAGATACCCTGAACGTTAAAAAGACCGTATCGCCTGCATCCGTATGGATTAATCCGGTAACGAGCTTTGACGTTGCCGTTATTTCCGGTCTGGACCGTTATATTACGCTCAGTCTGCTGAAAAGTGACGGGAGCCTCATCTGGAGCACGAAAAGCAGCCTGGTTACCGTTGATGACCGTACCACATCTTCGACAGGCTTTGATTATTACGGCAAGACTCTGACCGTACCAGCGATGGGAGAAGATAGCTTCACCCTCAGAGAGGTGATTACCGACTTGCAAGGGAAGGAGGTCTCCCGGCAGGATTACCCGCTTGCAATTGACCGAACGCCTCCGGCAACGGGTACCATAAGTTATACGAGAAATGGGTGGAACTTTGGCAGCGAAGCGATCTTCACTTCAGTACCAGCCGGTATGCAGTACGCCAGCGTCCAGGCACTGGTCTTTAATGGACTGAGTGATAAAGGTTCCGGGCTTGCTAATGCTGAATATTTCATAACCGATGCCGCTGGAGTGGAGCGTAAAAAGCCAGCGGAAATTAATACAGTGGAAGGTAGCGTAACCGTTCAAGTCGCCGACGCAAGCAGCAATGCCCTGGCACCGGAAAACCGCTCTGAATATAAAGTGGGGATCTACCTTTATGACAAAGCGGGAAACAGGAGCGAACTAAGCCGCCGAAGCGTAATTGATCGGGTTAAGCCTGACGATATCATCCAGGTGCAGGACGCCACTACCGGATCATGGGTCTCCTATCAGTCTGGCATGACCGTCTTCCAGAACCCTATTTCCGTACGGGTATTAAGGAAGAAAAGTGACTTTACTGCTGTTAACGGTTCCAAATATGGCTGGGCGGACTCGAATTTCCAGACGTCCGATAGCACTTATAATATCTATACTTTCAAATACATATATCCAAATGTGGGGGATACTTATCATGAATTTCAGACTCTGGCGGGAGGAGTAAGACGAATTCATCATAACTCCCTCAACTTCACTCCAGCCCCGGCGATGGAAATAGCCCCGAAGATAGTGGCTAAAGAGATGTACCGGAGTGATACCAGTGAGTGGTTAACTCAGGCCTCAATCAGCGTTAAAACCGCCACCATTAGCCGCATAAAGGTAACCGCAGAACCCCGACCATACGTGCAAAAGTTCAGAACGGTAAAAAATGCAGCCTGGTTCTGCACTATTCCTGTCGGACAAAGTTCATGCGAGATGACGGTTAACTTCAACTACACCAGTGACAAAGGATTTGAGTATCTGCATCTTTACTCGGGAAAAGATGGTGACAGCATATTCGATGCGCTTGCTGGTAATTTTACGGTTATCTGGGATAACAACCCACCGGTGGTTAATGTCGCTCAGGTAAACAAGGCCTCCAAGACAATCACTATGACGGCCACCGATAATGATCGCGTCAACGCCTGGAACATCAGCTACTGGGATACCAAAGTTTTCGAAGCCACCCTTAAAAATGCCCGGGGGGAAACTTTCACCCTGAAGCCTGTGACTGTCAGTGAAAGCGATTATAAAACCAAAAACGCCACTTTCTCATACGCTGGTCTACCGGACGGGGATTATACGGTTGTTAGCGTGTCTGCCACGGATCTTGTTGGAAACACAGGAACCAAAACGCTTAATGCACCGCTGAAAATTGACTCAACGCTTCCGGTTATTGCGTTCAGCTTTAATGGCGCAGACGCAGAAGGAAAACTGGTTAAAGGGCTTGAGAACCTACGCATAAGCGTTACTGATGCCTCTGGGGATGCTTCCCTGATATCGCTTCAGCTCGCTGGTGGACCTAACTCTGAAAAGGTCACCCTTGCATTCACGCCGCTATCCAAGGATGTCTTTATTCCTGAATACCCCAGAATCTTCCCCAATACTGACGAATCGGGACAGATGTATCATCTGGAGGCTCTGGCTATTGACGAATCAGGTAACCGGACCACTAAAACGCTTAATTTTACCTACCAGCCAGCTAACCTGATTATGCTGGATAATCTCAAGACGCTGGCCACAGCCGTAGCACTGAAAGCAACGGACAACACGCCGCTGGCCATCATCCGAACCAGTGTGTTGCGTCGTCAGGACGGTTCTATCATTACCGGACAGTTAAACGGAACCCTGACTGTTCAGAAAAACGCCCAGTTCGGCGTTACGGTTGCCGGAGTTACGGTCCAGCCTGGTGAAACTAAATCGCTGTCACTGGATCTTGGTAATGGTGAAGAGCGCACATATCCCGTTACTCCCGCTGTAAGTGGTCAATCTGGCACGGCCACATTTACTATAGAATTCCCTCAAACATAAACCCTACACAAGGGTACGGTAGTATGCCGTACCCTGTTACGCCATCCTCAATGTAAAATGTAGAGTTGAGCATGACTTAATTATTACTTTCTCATTAAGTGTCTCTTAAACTGCAAACGGGAAAGTAATATTCCCGAGACGGGAAGGACTCCTTCCTTTTGGTTATAATCTATGATGCTAAACTGTGTAATTACACCGGAACAATGTCCTCGTTTAAATCGCTGGCACCAGTACATGATTTATCCATGAATGCTTTTTGATGCAATTTTACTTCAGAATGCTCTTAATTTTTTAAACAAATTATATTTGAATCCTTCGTGTATAAATTTGCAGCCCCTCTCTCAATGTTTTTTTAAAATATTTACTCTCAGGTTATTAGCCAGTAGATTCATTCTGTCATGATTACTCCAGAACTAACCGGAGGAATCACATTATGACCAAATATTATGATCGCAGTGGAATTGAAATCTCCAGCGCAAAAATCCGCTGTGTTGATTCTGTAAAAGGTACTGCGGAATATACTTTTCGTATTGTTTGCGATAAATGCAATGGGCGGGGAGAGCGTAAGCATTTTTATAGAAGTCGCTGTATGGCTTGTAAAGCCACGGGTTACAGCCTCGAAACGACCCGTACTGCTTACACGCTGAATGCGCTGTACCGCATTAATGCGCAAGCTGCCCGCAAAGTGTCAGCATCCCTGCAAGACGAGCGTTTAAGGACTGAAAGCGCCCACAGTTCTGCGTTCACAGCATGGTGCAGGTCTCATCAAAAAATGGTTGATGCAATCACCCAACAATCCAGTAGTAATAATTTTCTGGAAAGCCTTAAGTCTTCTTTAACCCACCAGCGTCAGTTAAGTGATAAGCAGCTGGCAGTTGCCGCCCGCATTTTAGGTATTCATTAATTCAAAGCCCTTTTAATTTAATTTTAAGGTCAATTATTACGGAGGAACTATGATCCATTCATTTAAAGACAGACGGCTTGAAAAGTTCTTCCGTAATGGAAAAACAACGGCAGGTATTCCTTCTGAAATTATTAACGCGATTCTGTGTCGACTTGAAACGCTGGATAATGTCCAGAGTGAGCGGGAGTTATTATCCAACAGCTTGCGTTATGAACGCTTAAGAATGACGTCAAACCGTTATTCCTCCATTCGAGTAAACTCTAAGTATCGATTATTCTTTGAATGGAATGATGGCGCACATAATGTTCATTTGTCTGCACATGACTATAAATCGCTCATCCATTAAGGTTAAAAATGAAGCTATTTTCAATTTCATCCCGGGATACAAGCATGGACGCGATGTTTTATATCCAGGCCAGTACTAAACAACAGGCAAGTTACATATTTAGTACCCTTTCCCCGAAGCCTACTGCGAACTGCCAGCTTACAGATTTGCAGAATGAGACGGTCGTCCCTTCCATAAGCCCTATTTCGCTTTCACTTAACCCCTGGTCGATCAATTCCCAGTCCCGAACCCGGGAACTGCGTATGGCCACGCATGGTCTTAACCTGATCTGTGCAGTCACGGATGAGCATACCCGTCAGATAGTTGACTTTTGCGATAACCTTGGACAGCAGCTTAAGGATCCGGACGACAAAAGCGCCTGGGTTAAGCTCATTAATTCTGAATGCGCTTTGCTTAATTCTCCGCGTCTCTATCCCGTTCTGCTTGAGCCGGATACACCGGCACAATTTGAAATCTTTGTGCCAGCTCCGGAAGATGGAGAACACGACACGGTCATAGCCAGCGTTGTTAAAGAATGTTTCGGAGATGAATGCCGGTACAGAGTAACGGACAAAGCTTTTGCAATGTCGGAAAAGCCAGTCATCAGGCTGGAAGCTCATTTCAATGACAAACGCGAAAAGGTTTTAGAACTGACCTTTTCCTGTTTCAATCTTTCACTCTCAGCGTCCGTGCATGAAAACCAGCTACGTCAGATTTTGTTACTTTGCGAAGACTTTGGCGTAAGGCTTCAGGGTAGAGCAGGGGCATCCTGCCACGTTAATATGCGCAGTGCTTACCGTCGTCTTGCTCATGTTGGCACCGGCTCTCGCCCAGGTGATGACAGTGATGTGCGGGTCTATACCTCGTTAAAAGAAGAAAAAGATGTTAAGAGGCTGCTTGATAAGTCAACCAGGGGAAGTGAGCTTGTACCGGCGAGGCACGGGCAGCAGTTTAACGGGGTCTTAGTGAATGCCACACCCGCATCGGCCACTACTGGTTTCATTTACCTTTCGCATGATTTTCCGGAAGGCCAGTTTATGATGACAGCCGAGGTGTTGCATGTTGGAATTACACCAGGCGGTATTTACTACATTGAAACACTGGACGGTTACCGGTTTATCGTGACAGCGTTTGAGAAGGGATTAATGAACGGTTTGAGGGAGTTTATAGCTGCAAATGAGGAATATTTTAAGTATTACCGCTGGTCTTAGTATCTGAGCTGAAACCGGTAGGCCAGGGAAGGCAACCGGGAAAATGCAATTTAACCTGATCCTATACCTACGACTATCTTTATCCACTTATAATAGCCTCACCAAATTATAATGCCCGATCACCGCATTTGCTTAAACCTCACATATTCTTCTTATGCTTCCCCTGATAATCTACGACCGAAAGACAAAGGAAAGTGAATACGAAATAAGATTTATGAGCACATAAAAGTTACTTTTCCTTGGTGGCACATCACAAACATTGTGGGTTTCATAATCCTTTTTGTTATTTAAAAAGGATGTGTTCAATTCTAATTAAAGGTGGTATTTTTTTTGAAAGTTTGCTGGGAGGTTATTAGCTGGGGGGATGGGTAACAGTATAATAAGTACAGATGAAAAGGAGGTTTTATGAAAGCGTTAGACGTGGTTTCAACTCAACTCAACTTTATTAATCTGTTGGATCAGGCAGGATATGCTCTTTCAGAAATTGTTGTAAAACGCTTCAGTGCTGCACCAGCCTTTAACGAAGGGCACTGGTTGTTCATTGCAGAGCAGGATAACCGCTACATTGAAGTGGTCTGTATTCTCTCTTTAGCTTCAGAAAGCGGAGAGCAGCATATTGATGTTTTTATTAATATGTTCGAAGACCCGATTGATGATGTTATTTCACGAAACATTGAAACCAAAACCTTTGCGACGCTTTATAAATACATTGAACGTATACCTTTTACTCCGGGTGTAAAGAAAGAATTCTTGAGCAGTATTGAGAACATCAATTTTAGTTAATCAAAAACCACAACTTTTTGCCACCAAGTTATTAGGTAATGCTATCAACCTGATATAATTACCTTAACATGAATATGAGCGGAGCCGGGTTATGTCTAATAATACTGAAGTCATTAGCTGTGATTTATTTTCAACTCTATCTTCACTTAATTTTAGCACCGAGGATATTACAGGTTTGACTCCGGCCAACTTTCGAAAGGGAGCTTTCTTACATGCAAAAATTTCTGCTAGCCAGGCCACGCGAGCGACTGATATTTCCATTCAATTACTCACGGATCGTGTTTCAGGTGAAATGAACTACGTAATAGTAATTGGCAGGCACGAAGGACTCCTGCAAAGCGAAGCAATTGACCCAAACGCTGATAAGCAATACCGGGAAAACCGTTATTCTCGCCATTTTATCTCAGTAACCGATGCCAATACCAAAGCCCTGAAAAAAACCTGCAAGGTAATGAAAACATATATCAAAGAGCAGGCATTTAAGCCTAACACCTGGGGGCACAGTTTCATTAAGGGTTGATTTATTCTTGCCCCGGTGAGCCGGGGCAACGCTAAATTAACCTCAAACTGTGCTGGAGGCACAAATGTCTGAAAAACACTTTATCGTTAAAATCCAGAACCGAAACGGCGACCATGAGAATAGCTATGTTCGGTTACTCGTCAGCGATTGTGAGAAAAATGCTTGCCAGACGGCACTCATTTCAGAGTGCCATGGCGAGCTTGAACAGCTGAGTTTTGAAGACGGTGGGGTTTACGACTACAACGGCGAAAATCACTACAGTGTCAGGAGCTGCGTGGAGGTTGCTCCAGAAGACGTTGCAACTTTGCAACGCTTCCTTTAACACCTGCGACATTTGATTAAATATCGGGCGTCCGCTACAGGATGCCCGTGATTTAAACGATTCCTCAAAGATCGCTGTCACTCCTGATAACTGTATTAAGAGCAGGTTTGTGATAGGTTCAGCGTAACAACATTACTGGAATTTTGGTTGCCTTGATGAAGAGCTGCTTTTCTGATTTACCCGTTAAAGACGGCACGTCCGGAACCTGGAAACTGGACACATTCGAAATTACCGCAGATAAGGCGATGAGCCTCGCCCTTCGTGCCGAGTATACAGGTAATACAGACGAGTTTATCCCGCCCGGTAGATATCGGCGTTTGTCCAACGGCTGGGATGTGGTGATGTCCAATACCCCGATGGAGATCAGAACCTGCCAGGATTTTTTAGAGCGAGCCACCGGGCGCGTGCTCATTAATGGTCTTGGTCTGGGGATGGTGCTTCACGCCATTCTTCAAAAAGAAGATGTAACCCATGTAACAGTAATTGAAAAAGAACAGGACGTTATTAACCTCGTTGCGGCCTCGTTTGCAAACGATCCTCGCGTTGAAATTATCCATGCTGATGCAATGATGTATTGCCCACCAGCAGGCGTCACGTACAACGCATGCTGGCACGACATATGGCCAGACTTCGCAACAGCTAACCTCTCACAGATGGATAAGCTGGAAATTAAGTACCGGGACATCTGTGAATGGCAGGGCTCGTGGGGCAGGGAGGAGTGTGAGCAAAAGCACATTGAGTTTCAAAATCTTGGGGCTGATTGAGTACAACTTTTGAAGGTGTCTCCGCTAAAGAAGACTGGGTCTCTTTGCGCATGCCCAGCTGTGCTGCATGACCTGACAAAGCCTATAAATAAACAGATCGGTTTGATTTAGTAATCCCCCTTCCAACCATCAGGCCGATATTTAAACTGCATCTCCATTAAGGATGGCTGATGAGCACGATTTCTACGGATTTAATTGCACGGATCTACGCAGCCTCCGAATTGCCGTTGAGCAACGACGAGCTTTATCGCGAAGTGCAGCGTGAAACTGGCATGTCGGATGCCGAATTGCACGAACTGAAAGAATTTGGGTCAGATAAAACCAGAACCAGCGGCGTCAAACACAAAGTACGCTGGTTTCAGCAGACTCTTCGGCAGGCCGGAGTCATCGAACGCGTTCCAGAAAAACGGGGCGTCTGGAGATACTCCTCTAAGACGAAAACAAACCTACACGAGTCATGGGAAAAGCTCTGTGTTGTCGGTTTCTCAACTTCTCTTGGGGCATCGGTTTTTGGAAACGCCTATGCCTTCTTCAGCAATATCACAGAGCAAATTCATCTTTGCCTGACCTCGCCGCCTTACCTCCTTCGAAATTCAAGAGACTACGGGCATGGCGGGGGGCGTGGCGAGCAGGTTTATATTGACTGGCTTCTGCGTATCCTCGAACCGATCGTGAAACAGCTTGTACCCGGCGCAAGTGTGGCATTGAATATCACTCAAGATAGCTTTAATAGGGGCAGGCCTTCACGTTCTCTGTATCTGGAGCGTCTGACACTGGCATTATGTGACAAGCTGGGGCTTGAGCTCATGGACAGGCTTCAGTGGGTGAATCGCAGTAAGCCCCCATCGCCAACGCACTGGGCATGTAAGCAACGAGTGCAGCTCTGCTCATCGTATGAGCCTGTGCTGTGGTTTACCAATGATGCGAGTAAGGTTCGTTCAAACAACTTACGTGTACTGCAACCGCATTCAGAGCAGCATCTTAAATTGCAGGCAGCAGGCGGTGAAAATCGCACGACCTTTTATGGTGATGGGGCGTACCAGCTTAAAAGCGGATCCTTTGGAAATAAAACAGAAGGAACGATCCCCAAAAATACTTTGTTTTACGGCAATAGCTGCGCTGATACGAGATTTTGCCATTCCATTGCCCGCGAGCTAGGTTTTCCGCTGCATGGTGCAACGTCTCCTACCAGGCTTGCAGCGTTTCTGATTGAGTTTTTGACAGAGCCGGGAGATCTTGTTGTAGATCCCTTCGCTGGCCTGCATAAAGTTCCCATCGCAGCCGAGCGACTTGGCAGACGTTGGCTGGCGACGGACAAAATCATGGAATGGCTGGCGATTTCCCGAAACCTTTTTACGGCCGCACCGGGATATAAGAGTAACCCCATGCTGGACGAGCTCGCCGAACTGTATCGGGCTTAATGCAAGTTAACGGTTTTGATAAAGTGGTTTGAAGCGACAAGCGGTTTATTCATTTTGCATTGTTTCTACCATAAAATGACAATATTAACGGCTTAGCATACGCCGCAGAGATAATTAGGGTGCCATTCATTTCCGGTTGTCTGTATTAACGAGTGTATTCAATATTCACTTGTTTCTCCGATATAGACCCAACAAAAAAAACTGATGGTTGTGATACAGAACTTGTTGAATTAACATCCGGTACATTAACTATATTGGTAATTTAGACGGTTTCTAAATTAAAGGTGGACAGATATGAAGTCAGATACAGAAATGGTTTCTCCTATCGAGTTGCACATTGGCGATCATGTCCAGCGGCATGGTGCTTTATTTGAGGTTATGCATATTGTTGAATCCGAATGCGATATTCCCGGCGGCATCCGGGTAGCAGCATGCATTTCACGGGTTATCGGTGACGTTACGGGCAATATTCCTCGTGGTTGGCTGGAAACACCGAAGCGTATGGCTGAGCGAGGAGTTAAGTGGGCGACGAGTCTGCCTGAGGGGCTTTACTTTAACATCCAGGGGAACGCACATGCGAAAGTAAGCCGGGTTATTCGTAATGTGACTAATTGAAACTTTTTTCTGAATTGCGGTGTAAAAGTTACTTTTCACCGCATCGTTTTCCCTAACTACTAAATCAGAGCTTCTCTGAAATAAGCGGATTTAACCGCTAGCGATTTATTCAGGCCATTTTATTCTAATCATTATCCTACACTTCAAAAATATTCATTATTTTTTCTTCTGACCTATTAGCCAGAATTCTCGATTCGGTATCATTTACTTACGGTAAATCTTTTGAAAACGAGGTAAATGGCATGCATTCTCAGGATCCTATCACGAAATTAACCCAGACGTTGCAACGCGACGATGGTTCTCAGGTTCGTATTGTAGCGCAGCGGGGATATGGAAGTGGGCTTACAGCCTCGCTTGATGTGTACGTTCTCCGTCGTGATTCCTCTGAAAGCAACTGGTCACTGTGCGGAAAAGATCCTCACCCAGAGTGGAGAAAGATGTCAGTAGATGAGTATCAGAAATTTGGACGCTCTGAAATGCTGCGTTATGCCACACCAGGTGAAATTCTCAGGGTGGCATCCGCTATTGGCCAGCCAATGAGCTTCCTCGATGGCAACCCTGCGTTTTAGCCCGAACCCTGGCGACGCCTTTTAAACCGGCGTCATTCTTTTTACGAGCAACAGACGGAGAAAAAATGAATCTGAACGAACGAAGCACGAGCGCAGCAACGCCAGATTTGAGCCGACTTTATCTCATTTCCGGGCGCATTATGTTTGATGATGATGATCAGGCCTACCTGGTCGAAGCCGACTCCCCTGGTGATGCAGAGGAGGCTTTCCGGCATCATATTGCTGACAGTGCCGACGACTTAGAAAAGGTGATTATAGTTTCCTCTACAAGTTTCGCTTCAGCTCACAGCAGTCGCGTAATTTGTCGGCCTGCCGTGAAGTAATTTCAACTTCCAATGATATTTCCCTCTTTATAAAAGCCGCCGTCTGGCGGTTTTTATTTGCAAAAATGAATATTAATCCTGAATGATATTAATTTAAGATGAGGTAGTGTTCATATTCTTCTTCTTAATATTTTTTCTAAAAAAACGCCTTCAGGTTATTAGTTGGTATTAGTGTATTTGTTATGATCTTCTCATCAAATACATTAATTAAATAATCAAGGAGTCAACTGTGGCAGATAATTATACTCAGGCGTCGTTTATTATTCCCTGCACTCAGGAGCAGGCAAAAATGGCACAAGAAGCAATCACATTCGTTACCGAAGCAGAAATTGCAGAAGGTGAGCGTTTGCTTGATAAGCCACTGACAGATTGTTCTCTGACTGAGAAGCTGATCCTCAGTATTATCGAGAACCACCCTGAGTATGACCCTTCTGAGCCGAGCTTTGGGCAACCATCCTGCCCAGACTGCAATTATGAACTGTTGTTCGCAACAGAAGTTACCAGCAGTGGGCTGGCAGTTTTTCATGGAGAGACCATTGATCTTGACCATGCAATTTGCCTCACAACTGCCGTGCTGTCGGTATTCGACCTCTCGGAAATGGTAACAATTACTGCTGCATTTACATGCAGTAAAAGCCGGACAGATGAATTTGGGGGTATGACTATTCTGGTCACAAAGGATACCCACTATTACCAGGATGGCTGTCAGTTTTCTCGTCTCATGAATGAGGCTCACAAAGCCGGTATCCAGTATGCTCTGTGTAAAGTGACGCATTACCACGGTGAGAGCAGCTATGTGGCAAGCTATGTCCTGAGCTGCGACGTAGCGGATTCAGCCCAGGAGGTCGTTAACAAACGACTGAAGGCATGTGCCGGAAAAGAGCCAGAAGACGGAATCTATATTCTGTGTGAAGAAGACAACACTAGTCTTTCGGTCGAACTCGTTACAGAACTGTCTCCGCTCGATTACGACAAGCTGAGCAAGCTTCTCCCTTCCCTTGACACCCTTTGCGGCGCTTAAGCCTGCCAATTACCGTAGCCACCGGTTTCCCCGGTGGCCTGGAGCCTGCCATGACCAATAAATTCATAGTTTCTACCGTTGATTGTATCAATGAATTTGCAAGTGACGTTCCGCAGAGTGTTTCCTTACGGATAGATACAATGCTTGAACAGCGTATCCGCAAATTGGCGGCATACGTGAAAGAAAACGATCTTCATTTAACTGAGTTTTACTTCTATGAGGCTTTGTTGAATAAATCGAACTTTTGCTGAGTTGAAGGATCAGATCACGCATCTTCCCGACAACGCAGACCGTTCCGTGGCAAAGCAAAAGTTCAAAATCACCAACTGGCCCACCTACAATAAAGCCCTCATCAACCGTGGCTCCATAACTTTCTGGCTGGATGATGAAGCTATTCAGGCCTGGTATGAGTCGGCAACGCCTTCATCACGGGGAAGACCTCAGCGCTATTCTGACCTTGCCATCACGACTGTGCTGGTCATTAAACGCGTATTCAGGCTGACCCTGCGCGCTGCGCAGGGCTTTATTGATTCCATTTTTTCTCTGATGAACGTTCCGCTACGCTGCCCGGATTACAGCTGTGTCAGCAGGCGGGCAAAGTCGGTTAATGTCAGTTTCAAAACGCCCACCCGGGGTGAAATCGCACACCTGGTAATTGATTCCACCGGGCTGAAGGTCTTCGGTGAAGGCGAGTGGAAAGTCAAAAAGCATGGCCAGGAACGCCGCCGTATCTGGCGTAAGCTGCATCTCGCCGTTGACAGTAAAACACATGAAATCATCTGCGCTGACCTGTCGCTGAACAACGTTACGGACTCAGAGGCCTTCCCCGGGTTAATCCGGCAAACCCACCGGAAAATCAGGTCAGCCGCCGCCGATGGCGCTTACGATACCCGGCTATGTCACGATGAACTGCGGCGTAAGAAAATCAGCGCGCTTATCCCGCCCCGAAAAGGTGCGGGTTACTGGCCCGGTGAATATGCAGACCGTAACCGTGCTGTTGCGAATCAGCGGCTGACCGGGAGTAATGCGCGGTGGAAATGGACAACAGATTACAATCGTCGCTCGATAGCGGAAACGGCGATGTACCGGGTAAAACAGCTGTTCGGGGGTTCACTGACGCTGCGTGACTACGATGGTCAGGTTGCGGAGGCTATGGCCCTGGTACGAGCGCTGAACAAAATGACGAAAGCAGGTATGCCTGAAAGCGTGCGTATTGCCTGAAAACACAACCCGCTACGGGGGAGACTTACCCGAAATCTGATTTATTCAACAAAGCCTCTTTTCTTTTAAAAATAAATTATTCAGATTTATTTTCTATTGATTTAATGAGGTAGGGAATGACAGAAAGTGCTTTGCTTTTGCGAGAGGCATTTAATGAATCGGTTAACTATATGACATGGTCTTTTTATTCACTGATAACTGCTTACGTTTCGATGGCTTTTTATGATAGAGTTGAGGTTAAGACCCGAATAAATAATTATCTGAATAAGTTACTTTTCGTGATTGCTATGTCCGTTTTTATCCCAAATATGTACTTTGTTTCAATGGTGTTCAGTCAGAAGTTAGGCACCGCAGCTGGCGTTGCGTCATTCATTATTGGGCTACTTTTCATGATGTTAAACTCGGCACCTGTAATTACTGGTATCGTACAGCAGCGCAAAGATTGAGTTTTATGAGTATAGTCAGTTGGGTTTTCATCTGTTTTATCAGACTTAGAAAAATGAAATCTTTCAATTCATTGATTTTAAACGCAAAAAAATTTCTAAATGATCAGAATTATAGGGTGCTCATTTTGCACAGCAGTAGGGGTTGACCATTCAATGGAAACGCTCCTTCGAACTGACCCGGAGAAATACGGTTATCAGGCTGGCCTGAGTCGTCTTCAGCGATTTCTTTCTAAGATCCAGTACGACTGGAGCCTGCGGGATTATATCGGTCGTAAAGTGTTCGAAGGCGGATATGTGCGTCTTCAACCCAATATCTTTTCTTCGTCCCTGACTGAACGTCTTTTTCATGCCTGTTGCAGCCTTGATTATGTTGAAGCAAGACGTGCGGCAGAGCATCGCAGAAAGCTACTTTCCGGCGAGGTTGACGATACGGCTTATAACCGTCGTATGGCTGAGCCACAATTTCGGCTTGTACAGGAAGCAAACGTGATCCACGTTGATTTCCTCTGGTCGTTGCACTGTTTCAACCCTCGCCCGTTTCGGGCAATTGAGATCTATCGCAGGGTCTGGGAAGAGGCCGATCTGGACCTTCTTGAGGATGAGCCTGACATGCAGCCTGTGCCCCGTACACCAATGCCAGCTCCACTCTGGATGAAACTGCCCGGAGGCCGGTTCGGTACAGCTTATGATGGACTGACTGATACGTTGCCGCTGATGACCTATTTTGACGGGCAGGCTGACCCCAGGGCTTCACGTAGCCTAAAGACCGGAGAGAGCAGTTCTGTCGTCGTGGCATTCGAGGAAGAGGATGAGCTGACTGTTGAAGAAGATACGGCGTCCTGGATTATCTGGCATGAATACGACGGGTTACGCCAGCGCATCGCTGACGGTGAGTTTACTCCAACGACTGCTGCTCAGTATCTTCTTCGTTATGGCGCGGTCCGAATTTCAAAAGGCAAGGGCGCTGTCTATCATCGTCTCGCACAGCGGGGACAAACCTTTTCCCGCCTGGGGATAGGCGACAGAGTGTCGCTTCCAGAGCTGGTTGCCAGTCGGCGTTTTAAAATACTCAGTGATTCTGCATACCGTCAGGTTGTAGCCCGGAAATTGCGTGGACAGATAAAAAAGTTCAGATTCTGGGCATGCGTAGCTGCCTGTGTTCAGTTGCACGTACACAACAAGACGGCACTCGGAGAAAGAATTTTAACGTTACTCGAAGGTGAGAGGGAACAGCAACAAGGTGCGATCCAGGCGAAGCTGAAGGCGGGAATGATGGATGCAGTTCTAACTCTGTGTAACCAGCGACTCCGGGTGAAAGAAAATACTAACCAGCCAGAGGAGTTCCGCTATTACCGTGCCGTAAGAGCTCGTTTCATGCGCCATTTATCTGAATGCCTTAAGCCAGAAAATGGCGGCGTTATCCGTGACGTTATCTGGGAACTGAGGGTGCTGAGCAGTGCTCACGGTACGACCAAAACAGGTTTTTACTATGTCGATAGCAATCGCCCGACAGCGAAAGGACTGTTAAACCGCCTTCTGATGAGGATGGTCAAGCAGGTCGTATAAGCGTCTGAAACGCGAAACACACGAAAATGGAGGGGTTATACAAAAAAAACTTAGCTTTGATCGTGATGTAATGTGGACATCATGTCCAAGCGTTGCTGCATCCAGAAAAGTAACTTTAATCCTGTTGATACAGCCCTTGCATTACCTGTTTACGCATAGCGTGGAAACGTTCTAATTAAACCAGACGAATATAAATTTAAATTAATTCACTCACCCCCGGAATCGGGGAACTAAACAAAAGGATCATCAATGCAAAATCAAAATACACCCGCTCAGGAAAAACACACCGTATACCTTTTTAATGCCGAACATGCTGACAAGACAGCCGCCAAGCAAGCCGGGAAACTCTTCACGCTGGACATTGAACACCCAATGACCCTCAACGATCTCTCGCTGCTGTGTGAGTCGGTCGCGGACGCTGTGGGAGCACCTGGCGGAATTAAATATGAAATCACAACAGAGCCTAATGGGGTTCAGGAGGAATACTGAATCAGTGTGGTGTGAGTCCATTTTAATTTGACGTTTCATGAGTTCTATCGAGAGGCTGAAGTATGACTTTGAAAATGGAAAGTTCCCGGACTTCCAAGCCTGAGGGGCCATTTGTATTAATCACTTTTGAGGGGGACGAATTTCTTTTTGATGACAGACATAATGTCGTCAAGATAAATGGCAGGCCTAAAAAAATGGATGTAAAGCGAAATTATTTTGAGTCCGATCTGGGAGAAGGGAAAGCGAAATACTGGACTTTAAATATCGAAGAGGCTCATCGGTTCAATTCGATTGATGAAGCGACAGAACAACTTTGTAAACTGAGTCGCCCTCATCTGATCAAAATTCGCAAAGTTGAGGGGGTATCTGAATGACCAAAGAGATGTTTTTACGCATTTTAAATGAGGCACAGGCTCGTGTGGATAACGATTCGCTTCCGCTTGATGTTCGTATCCGGTCACGCACCACGGTAAATGATTGCGTCATCCGGGCAGATAAAGAGGGGTGGCCTATTGAGTATAAACAGAAGGTCTGGGTAGATGCAGTCAGTGGCTGTTATCTTTAGCGGTTACTTAAGCCAGTTCCTGTGCCCGTGAGCTTAGTAAAGGCGGAAAATGATATGGTCAAGGTGATAAATATCAACGGGAATTTAGTTGAATTACCTGAGCCCTCAGCAAAGTTATCCAAAGCTGAATCACCTGATGGTAGGTTCTCAAAACCTAAAAATAAGATCTCTAAAATACAGCGAGCTGAGCTGCGAATGAAATTTGGGGGGCGTTGTGCCTATTGTGGTTGCAAGCTTCCTGAAAAAGGGTGGCATGCCGATCATGTTGAGCCTGTTCGACGCGACTTTGAACTGGTGAGAGCCCCTGTCGGCAGCGGCGTAACTCATGTTGCCCGAAGTACGGGTAAGGTTATGCACCCTGAACTGCATGCTATAGAAAACTTATTTCCATCATGCGCCCCCTGCAACCTTTTTAAAGGAGCTTTTAGTGTTGAAGGAATGAGAAAAGAAATGGCACTGTTGCAAATAGTCGGTGGTGATAAACTTATCATCCCCTTTTGCTGATGGAGCTGCACATGAACCCATTCAAAGGCCGGCATTTTCAGCGTGACATCATTCTGTGGGCCGTACGCTGGTACTGCAAATACGGCATCAGTTACCGTGAGCTGCAGGAGATGCTGGCTGAACGCGGAGTGAATGTCGATCACTCCACGATTTACCGCTGGGTTCAGCGTTATGCGCCTGAAATGGAAAAACGGCTGCGCTGGTACTGGCGTAACCCTTCCGATCTTTGCCCGTGGCACATGGATGAAACCTACGTGAAGGTCAATGGCCGCTGGGCGTATCTGTACCGGGCCGTCGACAGCCGGGGCCGCACTGTCGATTTTTATCTCTCCTCCCGTCGTAACAGCAAAGCTGCATACCGGTTTCTGGGTAAAATCCTCAACAACGTGAAGAAGTGGCAGATCCCGCGATTCATCAACACGGATAAAGCGCCCGCCTATGGTCGCGCGCTTGCTCTGCTCAAACGCGAAGGCCGGTGCCCGTCTGACGTTGAACACCGACAGATTAAGTACCGGAACAACGTGATTGAATGCGATCATGGCAAACTGAAACGGATAATCGGCGCCACGCTGGGATTTAAATCCATGAAGACGGCTTACGCCACCATCAAAGGTATTGAGGTGATGCGTGCACTACGCAAAGGCCAGGCCTCAGCATTTTATTATGGTGATCCCCTGGGCGAAATGCGCCTGGTAAGCAGAGTTTTTGAAATGTAAGGCCTTTGAATAAGACAAAAGGCTGCCTCATCGCTAACTTTGCAACAGTGCCGCGCGACGAGCAGCAGCACCAGGAGCAGAAGCACGTCGAGAAAAAGCAACAGCAGATCGAGCAGCGCCCACGGCGGGCCGCTCGCATCGGATAAGTCGAAAAATCCGGCTAAAGTGGCCGAGCTGCACATCAGGCCGCGCGGTTTTCCTCCCTGATCGCCGGCGCGGTTTCTTCCTCCCTGAACCGCATGCAGACTTGCCGCCTCGGACACCCCGAGGCGGTTTTTTTTCGCCTCGCTCGAGCATCGCCGCATCCGACGATGCCGAGACGACCAGGCCGCGCACGTCGAGCTGCAGCATCGCCATTGCCGACGATGGCACCAGGTCGCCGGCGGTGGCCACCGACCTCGAGCTCGCATCGCCACATCCGACGATGCGCGCCGGCGTCGACCATCGCCAGGTCTGACGATGGCGGCCGCCCTGCCCTGGATCTCGCATCGCCATTTCTGGCGATGAGATCCACGGAGCGGCCATTTAGACCCGCCAATAACGACCCGGCCAAGATAAATCGCATGACGGCCTTTTTGGCCGGGGGTAGCTGTCGTTTTCAGAAGACGGCTGCACTGAACGTCAGAAGCCGACTGCACTATAGCAGCGGAGGGGTTGGATCCATCAGGCAACGACGGGCTGCTGCCGGCCATCAGCGGACGCAGGGAGGACTTTCCGCAACCGGCCGTTCGATGCGGCACCGATGGCCTTCGCGCAGGGGTAGTGAATCCGCCAGGATTGACTTGCGCTGCCCTACCTCTCACTAGTGAGGGGCGGCAGCGCATCAAGCGGTGAGCGCACTCCGGCACCGCCAACTTTCAGCACATGCGTGTAAATCATCGTCGTAGAGACGTCGGAATGGCCGAGCAGATCCTGCACGGTTCGAATGTCGTAACCGCTGCGGAGCAAGGCCGTCGCGAACGAGTGGCGGAGGGTGTGCGGTGTGGCGGGCTTCGTGATGCCTGCTTGTTCTACGGCACGTTTGAAGGCGCGCTGAAAGGTCTGGTCATACATGTGATGGCGACGCACGACACCGCTCCGTGGATCGGTCGAATGCGTGTGCTGCGCAAAAACCCAGAACCACGGCCAGGAATGCCCGGCGCGCGGATACTTCCGCTCAAGGGCGTCGGGAAGCGCAACGCCGCTGCGGCCCTCGGCCTGGTCCTTCAGCCACCATGCCCGTGCACGCGACAGCTGCTCGCGCAGGCTGGGTGCCAAGCTCTCGGGTAACATCAAGGCCCGATCCTTGGAGCCCTTGCCCTCCCGCACGATGATCGTGCCGTGATCGAAATCCAGATCCTTGACCCGCAGTTGCAAACCCTCACTGATCCGCATGCCCGTTCCATACAGAAGCTGGGCGAACAAACGATGCTCGCCTTCCAGAAAACCGAGGATGCGAACCACTTCATCCGGGGTCAGCACCACCGGCAAGCGCCGCGACGGCCGAGGTCTTCCGATCTCCTGAAGCCAGGGCAGATCCGTGCACAGCACCTTGCCGTAGAAGAACAGCAAGGCCGCCAATGCCTGACGATGCGTGGAGACCGAAACCTTGCGCTCGTTCGCCAGCCAGGACAGAAATGCCTCGACTTCGCTGCTGCCCAAGGTTGCCGGGTGACGCACACCGTGGAAACGGATGAAGGCACGAACCCAGTGGACATAAGCCTGTTCGGTTCGTAAGCTGTAATGCAAGTAGCGTATGCGCTCACGCAACTGGTCCAGAACCTTGACCGAACGCAGCGGTGGTAACGGCGCAGTGGCGGTTTTCATGGCTTGTTATGACTGTTTTTTTGTACAGTCTATGCCTCGGGCATCCAAGCAGCAAGCGCGTTACGCCGTGGGTCGATGTTTGATGTTATGGAGCAGCAACGATGTTACGCAGCAGGGCAGTCGCCCTAAAACAAAGTTAGGCCCGCACGGAATCAACATCTCATGTCCGCCAACAATGCCGCAATAGTTCTACGAGTCATGGCCGAGAACGATCTGCCAATGCTCCATGCTTGGCTGAACCGCCCCCACATAGTCGAGTGGTGGGGCGGCGAGGATGAACGCCCAACTCTTGACGAAGTCTTAGAACACTATTCGCCCGAAGTTCTGGCAAAGCAAGCTGTAGTGCCTTACATCGCAATGCTAGATGACGAACCCATCGGCTACGCCCAATCCTACATCGCACTTGGAAGTGGCGATGGATGGTGGGAAGACGAAACTGATCCAGGGGTCCGCGGGATTGACCAGTCTTTGGCTAATCCATCACAGTTAAACAAGGGGTTGGGTACAAAGCTCGTACGCTCGCTCGTTGAACTCCTGTTTAGCGACCCGGCCGTAACGAAAATCCAAACCGATCCATCTCCTAGCAACCATCGCGCCATTCGCTGCTACGAGAAGGCCGGGTTCGTTCAAGAAAAAAACATCCTCACACCTGACGGCCCTGCGGTGTACATGGTCCAAACACGCCAGGCGTTCGAAAGCCTGCGCACTGTTCAAAGCTTCAAAATCAAGGGGAAGTGGTCATGAATGGCTGCACCATCTCTACCAACTGGTATCTCGGCGTGTTCTCATCTGCCTTCGCATCTGTCGTCAGCCTAACCGGGCGTTCAACCGGACATCAACGTGCTGCGCACGTTGATGTCGGTTAACTGGGGCGTTATGCTCTGTGAGCCTGGTTATTGGCGAAGCGAAAGTATGACGATTTCAGCAATAAACGCAAAAGGATAAAAAAATGACATGGAGAACGACCAGAACACTTTTACAGCCTCAAAAGCTGGAGTTCAATGAGTTTGAGATTCTTAATCCCGTAGTTGAGGGCGCCCGAATTGTCGGCATTGGCGAGGGTGCTCACTTTGTCGCGGAGTTCTCACTGGCTAGAGCTAGTCTTATTCGCTATTTTGTCGAGAGGCATGATTTTAACCCACATTTCCCAAGTAAGGCGCTGATTTCGCTGTCCTGACCATTATATTTCCTATATAAAACATGGTGTTGAAGGCTGCGAGGGGCGCGTTTCATGGATCACCCAGAGGGTGCGGGCTTGCAACGGGCAGATCGGGTGGATTTCGACCCTCGCGTGCGGCTGGAATTTCGCGGCACGCAGCTCAGTTCCGACGGCGGCCTTCTGGTGATGCGCGAGCTTGATGACGCGCTCGGGTTGTCCGATTTGGCGTCAGCGGCGCTGCGCGATACTCGCTCTGGCAAGAACACGGTCCATCGGCTCGACGGCCTGTTCCGGCAATCAGTCTTTGGGCGGCTGGCCGGATACGAGGATGTCAACGACGCCAACCGTCTCGCCTGCGATCCGGTCATGCGCCAAGTTGTCGGCGGCAGAGCGGTCGATGCACAAGCGGCCTCGGCATCGCAGATGGGACGGTTCGAGACCGAGACGCTGGCTCTGGCCGGGAACCGTGCCGCGCTGGCCGACCTGAACGGGCAATGGATCGACCGGTTCCATGACCGTAACGGGCTGAAGTACATCGTTCTGGACATGGACAGCTCGGTCAGCCCGACCCATGGCGACCAGGAAGGGTCCGCCTGGAATGGCCATTTCGACTGTAGCTGCTATCACCCCAACTTTCTGTTCAACCAGTTCGGGATGCTGGAACGCTGCGCCCTGCGCCATGGCAACGTCCACAGCGCCGATGGCTGGCGTGATGTTCTCGACCCCGTAATTGCGCGCTACGCGGAGCGCGACCTTGGTGGCAGGTTCTTCCGGGCCGATGCTGCCTACGCGATCCCGGCGATCTATGAGCGATTGGAAGAAGCGCGGTTCTTCTACGCCATCCGGCTGCCCGCAAACGCGGTCCTCAAGGACAAGATCGCGCATCGGCTAACGCGCCCTGTCGGGCGGCCGTCACTGACCAAGGTCAAGCGGTTCTTCGAGGAATTCGAGTATCAGGCGGCGTCCTGGGACAAGGAACGCCGGGTGATCGCCAAGATCGAATGGCATCCGGGCGAACTGTTCCCGCGTGTCGGCTTCATCGTCACCAACCTGCCGATGGAGCCGGACTGGGTGGTGCGGTTCTACAACCAGCGCGGCACCGCCGAGCAGCACATCAAAGAGGGCAAATACGCCTTTCGCTGGACGCGGCTGTCGTGCCGGAAGTTCCGCGACAATGAGGTGCGGCTGCAACTGCACGCCCTGGCGTACAACCTGGCCACCTTCTTGCGCTGCATCGAGCTGCCCGAGGCCATGGCCGACTGGTCGTTGACCAGCCTGCAACTGAAGCTGATCAAGATCGGGGCACGTGTGGTCCGTCACGCCCGCACCATCACCTTCCAGCTGGCCGAGGTCGCTGTCACCGGCACGATGGTACGCGCCATCCTCGCCGCTATCCGCCGATTGCGAGCGCCACCGCTATGCGCATGATCGCGATCCACGCTCAAACTGAACGAAAGCGGCTGGACAGATCTGTCCGCTGCGCTGAAAAACGCCGCCCCTGGGCAAGGAAACAGCGGCTTCGCGGTCTGATCCGTCCAGATCCAGCAGTCTGCGCGACCGCAGGTGCCGCTTGCGGCAGAAAATCCTTGTCTAGCGCTCGGATACAGGCTATCTTCACCTCAAACGACACGCCACTTGGGGAATGCAGGATATAGAGGATGGCAGCGGAATGAACACAAGGGAAACAATTGCGGCGGACCTTTCACGGCTGGGTGTCCAATCCGGCGCTCTCGTCATGGTTCACGCATCGCTGAAGGCGATCGGCCCCGTCGATGGAGGCGCAGCATCGATAGTGTCTGCCCTGCTCGATGCCGTCGGCCCCACTGGAAGCTTGATGGGATACGCCTCGTGGGACCGGTCGCCTTACGAAGAAACGCTCAATGGCGCACGGATGGATGCGGAACTGCGCCACCGATGGCCGCCGTTCGATCCAGCCATATCAGGCACGTATCGCGGCTTCGGCCTGCTCAACCGGTTCCTCCTCCAGACACCCGGCGCCCGGCGCAGCGCGCACCCGGATGCCTCGATGGTCGCGGTAGGGCCTCTGGCCGGCACTCTGACGCGGCCTCACGAACTTGGGCAGGCTTTCGGACCTGGATCGCCGCTGGAGCGTTTCGTCGAGCGTGCCGGAAAGGTTCTGTTGCTCGGAGCCCCGCTCGATTCCGTTACCGTCCTGCACTACGCCGAGGCCATTGCCCGCATCCCGAACAAGCGACGCGTGAGCTACGAAATGCCGATCCGCAGCGAGGACGGCGGAGTGAGATGGAAACGCGCCGAGGATTTCGACTCCAACGGCATTCTCGATTGTTTCGCTATCGAAGGAGAGCCGGACGCCGTCGAGACAATTACCAATGCCTATGTGGAGCTGCGACGCCATCGGGAGGGCTTGGTCGGTCAGGCGCACTGCTACTTGTTCGAAGCGCGGGATATCGTTTCGTTCGGTGTCGACTATCTTCAACGGCACTTTGGCTCGCCCTGATCCGACGCATGGCATGCGGGATGCTCGCCCGCACCCTATCAACGACTATGTATCCAGGGTGCGCCCCGCCGAAAATACGGGCCCCGCGACACTGTGAACAGAAGCGCTTAACATCAAGGGGGACTCTATGTCTGCTACCGCAACCATGTTTGCCCAGTCGTTCTTCCATGGAACCAAAGCCGCTCTTGCACCCGGTGATCTGATCGCCGTCGGTTATCGATCGAATTTCACAGACGCGAAATCCCTGTCGTGGGTGTATTTTACAGGCACGCTCGATGCGGCGATCTGGGGCGCCGAATTGGCGGGTGGCAGCGGAACGGAACGAATTTATGTCGTCGAACCGACCGGCGCCATCGAGGAGGATCCGAACCTGACGGATAAGAAGTTCCCGGGTAACCCGACCCTGTCTTATCGCTCCCGCGATCCATTGCGCGTAATTGCTGAAGTGACGAAGTGGCAAGCACACACGGCCCAGCGGCTGCGGGAAATGAAGGAGGGCCTGGCGCGTCTGAACGCAGAAGGTGCCGAGATCATCGATTAACGTCGCCTGCCGGCAGTGCCATCATGGCGCATGGAACCGACTGTAGCCGATGACCGCACTGGTCTTTATTCGCGTCGCGGATGCCACAAATTGCTTAGCCCACTCGCCGCCTGGGGCCGATTTTCGCCCCTCGCCTTGAAGGGATTCCGAGTAGAATCCCGTGGCCATTGTTAATTAAGCAAGCGCGTTAATTAACAAATATGATCTCCGCATCGCAACCGTACCTCTCGGTCAGGTTAAACGTGTCCAGGCTGGCAAGCACTTCGGCGCTTTGCCAGTTCATGCTGGCAATCGTGCCTACGCAATGATGGGCGGCATCGTCGTGGGAACGGCGCTGACGATTCTCTTCCTACGGGCCCTCTATGTCGCCTGGTTCTGGATCCCGCGTGAAGTCGAGCAAACTGATTAATATGCACGACTTCGATCAGTTGGTGCCGTTAATTTCACCAAATGCGATATTCTGGTTCAATGACGGATCATTTTGTGGACTGAAGCAGATACGGCAAGCCTTTGAGGAAACCTGGAAAAAATTTCCTCTTGAAAATTATTGGTTAGAAAACCTGGAGTGGGTTGCCCAGTCGAAAGATTGTGCCGGATGCACCTATCACTTCCGGTGGAGGGCAATTTTAAATGGTAGCGCTCTGGAAGGCGGTGGGCGAGGAACAACTATCCTTCGTAGAGAAGCGAATGTCTGGAAGATCACTCACGAACATCTGAGCCAGTTCCCTAAACAAGACCCCAAGGGCCGACAGCTGCCGAGTAGATCGATCGGATTGCGCCAAAAGCGGTCATGAGAGAAATGCCGCGACCTCAATGGTCGCGGCTGGCAGTTATGCAACGTCCTGTAACTGGGCCTCTCCATTGTGGAGGAAGCATGCTTAATGCGATTGGTTTGGAATGTGGGGCGATTCAGGCATCCCGGCTATCTGAATGGCTCAACTCAACAGCCGGTGCTCATGAACTTGAGCGATTTTCGGATACCCTGACCTTTTCTTTGTATGGCTCAGTGCTGATTTGGGTTAAATCATATCTACGCGAATCAGGAAGAAAACTGCAGTTAGTCGGAATCGATTTACCCAACACCTTGAATCCAAGGGACGACCTAGCGCAATTGGCCGAAATTATCCAGGTCATCGACCACCTCATGAAACCCCACGTTGATGCGCTGACTCAGTTGTTGACGTCCATTGATGGCCAGTCGGCGGTTATTTCATCGGCAAAATGGGGGGAGTTGGAAACGGCTCAGCAGGAGAAAGCTATCTCAGGGGTAACCAGATTGAAGCTCCGTTTGGCGTCGCTTGCCCCTGTCCTGAAAAATCACGTCAACAGCGATTTTTTCCGAAAAGCCTCTGATCGAATAGAGTCGATAGAGTATACGTTGGAAACCTTGCGTGTAATGAAAGCTTTCTTCGATGGTACCTCTCTTGAGGGAGATACTTCCGTACGTGACTCGTATATGGCGGGCGTGGTGGATGGAATGGTTCGAGCGAATCCGGATGTAAGGATAATTCTGCTGGCGCACAACAATCATTTACAAAAAACTCCAGTTTCCTTTTCAGGCGAGCTTACGGCTGTTCCCATGGGACAGCATCTCGCAGAGAGGGAGGAGGGGGATTACCGTGCGATTGCATTCACCCATCTTGGACTCACCGTGCCGGAAATGCATTTCCCATCGCCCGACAGTCCTCTTGGATTCTCTGTTGTGACCACGCCTGCCGATGCAATCCGTGAGGATAGTGTGGAACAGTATGTCATCGATGCCTGTGGTAAGGAGGATTCATGCCTGACATTGACAGATGACCCCATGGAAGCAAAGCGAATGCGGTCCCAAAGCGCCTCTGTAGAAACGAATTTGAGCGAGGCATTTGATGCCATCGTCTGCGTTCCCAGCGCCGGCAAGGACAGCCTGGTTGCCCTATAGGAAACCAGAAATGAAATGAAGGAGCATAACCTGCCAATCCACCGGACGGTTTTCAACCGCCGGTGATCAGCGCGTTAGATGCACTAAGCACATAATTGCTCACAGCCAAACTATCAGGTCAAGTCTGCTTTTATTATTTTTAAGCGTGCATAATAAGCCCTACACAAATTGGGAGATATATCATGAAAGGCTGGCTTTTTCTTGTTATCGCAATAGTTGGCGAAGTAATCGCAACATCCGCATTAAAATCTAGCGAGGGCTTTACTAAGCTTGCCCCTTCCGCCGTTGTCATAATCGGTTATGGCATCGCATTTTATTTTCTTTCTCTGGTTCTGAAATCCATCCCTGTCGGTGTTGCTTATGCAGTCTGGTCGGGACTCGGCGTCGTCATAATTACAGCCATTGCCTGGTTGCTTCATGGGCAAAAGCTTGATGCGTGGGGCTTTGTAGGTATGGGGCTCATAATTGCTGCCTTTTTGCTCGCCCGATCCCCATCGTGGAAGTCGCTGCGGAGGCCGACGCCATGGTGACGGTGTTCGGCATTCTGAATCTCACCGAGGACTCCTTCTTCGATGAGAGCCGGCGGCTAGACCCCGCCGGCGCTGTCACCGCGGCGATCGAAATGCTGCGAGTCGGATCAGACGTCGTGGATGTCGGACCGGCCGCCAGCCATCCGGACGCGAGGCCTGTATCGCCGGCCGATGAGATCAGACGTATTGCGCCGCTCTTAGACGCCCTGTCCGATCAGATGCACCGTGTTTCAATCGACAGCTTCCAACCGGAAACCCAGCGCTATGCGCTCAAGCGCGGCGTGGGCTACCTGAACGATATCCAAGGATTTCCTGACCCTGCGCTCTATCCCGATATTGCTGAGGCGGACTGCAGGCTGGTGGTTATGCACTCAGCGCAGCGGGATGGCATCGCCACCCGCACCGGTCACCTTCGACCCGAAGACGCGCTCGACGAGATTGTGCGGTTCTTCGAGGCGCGGGTTTCCGCCTTGCGACGGAGCGGGGTCGCTGCCGACCGGCTCATCCTCGATCCGGGGATGGGATTTTTCTTGAGCCCCGCACCGGAAACATCGCTGCACGTGCTGTCGAACCTTCAAAAGCTGAAGTCGGCGTTGGGGCTTCCGCTATTGGTCTCGGTGTCGCGGAAATCCTTCTTGGGCGCCACCGTTGGCCTTCCTGTAAAGGATCTGGGTCCAGCGAGCCTTGCGGCGGAACTTCACGCGATCGGCAATGGCGCTGACTACGTCCGCACCCACGCGCCTGGAGATCTGCGAAGCGCAATCACCTTCTCGGAAACCCTCGCGAAATTTCGCAGTCGCGACGCCAGAGACCGAGGGTTAGATCATGCCTAGCATTCACCTTCCGGCCGCCCGCTAAATATCTCCTTTTGGGTTGTTAATAAAACATCCAATAAGTTGACTGTGCGTGAAAAAGAAAGTTTTGTGTGATGGCGTTGAAGATCGCACCGTTAAGCTCTTATGTGGGATGGTGCAGAGCTCGACGACTACCGATAAAACGCAACCGCCGCAAACAGACAAGAAAAAGCCCCAACTGATAACAGTTGGGGCTTCAGTATTGTGATTGGTGGAGCAATAGCACCCTGAACCCAAAACCTTCTCGCTCAACCGGTAGTGGCTGATAACAACTCGTGAGGGCTATTGCGGGTTAAGCATTTAGCGATGTCTAGGGCCAGACTGGACGTCTGAACGCAAGCCGCTGATACTGTACATAACCACAGTATCAGCGGAGGATACCCATGTCGCTGGCAAGGAACGCCACGGCGAGTCAATCGCCCACTCAAACAAACGGTTACGAACGCCACCAACCCGACCAGACGCTGCTCTACCAGCTGGTTGAGCAGCACTACCCAGCCTTCAAAGCCTCACTCGAAGCCCAAGGTCAACACCTGCCTCGCTACATCCAACAAGAATTCAACGACCTCCTCCAATGTGGCCGTCTGGAGTATGGTTTCATGCGGGTTCGCTGCGAGGATTGTCATCACGAGCGTCTGGTCGCCTTCAGCTGTAAACGACGCGGCTTTTGCCCTAGCTGCGGTGCCCGCCGGATGGCCGAGAGTGCGGCGCTGCTGATAGACGAAGTCTTCCCCAAGGAGCCCATTCGCCAGTGGGTGCTCAGCTTTCCTTTCCAGCTACGCTTTTTGCTGGCTCGCCATCCCCAGCTGATGGGCCAGGTCTTGAGTATCGTCTATCGTACACTCTCAACTCATCTGATCAAAAAAGCCGGTTACACCAAAGCCTCTGCACAAACTGGCTCAGTGACTCTTATCCAACGCTTTGGCTCCGCGCTAAATCTCAATGTCCACTACCACATGCTGTTTCTCGATGGTGTCTATGCCGAAGATGACTATGGCAAGCAACGCTTCCATCGTGTCAAGGCACCCACTTACGATGAGCTGAATACGCTCGCTCACACCCTCAGCCATCGCATCGCTCGCTGCATGGAAAAGCGTGGGATTTTGGAGCGTGATGCCGAGAATACGTGGTTGACACTGGAAGAGGGCGAAGACGATACGCTGACTCAATTACATGGTGCTTCGGTTACGTATCGCATTGCCGTCGGCCCCCAGCAAGGGCGCAAAGTCTTCACCCTGCAAACCTTGCCAGGGCGTGAGGATAAAGCCGACTCAAGCAGTCGAGTAGCCAACCATGCTGGTTTCTCGCTACACGCCGGTGTGATGGCCGAAGCGCATCAGCGGGATAAGCTTGAGCGCTTGTGTCGCTACATTAGTCGGCCAGCGGTTTCAGAAAAACGTCTGGCATTAACCGCCAATGGGCAGGTGCGTTACGAGCTCAAAACTCCGTACCGCAATGGCACCACCCATGTGATCTTCGAGCCGCTGGACTTCATCGCCAAACTCGCTGCGTTGGTACCTAAGCCGCGAGTCAACCTCACACGCTTCCACGGCGTCTTTGCACCGAACAGCAAACACCGAGTTCAAGTAACACCCGCCAAGCGGGGCAAGAAGCCCGACAAATCGGAAGGTCTCGATACTAACTGGCGTGACAAGAGTCCTGCAGAGCGCCACCGCGCCATGACCTGGATGCAACGCCTCAAGCGAGTCTTCAATATTGATATTGAAGTCTGCGAACACTGCGGCGGTCACGTCAAAGTGATTGCCAGCATCGAAGATCCGAAGGTCATTGAGCAGATTCTCAAGCATCTGAAACAGAAAACAGCCAAGGCGAATGCCGCCAAGCAGCGTGAGCTGCCACCAGAACGAGCGCCGCCACTGACTCCCAGCCTGTTCGATCCATCACAGAGTCGTCTCTTTGACTGACGACCCCAAATCCAACACTGCTCAACACTGCCAACTTTTAAACGGGGCGGTGGGGCAGTTTGTATCTCTCGAGCTATCAGGCTAGAGATTTTACCGCCAAATCGAACCTTATTAGAGCGGTTTAGGCTGGACCGGCAGTTAAAATTGGGGCTTGAGCGGTAAACGAGTGAGGGAATTTCAGGTAAGATACTTCGGATGAGGAGCAAAAAGGTGGTTTATACTTCCTATACCCAAGCCACCACAATAATCGCCAGCAACAGTGAAGGGATCGACAGCAGGGTGTCCAGAATGTGATTCAGCACCGCGGAGCGCAAACCGTGTGTTGCCCCGGCAACCACGCCAAGCAATAAGCCACACAACGTGGCGGCAAGGGTGACGACAAACGCACCGCCCACGGTCGGGGCCGCACCGCTAAGCAGGCGGCTTAAAACATCACGCCCCAGGTCATCAGTCCCGAGGAAGAAAGAGACTTCGCCATAGCGTGACCATGACGGCGGCAAAAGCTGGTAGCCAAGAAACTGCTGGTCGATGCCATAAGGCGCGAACCAACCACCAAAAATACACAGAATTGCCAGTCCAGCACAGCCATACAGGCCGATCATTGCGGTTGCATCGCCGTAAAAATTGCGCCATGCGGTGCGCAGCGTACCAGGCGGGCGCTTTTCGCTGTAGACGCTATCGTAAGGCATACCATTCCTTATGTTTCAGAGGGTTAGCCATAGCACCCAAAATATCAGAGATCACGTTAACAATGATAACCAGTGAGCCAATCACCATCACACCCGCCGAAATCGCCGCGTAATCCTGCTGGCGAATCGCGTTAATCAGCCAACGGCCAAGACCTGGCCAGCTAAAGACCATCTCGGTGATCATCGCCAGCGTCAGCATGGTGGAAAACTGTAACCCCAGGCGCGGGATAACCGGTGGGAGAGCGTTGTGCAGTACGTGACGGCGTAAAATCGTTAACCGTGACAGACCACGAGTCGCCGCCGCTTTGACATAGTTTTGATCAAAGACCTCAATAGTGCTGATACGCATCAGACGAATAACTTCCGTCGTCGGTGCCACGGAGAGCGTTAACACCGGAAGCACCATATGGCGGATGGCACTGACCAGCATTTCATCGCGCCAGGGCGAGTCGGAGATCCAGGCGTCAATAATGGCAAACCCGGTTACGGGTTTTACTTCATAAAGCAGATCAAAACGCCCTGATACGGGTAACCAGCCGAGGGTTAGTGAGAATAGCAACGTCAGCAGCAGCGCCAGCCAAAAAACCGGAATAGAGAAGCCCATCAGAGCCAATGCGCTGATGCAACGATCCTGCCATTTATTACGCGTTATGCCCGCCAACATGCCGATGGGGATCCCGACCATTAGTGCAAAACCAAATGCCAGAATGCACAGTTCCATTGTTGCCGGGAACACCTCTTTCAGTTGTTCTGAGATCAACTGGCCGTTAATACTGGACACACCAAAATCCCAGTGAATCAGGCCATTGAACCAGAATACCCAAGCGTTCCACAGCGATGCGCCCTGTAACGGCGCATGGGGGGTGAAATAACTCAGACTGAAGCCAATAAAGGTCAGGAAGAACAAAGTGACCAGCAATAATAAAAATCGGCGTAGGGTGAAGATAATCATGGTTTTTTCACCTCGTCAGCCTTTTCCCTGGAAACCCCGGCAAAAGAAGCGTTGCCGAACGGACTGAGCACCAGCCCTTTGATGTCATAGCGGTAAGCCTGCAAACGGAGCGAAGAGGCCAGAGGCAGGATCGGCAACTCGCGCGCAAGAATATTTTGCGCTTCGTCGTAGGCATCAATTCGCGAGGAGAGTTGTTGCGAAGAGAGGGCTTTGCGCAAAATGCTGTCAAACTCGGGATTGCACCAGTGGGCAAAATTGGTCTGCGAGTTAATGGCGGCACAGCTAAGCATCGGTCGGAAAAAGCTGTCAGGATCGTTACTGTCAGTTGCCCAACCGGACAACGTCAGATCATGGTTCATATCCATTAATCGCGCCTCCTGAAAACGGCCCTCTACCGGGATGATCTTCACTTTCACACCCACCTGAGCCATATCAGCCTGAATCAGCTCTGCGGTTTTCAGCGGACTGGGGTTCCAGGCCTGAGAGCTGGTAGGTACCCAGAGTTGTAACGTCAGGTTTTCCAGCCCCAGCGCTTTTAACTGCTCGCGCGATTTTGCCGGGTTGTACTCGGTAATTTTAGCTTCGTTGTCATAAGCCCACGAGGCGCGAGGCAAAATAGATGCCGCGGTTTCCGCCGTACCGTAGTAAATAGATTGCATTAACCGTTGGTTGTTAATGGCCAGCGCTAGCGCATGTCGTACGGCAGGGTTGTTCAACGGCGGTTTATCCGTGTTGAACGCCAGATAGGCGATATTCATCCCCGGACGCAGCGTCAGGCGCAGCCGCGGGTCATCACGCAGTATGCTGAGCTGGCTGGCGGCAGGCCATGCCAGGACGTCGCACTCGCCGGTCAGTAATTTCGATAAGCGTCCGGTCCCGCCAGAGCCGAGATCCACCACGACCTGCGGCATCAAGGGGGTACCACGCCAGAATTTTTCATGCCGTTGTAGGCGAATATATTGGCCTGCACGATTTTCTGAAAGTTGGTACGGGCCTGTGCCGACGGGTTGTCTGTCGAGTAATTCCTGGCGATCCTGTTTTGCTAATTTGGCGGCATATTCGGCCGACATCACAGAGGCATAATGTGTGGCAAGGTGCCACAAGAAGGAGGCGTCGGGTTGATTTAAGCGAAATTCAACGGTGTTGTTGTCCAGTTTACGCACGCTTTGGACGTTATCGGCGAACTGCAGGCTATCAAAATAAGGAAAACTGCTACCATTGACATTATGCCACGGATGCTGGCGATCAAAGATGCGCTCGAAGGTAAATACCACATCGTCCGCATTTAGTTTGCGGGTGGGCGTGAACCAGGCAGTCTTTTGAAACGGAACATCGCGTCGTAAATGGAAGCGGTAGGTTGCGCCGTTATCTAATACTTCCCAGCTTTCAGCCAGTTCTGGCACCAGGCGATAGGTGTAGGGATCGACATCAAGCAGTCGGTCATACAATTGGGCCGCTAATGTGTCTACGATGAGACCGCTGCTTGCTTTTTGTGGATTGAACGTATTGACCTGCCCGCTAACGCAATAGACAAAGCCACTGTCACGAATATCAGCGTACGAGGCCTGCTCAGGCGCAGCTGCAGCCTGACCACTCAGAAATCCAGCCATCACGATCAGAGATGATAAAACCAGGCGCATAATTTTAAAGGGTTATATATAAAGAAGCTATCTTACTAATACTTAATGACATTTGCCATTACCGTTTGTTTTTGGGGCAGTGGGGTTGATAACCGCGAATTCGACATCGCGTACTGGTCAAAATTCATACCCGCTATCCACTTTGCATATACTCTTGTAGCTATCTTAGCATTTTCATGGCCCCTCTGACTCGCTTAAACGCTGGATTTGCTGCCAGAGAGATTATGTGAGGTGTCTGACGGGGAAAATGAATCTGTTGTGTGGGAGGCGGGAAGAGTGAATTTCTTCCCGGCTGAGGTATTACTTCTGGATTTTATTAACGCGCACCACCGGCGGTTGCATTTTAGCGTCAAGGCTACCGTTAATGCTGATCATTTGATCGGGTTTTATCGTTCGGCCATCAAAGACCGCAAGCGGGATTAGCGTATTGATACTGCCGGTTTTGTCACGGAAGATAAACTTATCTCCTCCCTGATCCTCAATGAGATTACCTCGTAAAGAGATGGTCGCACCGTCATGCATGGTTTTAGCTTGTTCGACGGTCATGATTCTTGCATTTTCAGTGCCGCGATAGCCTTCATCCAGTGCATGGGCAGGTGGCGGGGCGGTATCTTTTTTCAATCCGCCATTATCATCGGCAAACGCTGATGGCAATAAAAAACAGAACAGTAAGGGGGCGAACGATATTTTCATAGAGCCTCCATTGAAATTGATTTGACTTATTAAGTTTGGTAGCTATTTATTAATCTGGCGAGTGGGATAAGTCTCAAATTGTAATTTTTCAATAAAACAACGGCTTGGTGTTATATAAGCGAGGCGGGGAGATGAACAGAGAGAAAACCCATTTTCAAGGAGTAAAAGAGAGCCTGCGTTTTCTGAATTTTGAATCTGGCTTTCACAAGATTGGTTTTATCTGTTTGCTCTGCATTGTTTTTCTTGCTTCGGTGGGAGCGTTTTCCGGCGGATATTTAAGTGAGGTGACGAGAAAAAACACCTTAAAGACAACAGGGTTACAGTACGAAAGGTTTGGGCGCTTGCAAACGGAATTTAAATTTAAAATCTCTGCACAAAAGTATGATTCTGTGAACAAGACGTTGCGCATTGGCGGCGATTTCAACAAATTTTATGAAATGGAAAATATTTGGCCGCAGCCAGACAGCATGTACAGCAAGGGGAACGATCTTTACCTCGTCTACAATGATTCTGAAGCAATGCAGAACTTTACTATCTGGCTGCGGGTTACGCCCGTGAAGCCAGGAAGCGTAAAGAGTTTTCTCCAGCTAAATGGCGAACCTGAAATCCGCTTCAGACAATTTATTTATCCCTAGGAGGTGAGTATGGAGATGGTCTTCCGGGCATCCGCCATTTACCTTATTTTGCTGGTGGTTTTCAAAATAGCAGGTCGCCGGGCATTATTACAAATGACCAGCTTCGATCTGATTTTATTACTGATTATCAGTGAAGCAACTCAACAAGCCTTGTTGGGTAATGATTTTTCGATAACCGGCGCCATGATCACGATTGTCACTCTGGTTACTATTGATATTCTGTTCGGTTTCATTAAAAAAAAGGTGGGTGGGGCCGAATCCGTGCTGGATGGTTCCCCGGTTATCCTGCTTGATCACGGGATCCCTTTATTAGATAAAATGAAGAAAGTGGATGTCTCTCTTGAAGATATATTAGTCGCTGCGCGACAAAATCAGGGGATTACCGAATCAAGTAAAATCAAGTATGCCATTCTGGAACGCAACGGACATATTTCTGTCATTCCTGAAGAGAATTAGCGAGGCGGTAATGAATACGGAGTACAATGACGCAAAAACAGTCAATGAACTGACAAAACGGCTTGCAAACACGCTCATTGATAGCGATTTAACGTTGACCACCGCAGAATCCTGTACAGGAGGAAAGCTGGCCGCGGCGCTTTGCGCACAGGCGGATACCGCAGAATTTTATGATATCGGCGTTATAACCTTTAGCGATCGCGCCAAGCAGAAAATGCTCGACGTGCGGGCCAGTACGCTGAAGAAATATAGCGCCGTTAGTGAGCAAACGGTCAGTGAGATGTCTGTAGGAATACGTCAGCAAGCCGAAACCGATATCAGTATAGCCATCAGCGGATATGCAGGGCCGGAGGGTGGGGAGGATGGTACTCCCGCAGGAACCGTGTGGTTTGCGTGGAATTTCCGCGGACAGATAATAACAAAACGTGAGTGTTTTTCCGGGGATTGCCAGGACGTCATTGAAAAGGCGGTACGTTTTAGCCTGGCGGTATTGATTGAAGAAGTGTCAGCCTGGAAGAACAAATAAATAAACCAGGACTTATCCTAGGAAATATTTCAATGCTATGTGAAGTTATCGTCGTGAGAGCCAGGTTAATATTAGGAGAAAATTAAGTGGTAGGTAAATTATAAAGACCATGTCATTCATTTTGTTCTACGCTTATTAGTCTTTGCGATGAATGATGACTCACGAGAGGTGATTGAATGACTGACCTAAATAAAGGAAAACAGACCACCAATAAAACTAATTCAGAGCGTTTTCCGCAGCCGCCTTTTCCACATCAAAAACAACCTTTTCCGGGGCTCGCCGGAAAAATGCAACCGCGCCCCGATCATGGCGAACAAAGCTATCAGGGAAGCGGCAGGTTAAATGGTCGCAAGGTATTAATTACCGGTGGTGATTCAGGTATTGGGCGTGCTGTTGCCATTGCCTATGCCCGCGAAGGCGCCGATGTCGCGATTAATTATTTACCTGAAGAAGAGGACGATGCTCGTGAGGTTGTTGAGTTGATAAAAAAAGCTGGGAGAAAAGTTGCGGCGATTCCCGGCGATATTCGTGACGAAACTTTTTGTAACCATCTGGTAAAACAGGCGGTAGACGCGCTGGGAGGGTTGGATATCCTGGTGAATAACGCAGGCCGTCAGCAATTTTGTGAATCGATCGAAGACCTCACCACAGAAGAATTTGATGCGACATTCAAGACCAATGTCTACGCCATGTTTTGGATCACCAAGGCGGCTATTCCCCATTTCTCCCGAGACAGCGTGATTATTAACACCTCATCGGTACAGGCTTATGAGCCGAGTGAGATCCTGCTTGATTATGCTCAGACCAAGGCGGCGATAGTGGCATTTACTAAATCGCTGGCGAAGCAACTGGCCCCTAAAGGGATCCGTGTAAATGCTGTCGCGCCTGGGCCGTACTGGACGGTATTGCAGTGCTGCGGCGGCCAACCACAGGAAAAAATTGAGAAATTTGGTGCAAATGCGCCGCTTGGTCGCCCTGGCCAACCGGTAGAAATTGCTCCGCTGTATGTCACTTTAGCGGCTGAAGAGAACAGCTATACATCCGGTCAGGTATGGTGTTCTGACGGGGGGACCGGAACCCTCTGACGTTTATGCCCCCGAAGTCGAAACGTCTGAGGGGGAAAGCCAGCCCGGACAATATTGTATAAGGGCAGGGGGCGGCATATACCGCTCCCTGAACATTAACCCATGACAGCGATACCAAGACGTTCCAGGAGCAACGATGCCTGGTAGCTGTCCAGTTTGACGCCTTGCAAATCAACCCCGCGGATATCTAAATCGCCCAGTTCCGAATTGGTCAAATCACAGTGCGTAACGTTTGCTGCTCGCCAGTCGAAGGATGAAAACTCGCCGCCAGAGAGGTCTGATCCACTGAACGTTGCGCCCAGCACCTGAGTACCCATCCAGCGGTTTTCCCACAGCTCGCACTTTTCCAGTACGACTTTTGAAAAGTTGGCGTAGCTTAAGTTGGTATTGGTGATATAGGCGCTACAAAACCAGGTGCGGGTGGTGATCATATTCATAAAACTTGCGCCGCGAAAATCTGACCCTTGTGCCCGGCAGTGGCGAATTTCGATTCCCAGCGCATTGATATTCCTGAAATCAGCCATGGAGAGATCACAACTTTTGAAAATGGCATCTTTCAGGTTAGCGCGACTAAAATTACATCCTTTCTGACTTTCTCGATCATAAAACTGGCAGCCAATAAATTCAGTGCCGCTAAGGTCGGCACCCGAAAAATCACAGTTGAAAAATGTGCTATTTTCAACTTTTTCACCGGTGAACCTGTTTCTGTCAATTTTTTCGCCAACTAACGCCAGAGTCATCATGATTAACCTGTTTTTTTATACAGTGATTGCAACATGGTAAACTGTTTTAACTCTCGCGTCCAACGTCTGCCCCTGCACGCTAAATTTGGTGTTTCTTCAGTAATGCGCGGAGTTGATGGTAGGTCAGACCTAATAATTCAGCGGCTTTTTTCTGATTAAATTTCGCCTGCTGTAAGCTGGTTTGCAAAAATTCCTTCTCCTGCTGCTGTTGGAATTCACGCAGATCCAGCGGTAGGGTTACTGATGTATGTCTGGTTTCTTGCGCCAGCGGCGGTGCGGCGTGACGCCTGAACGGGTCAATCACAATCTCATTCAGTGGGTAATCGCTGGTCCCGTGTCGGTATACCGAACGCTCCACGACGTTTTTCAGTTCACGAATATTGCCCGGCCAACGGTAGTGGAGGAGCGTTTCTTTGGCCTCATCGGTGAACCCAGGAAACAACGGTAACCCGATCTCACGGCACATCTGAATGGCAAAATGTTCAGCCATTAACATGATATCGCTTTGACGTTCGCGTAACGGGGGAAGTTGCACCACGTCAAAGGCCAGACGATCCAGCAGGTCGGCGCGGAACGTGCCTTCACTCACCATGCGTGGCAGGTCGGCGTTGGTTGCGCAAACCAGTCTTACATTGACCTGCAGAGGTTGGCTACCGCCTACGCGTTCCAGCTCTCCGTACTCAATAACGCGCAGCAGTTTTTCCTGTACCAGCATCGGGGCGGTTGCCAGTTCATCAAGAAACAGTGTGCCGCCATCGGCGCGCTCGAACCGACCTGGGTGACGTTTCTGCGCGCCGGTAAAGGCGCCCGCTTCGTGCCCAAAGAGTTCGGAATCAAGTAAATTTTCGTTGAGCGCGGCGCAGTTAAGTGAAATAAACGGGCCTTGCCAACGGGTTGAGAGGTAGTGCAGGCGGTTGGCGATAAGCTCTTTCCCTGTTCCTCGTTCCCCAATGACCAGCACAGGTTTATCCAGCGGCGCGAGACGAGAAACCTGCTCCAGCACTTCAATAAAGCTGTTCGCTTCGCCCAGCAGATTATCTTTGTATCCTGCCATGATGAAATTCACCATTTGTTAGTGTTATTCACCAATTTACCCTATTTATCCCGACAGGTAAAATTAGTTATTTTCAAATATTTCAATGAATTAAAAAGTTGGCATGCGAAGTGCATTAGAACAGCAGCAGGGCATTGCCCGATATCAGAACAGTAAGTGAGGATTACATTATGGGTATTTTTTCTCGTTTTGCCGACATCGTGAACGCCAACATTAATGCGTTGCTGGAAAAGGCTGAAGATCCGCAGAAGCTGGTGCGGTTGATGATCCAGGAAATGGAAGACACGCTGGTTGAGGTGCGCTCCAACTCCGCACGCGCGCTGGCAGAAAAGAAACAGTTATCGCGTCGTATTGAACAGGCCAGCGCCCAACAGGCAGAGTGGCAGGAAAAAGCAGAGCTGGCGCTGCGTAAAGAAAAAGAAGATTTGGCGCGTTCTGCGTTAATCGAAAAGCAGAAACTGACTGACCTGATTGCCTCCCTGGAGCATGAGGTGACGCTGGTTGACGATACGCTGGCGCGTATGAAAAAAGAGATCGGTGAACTGGAAAACAAACTCAGTGAAACCCGTGCTCGTCAGCAGGCATTGATGTTGCGCCATCAGGCGGCGAGTTCTTCCCGTGATGTTCGTCGTCAACTGGACAGCGGCAAACTGGATGAAGCGATGGCTCGCTTTGAATCTTTTGAGCGTCGTATCGATCAAATGGAAGCTGAAGCTGAAAGCCATAACTTCGGTAAGCAGAAGTCTTTGGATCAGCAATTTGCTGACCTGAAAGCAGATGATGAAATCAGCGAGCAGTTGGCGCAATTGAAAGCCAAAATGCAGCAAGACAAGCAATAATAATATCTGGCGGTGCCCGAACGCGCCGCCGCTCATCACCTGTAAGGAGTACTCATGAGCGCGCTATTTCTGGCCATCCCGTTAACCATCTTTGTGCTGTTCGTCTTACCGATTTGGCTCTGGCTGCATTACAGCAATCGTTCCAGTCGCGGCGAGCTGGCGCAAAGTGAACAACAGCGTCTGGTAGAACTTAACCAGGACGCACAGCGGATGCGTGAGCGCATTCAAGCGCTGGAAGACATCCTTGATGCTGAACATCCAAACTGGAGGGACCGCTAATGGGGGGCGTTAATCTGAATAAAAAACTGTGGCGTATACCGCAGCAGGGCATGGTGAAAGGGGTTTGCGCGGGTATTGCGCATTATCTCGATGTTCCTGTGAAACTGGTGCGGATCCTGGTGGTGCTGTCCATCTTTTTTGGTCTGGCCTTTTTCACCTTTGTCGCCTACATCGTACTGACGTTTGTGTTGGATCCGATGCCAGACAACGTGGTTTCCGGAGAACAGCAGCCATCAAGCGGTGAGCTATTGGATGCTGTCGATCGTGAACTGGCTGCAAGTGAAAAGCGTTTGCGTGAGATGGAGCGTTATGTAACGTCTGATACTTTTACATTACGCAGCCGCTTCCGCCAATTGTGAGGTTAGAAATGAATAATCGCTGGCAACGTGCCGGGCAAAGGGTTAAGCCGGGCATTAAAATAGCAGGTAAGCTGGTGCTACTGACTGCGCTGCGCTATGGCCCGGCTGGGGTAGCAGGGTGGGCGGTGAAGTCCGTGGCCCGACGTCCGCTAAAAATGTTGCTGGCGTTAGTATTGGAACCTTTGTTGAGCCGGGCAGCGACAAAATTGTCGAAACGCTATTCAGGTAATCAACCCTGATATCCGAAACAACAAAAGCAAGCAACATTTAGTCAACATTCCCCCAGTTAATTTGCGGCAGAGTAGTCTCTTGTGTCATGGGATCGCTACCAATAGAAATGAAGGTGAAAGCGACAGACTCCATTATGCAGGTATCGGTGTGAATTACGCATTCTAAAATGCACTGGGGCATTGTTATGCCCCAGTTTTTATACCAGTGAGTCGGCTAACGATATTTGTGTACCCACGGTGATATTTTGTAAACCTTTCTCACCGGCAATCAGGCTAAATAATAAATTACAGCTTTGTTCGCCGAGCTGCTGGGTTGGGACATCAATGCCTCCCGGCACGGGCGTCAGCATAAATGACAACAGTTCATTACAGTGACGGTATACGGCACCGGCTTGCCGTCACGGGTCATAGACAGACGCGATTCCAGATTTTTGACATCAGCGGGGGCATTGAAGGTCAGGCCGATAATGGCGTGTTTTTTCATCGGATCTTGCGGATCCTGATAGAACTCCGCCCGGCCGCCGCGATAATAAAACTCAGGGGTGGTAAAGGTTTTTTGTTTCTCTGTTAACGCCACCTGCGGAGCCAGCAGTGTTTTGGCATCCATATCGACGGTGTAGGTTTTCCCCATCGGGAAGGTTTTTTTCGCCGTGAATACCAGCTTACGGTCATTACGCCACTGCCACTCACCTTCCATTGCGGGGGTCAGGGTAATACCGGCGGTGACCGGTTTACCGATCAGCGTTACCGGTGCGGCAGAGCGGGAGAATGTCACCACCACAATCTGCGCTGAATTATCATCACGGTTATAATTAACCGCCGAAGGGCGCTGCACAGACGCGGAAATATCCTGCACCACCAGCGGCGCAACATCCACCGGCTTCGGTTTGTTCTGATACCAGTGCCAGGTGTAATAACTGCCCGCTGCCACCGCAGCAGTCAGTAATAATAAGGCAGATATGGTTTTCGGATAGCGGTTGCCCCCCCGCTCCAGCCGGGCAAGCTGATTACCGGCAAAGGTCACCCAGCCCGGCACCGCCCAGCGGATCCGTCCGGTGAACGGGCGCAGCAGAAAACCCAGCAGAGTAAAGAGATAAACAAGACTGCGAGCCGCCAGACGCAGCAAAATAAAAGGTAAGCGGAGGATAAAACGCAGAACGTCCATGACAACATTTTCCTCTGTGTGTTGAGACTGACATCAGTTTGCCGCAGCACACAGTGAAATCCGGTTCAGCCGGAAGCTGTCAGTGCCCGATACTCTCATCCTCCATAAAACAGCCCATAAAGCAAATTATTGCATAAGGAATAATCTTAAATTACGGCCCCGGCGTATCCGCAGGGGCCTGTTCAGGAAAAAAATTATTCCAGTGCACTCAAAATAGCCTGTGCAGCTTTGACTCTTTCGGTATTCGGGTAGTTTTTATTCGCCAGAATCACAATCGCCACCTGTTTTTCCGGAATAAAGGCGACATAGGCGCCGAAACCAGTTGTTGCGCCCGTTTTATGCACCCAGGAAGCACGGTTATACGGCTGAACCTGGTTGTCTGTTACCGGATGCGGCTGCAATGCGACCTCGTTGGTCACACCGTTAATGATCATATCTTTCTGCTGCGGCCAGTCATACATTTCCCAGCCCAGCCCCTGGTTAATCGCGGCGGTTTTATAGTAGCGGGTCTGGGCGAGATACATTGCCATTTCCAGATCCGCATTACCGGCCCGTGACGGCTCCATATTCATTTCCGCCCAGCGCAGCATATCTTTTGAGGCGGATTTCACGCCGTAAGATTCCGCATCAAGCTGTCCCGGCGACACGCGGACCGGTTTTTTGTTTTTATAACCGTACGCATACTGGCTTTGCGCACTTTCCGGCACAGTAATAAAGGTGTGAGATAACCCCAGCGGTGCCAGGATCCGTGCAGTCAGCAACTGCTCATACGGCATCCCCGCCGCGTTTGCGGTCAGAGCACCAAACAGGCCGATACTGCTGTTTGCATACAGACGCATATCGCCCGGTTTCCGGGACGGCTGCCACTGCTGATAGAAATTCAGCAGATCCGCACGGCTTTTTACCGCATCCGGCACCTGTAACGGCAGTCCGCCTGCGGTATAGGTAGCCAGATCCAGCAATGTGATCCCCTTCCACTGCGGCAGAGCCAGCTCCGGCTGGTATTTTGCCGCCGGATCATTCAGCGCCATCTCTTTTTTCGCCACAGAAACCGCACCCAGCACACCTGTGAAAGTTTTACTTACAGATCCGAGCTCAAATAGTGTATTTTCAGTGACCGGCTGTTTTGCCTGAATATCGGCAAAACCATAATTGAAATAATAGGGCTTACCCTTTACGGAGACGGCAACCGCCATCCCGGGAATATCCTGCTGTGCCATCAGCGGTTTAATGGTGCTGTCCACCACCGCCGCGACATTATCAGCGGCAGAAAACCCCGGGGCGGAAAACGCCAGCAGAGCGGAAATCAGTGTTGCAGATAACGATTTTTTCATCAGAATTAACCTTCCGTGTGTGAGTAACGGCGGCAAGTATCGTCAGATTCACCGGACAGAACAAACGGTTATTTATAACAAGAGCCTAAAGAAAAACTTACAGGTGGATTATGGTCAGACGTTATCTCCCCCTTAACCCGCTGCGCGCCTTTGAGGCCGCCGCCCGTCATCTCAGTTTTACCCGCGCGGCGATTGAGCTGAATGTCACCCATGCCGCCGTCAGCCAGCAGGTCAGGGCGCTGGAAGAACAACTCGGCTGTGTGCTGTTTACCCGCGTCTCGCGCGGGCTGGTGCTGACCCATGAAGGTGAGGGATTACTGCCGGTGCTCAATGAGGCGTTTGACCGGATTGCGGATACTCTGGAGTGTTTTTCTCACGGGCAGTTCCGTGAGCGGGTGAAAGTCGGTGCGGTGGGAACATTTGCCGCAGGCTGGCTGCTGCCGCGTCTGGCCGGATTCTATGACAGCCATCCGCATATTGATCTGCATATCTCCACCCATAACAATCATGTGGACCCGGCGGCGGAAGGGCATGATTATACGATCCGTTTCGGTAACGGCGCGTGGCATGAGTCAGATGCGGAACTGATTTTCAGTGCACCACACGCTCCGCTGTGCTCACCGGCCATTGCAGAACAGTTACAGCAGCCGGATGATGTTCACCGCTTTACCCTGCTGCGCTCATTCCGCCGGGATGAATGGAGCCGCTGGCTGGATTGTGCGGGCGGCACACCGCCTTCCCCGTCACAGCCGGTAATGGTGTTCGATACCTCACTGGCCATGGCCGAGGCGGCACAACTGGGTGCCGGGGTAGCGATCGCACCGGTATGTATGTTCAGCCGCCTGTTACAGTCAGGCGCACTGGTACAGCCGTTTGCCGCAGAAATCACCCTCGGCGGCTACTGGCTGACGCGGTTACAGTCCCGTACGGAAACCCCGGCCATGCAGCAATTCGCCCGCTGGCTGCTGAATACGGCGGCGGCGTAAAACTCACTCACCTTCCAGGCTTTTTACCCGCAAATCATCACCTTCACTGATGCGCAGCCGTTCACTGCCGCAGTGCGGACAGCATCCGGCGTGCTGCATGATTTCGGCCTCACGGCTGCAATCCCAGCACCATGCCTGTGCCGGGATAACATCAATATGCAGTGTGCAGCCCTGCGCCACGGTATCACGGCAGGCGATATCAAAACAGAAATGCAGTGCACTCTCCTCAACATCCGCCAGTGCGCCGACTTCCAGCCAGACATCCGTTACCCGCGCAATGCCGTGCTGTTCAGCCTGTTCGCGGATAATGTCCGCCGCACCGAGGGCTTTACTAAGCTTGCCCCTTCCGCCGTTGTCATAATCGGTTATGGCATCGCATTTTATTTTCTTTCTCTGGTTCTGAAATCCATCCCTGTCGGTGTTGCTTATGCAGTCTGGTCGGGACTCGGCGTCGTCATAATTACAGCCATTGCCTGGTTGCTTCATGGGCAAAAGCTTGATGCGTGGGGCTTTGTAGGTATGGGGCTCATAATTGCTGCCTTTTTGCTCGCCCGATCCCCATCGTGGAAGTCGCTGCGGAGGCCGACGCCATGGTGACGGTGTTCGGCATTCTGAATCTCACCGAGGACTCCTTCTTCGATGAGAGCCGGCGGCTAGACCCCGCCGGCGCTGTCACCGCGGCGATCGAAATGCTGCGAGTCGGATCAGACGTCGTGGATGTCGGACCGGCCGCCAGCCATCCGGACGCGAGGCCTGTATCGCCGGCCGATGAGATCAGACGTATTGCGCCGCTCTTAGACGCCCTGTCCGATCAGATGCACCGTGTTTCAATCGACAGCTTCCAACCGGAAACCCAGCGCTATGCGCTCAAGCGCGGCGTGGGCTACCTGAACGATATCCAAGGATTTCCTGACCCTGCGCTCTATCCCGATATTGCTGAGGCGGACTGCAGGCTGGTGGTTATGCACTCAGCGCAGCGGGATGGCATCGCCACCCGCACCGGTCACCTTCGACCCGAAGACGCGCTCGACGAGATTGTGCGGTTCTTCGAGGCGCGGGTTTCCGCCTTGCGACGGAGCGGGGTCGCTGCCGACCGGCTCATCCTCGATCCGGGGATGGGATTTTTCTTGAGCCCCGCACCGGAAACATCGCTGCACGTGCTGTCGAACCTTCAAAAGCTGAAGTCGGCGTTGGGGCTTCCGCTATTGGTCTCGGTGTCGCGGAAATCCTTCTTGGGCGCCACCGTTGGCCTTCCTGTAAAGGATCTGGGTCCAGCGAGCCTTGCGGCGGAACTTCACGCGATCGGCAATGGCGCTGACTACGTCCGCACCCACGCGCCTGGAGATCTGCGAAGCGCAATCACCTTCTCGGAAACCCTCGCGAAATTTCGCAGTCGCGACGCCAGAGACCGAGGGTTAGATCATGCCTAGCATTCACCTTCCGGCCGCCCGCTAGCGGACCCTGGTCAGGTTCCGCGAAGGTGGGCGCAGACATGCTGGGCTCGTCAGGATCAAACTGCACTATGAGGCGGCGGTTCATACCGCGCCAGGGGAGCGAATGGACAGCGAGGAGCCTCCGAACGTTCGGGTCGCCTGCTCGGGTGATATCGACGAGGTTGTGCGGCTGATGCACGACGCTGCGGCGTGGATGTCCGCCAAGGGAACGCCCGCCTGGGACGTCGCGCGGATCGACCGGACATTCGCGGAGACCTTCGTCCTGAGATCCGAGCTCCTAGTCGCGAGTTGCAGCGACGGCATCGTCGGCTGTTGCACCTTGTCGGCCGAGGATCCCGAGTTCTGGCCCGACGCCCTCAAGGGGGAGGCCGCATATCTGCACAAGCTCGCGGTGCGACGGACACATGCGGGCCGGGGTGTCAGCTCCGCGCTGATCGAGGCTTGCCGCCATGCCGCGCGAACGCAGGGGTGCGCCAAGCTGCGGCTCGACTGCCACCCGAACCTGCGTGGCCTATACGAGCGGCTCGGATTCACCCACGTCGACACTTTCAATCCCGGCTGGGATCCAACCTTCATCGCAGAACGCCTAGAACTCGAAATCTAACGTCCGTTCGGGGGCACTGTTGCAAATAGTCGGTGGTGATAAACTTATCATCCCCTTTTGCTGATGGAGCTGCACATGAACCCATTCAAAGGCCGGCATTTTCAGCGTGACATCATTCTGTGGGCCGTACGCTGGTACTGCAAATACGGCATCAGTTACCGTGAGCTGCAGGAGATGCTGGCTGAACGCGGAGTGAATGTCGATCACTCCACGATTTACCGCTGGGTTCAGCGTTATGCGCCTGAAATGGAAAAACGGCTGCGCTGGTACTGGCGTAACCCTTCCGATCTTTGCCCGTGGCACATGGATGAAACCTACGTGAAGGTCAATGGCCGCTGGGCGTATCTGTACCGGGCCGTCGACAGCCGGGGCCGCACTGTCGATTTTTATCTCTCCTCCCGTCGTAACAGCAAAGCTGCATACCGGTTTCTGGGTAAAATCCTCAACAACGTGAAGAAGTGGCAGATCCCGCGATTCATCAACACGGATAAAGCGCCCGCCTATGGTCGCGCGCTTGCTCTGCTCAAACGCGAAGGCCGGTGCCCGTCTGACGTTGAACACCGACAGATTAAGTACCGGAACAACGTGATTGAATGCGATCATGGCAAACTGAAACGGATAATCGGCGCCACGCTGGGATTTAAATCCATGAAGACGGCTTACGCCACCATCAAAGGTATTGAGGTGATGCGTGCACTACGCAAAGGCCAGGCCTCAGCATTTTATTATGGTGATCCCCTGGGCGAAATGCGCCTGGTAAGCAGAGTTTTTGAAATGTAAGGCCTTTGAATAAGACAAAAGGCTGCCTCATCGCTAACTTTGCAACAGTGCCCGAGCCCCTGCAGGCAGGAGAGCGCGGTCAGATAGTGGCTGTGCAAGTGGACGATCGCCTTGCAGGCCGGGTTGTGCAAATAGACCGCCCGGTGAAAAGTGACCTCTTTCGACGGTTTGTCGCCGGAGATCCATTCCCCTTGCAGCGTCACCACCGACAACCGCTGAGCCTGCAGTTCGCCGAGGCAGGCGCCGGTCGGCGTCGCCAGCAGGTTGCCGTCCGGCAGCAGCAGCGACAGATTGCCAGCGGAGCCGGTGGCATAGCCGCGGCTAAACAACGAGGCGCCAATCTGCACCATTTCCTCTCGCAGTTGTTGCTCAGTCATGACGAAACTCCTGCTGGGCACGGGCAAAGAACTGGATATCGCCGAAGTTACCTGACTTCAGCGCCAGGGAGAGCGGCTGGCGGGTGTCACGCACCCAGGGCACGCCAGGGGAGATGGTCGGCCCAATATGGAACGCCTCAACCCCCAGGGTCTGCGCCACAATGCTCGACGTTTCCCCTCCGGCCACAATAAAGCGGGTAAATCCGTTCGCCTTCAGGGCGGCGGCAAGAGCGGCAAACAGCTGTTCCACCCGTTCGCTGCTGGCCTTGTCGCCATACTGCGCCTGGATCCGCTGCAGCGTTTGCGGCTCGGTGGTGGCATAGATCATCGGCGCCAGCGGCGCATCGCGCTGCGCGTCCACCCAGTCAGTCAGCGTCCTGACGTAGCTCTCCAGATCGGTAAAGCAGGCGCTTAAGTCGACGGCGCGGGCGGGGGCCTGTTGACGATAGGCCGCCACCTGGCTGTTGGTCATCACCGAGCAGGAGCCCGAGAGCACCACCGCCGGACCGGCCAGCGGCATGCCGGCCTGAGCGCTTTCCCCCCTGGCGCCATGGCGCTGCGCCCAGTCGCGGGCGAGGCCGATGGCGAGGCCGGAACCGCCGGAGACCAGCTTCATCTCCCGCAGCGCCACGCCCTGGGTGAGCAGATCCTGTTCGCTGAGGGCGTCGAGCACCACATAGCGCACCGCCGGATCGTTGACTGCCGCCAGCGCGGCGGCGACCGGGCGACAATCGGCCAGGCAATCAGCGCGGCTTTTCCGCGCCCTTGGCGCTCAATTAAGCGGCCCAGGTGCGCATCCTCCATCGGCGTCACCGGATGGTGGCGCATCCCGGACTCATTCAGCAGTTGCTCGCCGACGAACAGATATCCCTGATAGACCGTGCGGCCGTTAACCGGCAGCGCCGGGGAAATCACCGTCCGCGTCTCACCCAGCTCGGCCAGCAGGGCATCCAGCACCGGGCCAATGTTGCCCTGCGCGGTGCTGTCGAAAGTGGAACAGTACTTGAAATAAAACTGCTGACAGCCCTGGGCCTGCAGCCAGCGCAGGGCCGCCAGCGACTGGCTGACGGCCATTTCCGCCGGGCAGGAGCGGGTTTTCAGGCTGATGACCACCGCCTCGCTGGTCAGCGGAATATCGCGGGTCGGCACGCCATTCAGTTGCACCGTCGGCATGCCGTTGCGCACGAGGAAGCTGGCAATATCCGTGGCGCCGGTGAAGTCATCGGCAATGACACCAAGCTGCATGTTGTCTCTCCTCACTGTTTATGGCCCGGCAGGGTGATGCCGTTGAAAATCTTGATCACCGCGCTGTCATCTTCCCGACCGAATCCGGCATTACTGGCGGAGGTGAACATATTCAGCGCGGTGGTAGCGAGCGGCAGCGGGAAGGTCAGCGCCCGGGCAGTGTCATTCACCAGCCCGAGATCTTTGACAAAAATATCGACAGCGGATTTTGGCGAGTAATCGCCATCCAGGACGTGCTGCATGCGATTCTCAAACATCCAGGAATTACCCGCCGCGTGGGTGACCACGTCATACATCGTCTCCAGTGGGATCCCGGCGCGGGCGGCAAGCGCCATCGCTTCGGCGGCAACGGCGATGTGCACCCCGGCCAGCAGCTGATGGATAATTTTTACCGTCGAGCCAAGACCAATGTCGCTCCCGATGCGGTAGACTTTGCCGGCCACGGCGTCCAGCACCGGCGCGAGTCGGGCAAAGGCGGCATCGCTCCCGGAGGCCATCACCGTCATGTCGCCGGCGGCCGCTTTCACGGCGCCGCCCGATACCGGCGCGTCGAGCATCAATAGCTGGTACTCCGCCAGCGCCTCGGCAATGGCCTGAGCATCGGCGGAGGCGATGGTGGACGACACCATCACGACGGTGCCCGGCTTCAGATGGGCGGCGAGGCCGCTCTCGCCGAACAGGATCCCCCGCACCTGGGCGGCATTGACCACCAGCAGCACAACTGCATCCAGTTCCGCGGCGAACGGCACCGCGCTGGGGCCCGCGCCTTTGGCGCCCGCCGCCAGCAGTGCGCGACAGTTGTCGGGATTGATGTCAACGCCCCAGGTGTTCAGGCCCGCCTGCAGGCAGGCGCGGGCGGCGCCCATGCCCATTGAACCCAGTCCAATCACGCAGACGTTAGTGTGTGCAGCCATGCTGGTCTCCTTGTGAACATTAGTTAATTAATGTGATTTAATGATAGAATAAAGCGTTATCATGTGAATTTATGTGAGAGTTATCACGAATAACCCACATGAATATAAAAAATTCACAGGCGGAAAGAGGCTGCACAGCGGCGATTCTTGCCCTAAAATAGCGTAAAAAACAGCGGCAAAGCGCGATAACAACACCGGGTGTCGCCAGGGCCGTAGCCTGGGTGGTGACGCCTGGTGTGAAAAAATGGTAAGGGGAGAGCGGTGATTCCAATAGAACGACATCAGCGTATTTTAGCCCTGGTGGAGCAGCGTGGGGCGGTAAGCATTAACGAGCTGACGGAGATCCTCGGCGTGTCCCATATGACCATCCGTCGGGACGTCAGTAAACTGGAGGAGCAGGGGCTGCTGGTCAGCGTCTCGGGCGGCGTACGCGCCGTCAGCCGGCTGGCCGCGGAACCCAGTCATCTGGTGAAAAGCACGCTGCAGAGTGAGGAGAAACAGGCGATCGGCGCGCTGGCGGCGAGTCATATCGCTAAAAACAGTTGCATCTATCTGGATGCCGGGACTACCACCCTGGCGCTGGCGCGGGCGATCCTCGACCGGAACGATCTCCAGGTGGTCACCAATGATTTTGAGATAACCCAGCTGCTGATCGATGCCAGCCAGTGCGGCGTGATCCACACCGGCGGCACTCTGTGCCGGGAGAACCGCTCCTGCGTGGGCGAATCGGCGGCGCGTACGTTACGCCACCTGGCTATCGATACGGCCTTTATCTCCGCCAGCGGCTGGGACAGTCGCGGGATATTCACCCCTGATGAGAACAAGGTTACCGTCAAGGAGACCGTCAGCCAGGTCAGCGCGAGAAGCATCCTGCTGTGCGACAGTTCGAAATACAATCAGGTGGCCACGTTTATGGCGTTACCTTTGACCCGGTTCACCACCATCATTACCGACCGGCATCTTTCCGATGCCGCCGCCAGTCATATCGCCCGGCACGCCTGCGAGGTGCTGCGGGCCGGATAACGCGCGCGGCCACCGCCGGCTTAGCGTTGCCAGTGCTCGATCAGCGCCGCGCCGATCCCGGCGATTTGCTGATTTCGCTCGGCCATGCTCGCCGGCGTATCCCGCAGATAAATCACCACAATGCGCTCTGCTTTGTTATTCGGGCCAAGCAGGGCGACAATCCCGCGCGCACCCCGCTTGCTAGCTCCGGTCTTATCGGCGATAAACCAGCCCGCCGGCAGCACGGAGCGGATCAACGGTCCGGCGACCCGATCGTCCACCATCCACTGCAGCAGCTGCCGTTGCGAACGGGCGCTCAGACGCTGGCTGGTCAGCAGCTTGCGCAGGGTCGCGGCCATGCTGGCCGGGGTAGTGGTGTCGCGGGCGTCGCCGGGAAGCGCCTCATTCAGTTCCGTTTCCCAGCGGTCAAGGCGGGTGACGTTGTCGCCGATCTGGCGCAAAAAGGCAGTCAATCCTGCGGGGCCGCCGACGGTGGCCAGCAGCAGATTGGCGGCGCTGTTATCGCTCATGGTAATGGCGGCGGCGCAGAGTTCGCCGACCGTCATGCCGTCGGCAAGGTGTTTTTCGCTGACCGGCGAGTAGTCCACCAGATCCTGCTGGCGATAGTGGATCTTTCGCTCCAGCTGTTCGTCACCGGCATCCACCCGCGCCAGCACTGCGCCGCAGAGCACTACTTTAAAGGTGCTCATCATGGGAAAGCGTTCATCGGCGCGCCAGGCGGTCAGCGTGCGGCCGCTGGCCAGATCCATTTCTATCATGCCTACGCGGCCCGACAGCTGGCTTTCGCTTTGTTTAATTTGCTCAAGCGGCTGCGGGCTGGCGTGTACCGCCAGCGGCAGGGTGGCTAACAGGGAGATAATACACAGGCGAATATAACGCATAACCACAATACATCCTTGAGTGAAGGCCGATAAAGGCGAGTAAAGAAGCGACAAATAAGAATAACCCGGCGTTGGCACTGTTGCAAATAGTCGGTGGTGATAAACTTATCATCCCCTTTTGCTGATGGAGCTGCACATGAACCCATTCAAAGGCCGGCATTTTCAGCGTGACATCATTCTGTGGGCCGTACGCTGGTACTGCAAATACGGCATCAGTTACCGTGAGCTGCAGGAGATGCTGGCTGAACGCGGAGTGAATGTCGATCACTCCACGATTTACCGCTGGGTTCAGCGTTATGCGCCTGAAATGGAAAAACGGCTGCGCTGGTACTGGCGTAACCCTTCCGATCTTTGCCCGTGGCACATGGATGAAACCTACGTGAAGGTCAATGGCCGCTGGGCGTATCTGTACCGGGCCGTCGACAGCCGGGGCCGCACTGTCGATTTTTATCTCTCCTCCCGTCGTAACAGCAAAGCTGCATACCGGTTTCTGGGTAAAATCCTCAACAACGTGAAGAAGTGGCAGATCCCGCGATTCATCAACACGGATAAAGCGCCCGCCTATGGTCGCGCGCTTGCTCTGCTCAAACGCGAAGGCCGGTGCCCGTCTGACGTTGAACACCGACAGATTAAGTACCGGAACAACGTGATTGAATGCGATCATGGCAAACTGAAACGGATAATCGGCGCCACGCTGGGATTTAAATCCATGAAGACGGCTTACGCCACCATCAAAGGTATTGAGGTGATGCGTGCACTACGCAAAGGCCAGGCCTCAGCATTTTATTATGGTGATCCCCTGGGCGAAATGCGCCTGGTAAGCAGAGTTTTTGAAATGTAAGGCCTTTGAATAAGACAAAAGGCTGCCTCATCGCTAACTTTGCAACAGTGCCTTAGTTAGTATGTTTTTTACTAATGCCCCTTCCGGGACAGTATAGATACGGTATGGATATGCTAAAGCCGTGTGACAAAAACATATTAAAATAACAATTAATGTTTGTTTCATAGATTATCCTCATTCAAAAATAAAAGATATAACTCTTGAAAATCGTGGTTAGTAATTAGGTCCGCTTTTCCGGGAAAATCGTAACTAACAGAAAATAAAAGCGAAAGCGAATCTTTTCCTTTTGCTTTGGGAGAGATTCTGCTAAAAGCACGGTTAATAAACATAAGTTGATCTTCATTGTTGAAGCAAAGTCCAAGCATTCCAACCGTAGGAACTACGAATGTGCTTACGCTGCCTGGGGGCAAAAGTTGCTTACTACGGGCATTGTAAGCACAACGACTACCACCTAGCGTTAGGCCTGAAAGCTCAATAAAACTTCTGGTTCCATTCTTGGCGACAAGCCAAACATCAGTTCCTGAACTTTCGACACGTAAAGTAACTTTTCCGTCAGTAAAGGCCTCACTTTTATTGTATAGAATAGGGTCAAAACCAACTGTCGGGAGTTCTTCGATTTTACTTTCTACTGACTGACAACCAGTCAGTAATGCAAACAATAAAAGTGTGATAACTTTAATCATCCCGCTTCCTTAGATTGTTTTTGGCGCTCGTTATAAAAGATAATGATTCACCGGGGTAGAGAATTGTTTCTTTCGTCCAATAACCATAACCACCGAGGATATTTTTTCTTTTCTCAATATAAACGGGTTCAGAAAATACTAAATGTTGATATTTAGGAAGAGATAAGATTTCATATTTTCCTTGTCCAACTAAGAGGTAATTCTTCTCTTTAGGATTGATGGTTACTGGATTACCAACACTTTGAGGTATGTTAAGTTTTTTTATATTTAGGTCAGAATAGTCAGGAACGGACACTTGATCATTAGACGTATTTCCGGGAAGAGTAAACCCTTTACCCTGATCCGGTCCAAAGATGGCAATTATATCTTTGTTGTTTCTTGTGATCGAAACGATAGCCTGAAGGGGCGTATTAGCAAGGTCATTTATAAACGATATAGTTAGACTTGATTTTGGCTCGACCCAAACAATGCTTTTTCCGGATGTGCCTTCGCTTAATGCAATTTTTTCATTTAGTAAGATTTTATTTTTGGCAATGATATTATACTCAAGTTTTGGTATCACAATAAAAAGTGATTCTTTATTTGAAACATTCATGATTTCTAAGAAATTGGTTTTGGTCATGCTGGTCTTTAGAACAGGCCTATATTTACCATTTATAAACCACCTTCCGTTTATAAGCTCCGCTTTAGCAGATATAAGTGAATCACTTTTCTGTGCGGCAGAAGAAAAAGCATCTTTTCTATGCTCTTTCTCTTGATGTGGTGCAGCTGCTGCGTGAAGATGCAAAAGTAATGTTGAAATTGAGATAATCTTCCAATTTATCTTCATCTTGTTACCTCAATGTTGTTTTCAATCGAATCGAGTTCTAAAGGATAGGTTTTAAGTGAATAAAACTTGTTTGTTGTTTGTATTAGCTGATGACACAATAAAACTGGATTGTTCTTCATGATTATTTCTACTAATGTAAGTGCTGGTGAGTCAGTTTGCGGTATACCCGGAGCAACTATTACCTGGTCTTCTAATTTTGACATATAGAGTGATCCAGTATTTATATGCAAACAATTACCGATCAGTACTGGAAGATTGTTTTGAGTACGACCATGGGCTTTTCGAATGCTGTTTACAGGATTCCTACCTAGGACCATAAGGTTGACGTCATTTATCATCATTGGTATTACGGCATGGTCCATACCGAATAGAAACTGGCTCTGAAAAATATTCACATTGGCATAGTTGAATGCTTGAAGCGCATTATAAGTATCAGTGAATGATGTGCGGATAGGGGCGTAATCAGAAGGGCAAACCCCAATTTTTATATCGCCTTTTAGTAAAATCTGCATCATCGTACCAAGCTGGGTATTAAGAAGTTTTTTTACCTCTTCCTCTAAATAGTAACGATTCACAGCTTTATGCCACTTTCCGCCCATTACACACCATCTCTCATTGAGGTATGTGCTGGGGTAAAATGTTCTCCGGTCTTTGTTTAATGGTAACAATTTTTTTAACATTTCTTCTCCGGCTCCGGCAGCTGAGAAATGCCTCACAAAACGTCCATCGAAAAAGCCACTGTTTATCGCCTTCATCAATTCTATGGGTTCCGGCCCATAGTCAAACAAATTTCCAGTAGAGAAAATTACTATCTCTTCTTCTGGCTTTGTAACTGATTGGATCAAGTTGCACAGCGCAGAGTAATGTCCATGAGGATCTGCCAGAAAGAAAATCCTTCCGGAGAAGTTTGTAAGGTCTATAGTTTGGACGTGCTCAGCTGCCATAAATTCCTCTACGTATGTTTACATCGATGATACGGTATTTCGAACTATGATTTTTTTACAAAAAGGCGTCATTTTGGATTCTAAGCCTAAGGACCTTTGTTACTTACAGGTAAAGGCCCCAGTCCTGGCTCTCAAACAGTTCATACTTAGGATGCAAAGTAACTTTCTGATTATAATTGGCTCCTTTATAAACATGGTTAATACATGAATACAGGAAATTTAACGGTAAGGTATTTAAAATGGAAGGATGCTGAAATAACATAGACTTACGTATTTTTTTAATAGTGTTAATGTTGATAATAGGTCACCATTAATGTATAAAGTTAATATCTAATATGGTCCTATTAATAAAAGAGAGTTTTTATGGCTGAACTATTAAAATCTGAAAGTCCTGTTTCACCATCAGTGCAGGATATCACTGAAGCTTTAAAAATCGTTGTCGATGATGGAAGTAAAGCTGCAAAACTGGTTTGTCTTAATGAAAGAAACGAATTAGTTCCCTTGCTTACACAAAATAGTTTTGTTCCAGATTTCCGTGTTCGCCATGAGGGTCTCAATCCTTTTAACTATCTTATTGATGGGCTGGAAAGGTTTTCGCATCACAGCGAATCTAGTAACTCACTGGAATCGACTGATGTATCTCACCAATACGATGAAATTAGCCGGTTAAATGTTCACCATGCACTTCATGCTTCTGGTTTAGTTCCTCAGGATGTTCACCTCTTTGTTACTTTACCACTTAGCCAGTTCTATACTGCTTTAGGGGAAACGAATATTGAAAATATTCAGAGAAAAAAAGATAATCTGATGAAACCAGTAGAGCGTTATCTTGACGGTAAACGCTATTCTTTTAACGTTTTGTCTGTGACTGTTTTCCCTGAATCTTTACCAGCTGTGACCCGGGCAGATGAAATTGAGGATATTGCTTCATTTGAATCAAGTTTGGTAATTGATCTTGGTGGTACTACTCTTGATGTTGCAAGTATTACTGGGCAATTAGAACAGATTTCGAAAGTAAAAGGTTTTGACCGTATTGGTTGTTCTATTGTTTACGATGAGATCAGCAGGTATCTTGAATCTGAGAAACTGAATACGAGTAATGCTTACATTCATCATCTTGTTGATAATCGTCATGATAAATCAGCTTTGAAGGTTGCAGAGGACAAGCGTGACGGTGTTTTTGATGCGGTAAACTCTGCGGTACAGAAGTTGCAAAGTAAAGTAATCAGAGCGGTTACACAAGTCGAAGAGAGGCCTCATAATGTTTTCCTTGTTGGGGGAGGTTCATATCTCATCGAAACAGCTATTCGTAAACATTTTGAAACGGCTAAAGTTATCATGGTAGACAATCCGCAGTTCGCATTATCTTTGGCAATTGCTGATACTATTTATTCAGAATAATGAGCTAGAACATGGCTAAATACCCTATCTCAAATAAGGCAGATAACGACCGGATTCAGATCCGGTCTTTCTGGATATCCGAAAGAAAAGCACCCTATGTTTATAGTTTCTTGAAAAAAACAGAACTTTGTCATAGGGGTGACCAACTGGATTTAATTAGGTCGGCTATTAGTACCGGGTTGGTATTAAATAATTTATTTCCTGACTTGGCAAATTTTATAAATGGTTTAAACGAAAGATTAACACTTGCAGATCTTAATAGGTTTCTGAATGATGGAAATACTATAGATACTGAACCTAAGCCTCCTATTAATGTATTGCTAGAGAATGTCTTAGATCAAAAGTTTAAGGAGTATTTAACACCTCTACAATTAGATAATTCAAAGCAGGATTCTGTTTCTGTAAAAGAAACCTTCCTTGTACAAAAGGAACATGCCTGCTTTGGTGTGAAGATTGAAAATGAGGGAAGCGATACCTCTATACCATCTGAAAGCCCACTTTCTTCAGGTGCATCCAAAATTTCAAAAGAAAAGTCCATTTCCTCTGTGGTGCCAGTGCTAGAAAAAGTATCGGATGAAAATCAAACCGCCTCCATAAGCATAAAATCTAAAGCTAAGGCAAACAAGCGACTAGCGACTTTGGCAAGATAGGGCTTTGTTGAATAAATCAGATTTCGGGTAAGTCTCCCCCGTAGCGGGTTGTGTTTTCAGGCAATACGCACGCTTTCAGGCATACCTGCTTTCGTCATTTTGTTCAGCGCTCGTACCAGGGCCATAGCCTCCGCAACCTGACCATCGTAGTCACGCAGCGTCAGTGAACCCCCGAACAGCTGTTTTACCCGGTACATCGCCGTTTCCGCTATCGAGCGACGATTGTAATCTGTTGTCCATTTCCACCGCGCATTACTCCCGGTCATTCGCTGATTAGCCACTGCACGGTTACGGTCTGCATATTCACCGGGCCAGTAACCCGCACCTTTTCGGGGAGGGATAAGCGCGCTGATTTTCTTACGCCGCAGTTCATCGTGACATAGCCGGGTATCGTAAGCGCCATCGGCGGCGGCTGACCTGATTTTCCGGTGGGTTTGCCGGATTAACCCGGGGAAGGCCTCTGAGTCCGTAACGTTGTTCAGCGACAGGTCTGCACAGATGATTTCATGTGTGTTGCTGTCAACTGCCAGATGCAACTTTCGCCATATACGACGGCGTTCCTGGCCATGCTTTTTGACTTTCCACTCGCCTTCACCGAAGACCTTCAGCCCGGTGGAATCAATTACCAGGTGTGCGATTTCACCCCGGGTGGGCGTTTTGAAACTGACATTAACCGACTTTGCCCGCCTGCTGACACAGCTGTAATCCGGGCAGCGTAGCGGAACGTTCATCAGAGAAAAAATGGAATCAATAAAGCCCTGCGCAGCGCGCAGGGTCAGCCTGAATACGCGTTTAATGACCAGCACAGTCGTGATGGCAAGGTCAGAATAGCGCTGAGGTCTGCCTCGTGAAGAAGGTGTTGCTGACTCATACCAGGCCTGAATAGCTTCATCATCCAGCCAGAAAGTTATGGAGCCACGGTTGATGAGGGCTTTATTGTAGGTGGGCCAGTTGGTGATTTTGAACTTTTGCTTTGCCACGGAACGGTCTGCGTTGTCGGGAAGATGCGTGATCTGATCCTTCAACTCAGCAAAAGTTCGATTTATTCAACAAAGCCGCAAGATAGGTGAGAGACAGTACAATCGACTTCTGAGTTCAACTTGTCTTACCAGGAAAGCCAGCATACTTGCTGGCCTTTTTTTTGTTATAATAAACTCAGGCTTCAGCTGAATCTGTAAAATTACTGTTAATGAAACGGTATTTTAGGTTAATTTGGATGCTGTTACAGGAAGTGCGGATTTTTCCTAAATTTGTAAAAAACCTAAGAATTATCTTAATAAATCTGGTACTTAATTATTATTTTACGTAAAAAGTCTTTGTGGTTTAATGGTTATGTAAGGATTTTTTGATACCCTTATACCCGATGGACCTAAGGTCACTGACAACGATGTTCATGTAGAATCTTCGTTTCTGTAATCCCTTTTGTCCTTGTCCCAAATGATTGATTATTATAATAAAGGCTGATCGAATGCTATCTCGCAACTCACTAATACATGGTTTACGCCGAGACCAGTTAATCGGAGTTCTGACTATTTCAGAGTTTCCGGTAGTTATGGTAGAAAGCCACTTCATTCAGTCTGAGGTTATGGGAATAAAACCCGTAATTTTTAATATTGATGAGCTTCTTGTTTCTATATCCCCAATTTCCTCTCTTAAGTTCGATTGGGAGTGGGCCCCAGTTGATACAATACTCATTGAAGTTATCATTCCACCTGTAGAGTCAGACCTTGTAAGTGCAGAAAATGACTTCCTCCGTGATTCTGGTATTGGCCATATCCAGTGCGAGCCTGGCGGAGCATCAATACGACGTACAGTTACCTTCGTTGGTGGAATAACCGCTGATAACTTACTGTATCAGTTGAGGCTTATGTGCGTAAGCGCGTTAAAACTTTTAGGAGAGGAACTGGGGGATGAAGTCTAAGATTAGATATGTTTTATCTGGTTTTGTTGTGTTATGTGCATTTGCTGGAGTTTATAAAATCCTAAACAATGTTCCGGTTAAACCTGACCTTTTGGACTTCACTGGAAACACATTTAAAAAGACATCACTCTTCCTGCCATGTGATAAAAGCTCGCCTTCTTTAAACATTAAAATTGCTGATAACGAGAAAATCGTGATCAACGGCATCGCTTCAAAAGTAACTTTTGTTGAAAAGGCTGACCCCGTCAAAAGCCCTGGTTTTTGTGATGATCTTGATCTAAACAATTCTCGCCTTGTACATACGGCATCTTACAGCCTGGTGATTTCTGAAACCAAAACAGGATTTACACTATCAAATTTCAAGCATCTTGCCGATGATGAATCATTAGGCGGTATGTGGTTTTATCAAAAGTGACTTTTTATATGGCAACTTCAGACTTCGCTCTTAAAAACCATAATGTTAAAGCATTTGGTCAGGATGCAGCCCTTGTCATTGAGATGAACAATGAAGATGTTAGCTCATCAAAACCTTCACCTTTTTCAAATGAGATTGATAATTATTATCTTACATTGCACGTCGCTCCAAGGAACGCAAAAAAAGATTATGACTGGGGCTCAAACCGTTCTGTACTTCTAAAATTGTCGACGAATGAAGTTATGCAGATGGCATCTGTATTTCTTAGAATCATGCATACTTTAAAGATTGATAAGAGGAAAACCTCACATCATGGCCACGTCGTATACAAAAATATAAGCGTTACCCCAAACGAGAGGGGCGGTTTGTTGTTATCCGCAGGGATAGTTCCAGTCGATAAAGATGGCTTAAAACCCTTCATGCACATGGTCCCCGTCTCACAAATGGATTGCGTTAAAATTGGCCTCTACATACTTGGATATCTTGCTCAAAAAACGCCCTGGGTAAGCTCCGAGTCTATAATTACCGCGCTTCGCTTATCTGAAGCCAAGAATTCAAAATAGCGCATTAACATACGGAATATACGGAAAAATACAGGTTTTTTTAAATGTTATACGAACGGATATTTCTGTTTTTCATCGTAAAGTGAGTTTAATTTTGCTCAGAAAAACAGGTATTCGTCATGAGAAAATCAGGTTTAGGTTTAGCCCTGTTGTTTTCTTTAATTGCTCCGATTAAAGCGGTCTATGCTGAAGCGATTATGATTTCAGGAAAGCTACAGGCTGATTTGCCAGCCGTATCCTTTGACCCGGGGCCGGGCGACTTTGTTGCATACGTTAATTCTAACACTATCACTGCCTCAGGTGCAGGCACAGCCTGTAATGTAACGGTTGATGATCGAGCGACTTCCTCTGTTGATAACCTCGTTTGTTTTTTCGAGTGGTTACCCAATACCTTGGGATTAACTTCTAACGGCTTCACTCTTTCAGGCGTTCCCAACACCACCGGTGATTTAAAACTACCTTACAAGATTTCTTACTTCTCTGGTTCTGAACGGAAAAAAGTTGAAATAGTAAAAGGTGAATATTCAATCAAAAGTGTGGCACCGGTAAAACCAACTATCACCGGTCTTAAATCATCCCTGAACGGATTAGTCTATGACGGCTTTTCTTTCAAATCGTATTTAAAGGATGAAGCGATCAAAGATATCGCTGTTTCTGTTGAACCCCGCAATTATATTCAATACATCTCAATAGGTTCAGGCTCCGCCTGTGAAGTACCTATTGGCGGAACTTCCTGTACCATTGAAGTTGGAAGCATTAAGGCCAGTGATACAGATGAACTTTTGGGTTCACGTGATATCACAATTACAGCAAACTCTAAGAATAATTATTTCGCACCTCCTGAATCCAAAAAGCTTGTTGTTAACTGGGATTATCGGCCTCCTGTAGTAGACCATACACTTTGGAATTTTACCGATGAGGCTAAAACAATCAAAGTAGGTGGCCAGGACATCTATACCGGAGCCAAAACCGTTGCTGTGGCCGTTAAGGTACCCCAGCAAGAAACAGAAGGTGAATGGTGGCTCCCAACAGCTATGTCGCTCACTATGACTCCGGATGGCGTGTTTAAGCCGACGACTAAAGTGACTTTAGATGATGGCACTGAGATTGATTTCAAACAGTCCTGGGCAACCCCTTTACGTAGAACTTTACAGCCGGTAAGTGGACCTCAAAAAGTCGGTGATGAGTACCTCTATATCTTTGACTTAACGGATCTTATAAACGGGTCCTACGCAGCGACTTTTACAGTAGAAAATACGAGCAAAAACTCTTCTACGTACACTGAGCCTGAAAGCAAACTGATGCTGTCTGATAACCCAACGCTTATGGTTCTCAAAGATGGGCAGGTATTAACTAAACGAGCACCCGTATACTTCCTGAACGAGATTATCGTTGCAGCTTTCCAGGGGCAGGCTGGGGTTGCTGACATAAAATCAGTAACAATAGACAACAAAGTAGTTTCGTTAACACCTACAAATTATAAAGGTATTTACTACCTGCCGGTTGGAGACGATTTAGCAGTTAATTCGGATCACGAGATTACTGTGGTGGCTGAAAACCTTTATGGAAAAAACGTAAATTTCAGTACCGTGTTCACTTATCAACCTACTGGATTCACTCTTAAGAATCTGGAAAAAAACGTAACTCTTTACTCGCGCGTACGTCAGTATACGGACCTGCTTAGTCAAACAGCTGGTGATAAATGCACTCTGTTTACCACAGAGGAAAATGCGAATGCTTACCTCGCCTGGTATGGGGAAAAATCAGATGTTACAGCATGCTACCCTCAGTGGAACAATGTCCCTGATGGGTTGGAGTTCTATTTTAAAGGACGTACCCCGGGTCTAACTGGATTCTTTAATAAAACAGGTGAGAATCTGCTCGACTATCAAGTCTATATGATTAACGGGAAGGGCTCTAAAGCGGTTTCCGCAAGGAATCGCCGTACTCTGACCACACAATTACCATACAACCCGATCATCTCTTACAAAAAGAATAAAGTCATAGCAGGCATCAATCCGAACACTGCTCTGGCTTATACGACCGGGGGGGAGGCCGCTCGAATATTAGCGAAGGTGGTACCAGCTGACGTTACGATGATCGTCTCTCAAAACGGCTCTGAGGCTGTCAAAACGTCATTTAAAAATCGTTCCTCAAACAACGATGCAACGACCTTTGTACAAAGGGTCAAGGTTGCTGCTGCACCATTGTGGACAAAGAACGTCTTTGACATAGCTGTAGAATACTCAAAGGATCCAGAATTAAGAACTACAGACACCCTCAACGTATATACGGTGCCTGATTTCAATATTCGAGCATCGATGGAAGTGGATGACAAAAAAACAGCCACATCTCTTGAAGTGCCCTTAAAGGTAACAGTGGGGCGTTATAACAACTCCACACGTAAAAGTGCATTTGACCGTAAAACAATGGGAGAATGGGACGTCACGATATACTCTCAAAAAAGTGTATACGGCAAAGATCCAGAAACAGGCCGTTATAAAACTACATACGAAAGAACTGCGCTGACTGAAGCATTGCCGGTCAATGATGCGGGCATTGTCGAAACCAAGATTAAAATTGAAAATATGGATCTGGGTAATATGCGTCTGGTTGGTGTGGCTAAGGTCAGATCGCCATTCTCTGATTTTGAAATGAAACGTGAGACCAGTGCTGTAGGCATTCGAATCTATAAAGGTGAGGAACTGGAGGGTAACCTGTCGAAAAGCCTTATTATCGGAAGGATCCCACTTAGTACTCTGGTAAGCTTCAAATCTGCCAGTACGGCTAACTCTGATGCACTCGCCCCCACCGAATGGCAGCAGTCCTCTGATAATGGTCAAACCTGGACCATGCTTTCCGACATGACCGGAAAGAGAAGTGTAAGTATCAAAAAGACAGAAGTAGGAAAGTGGCTTTATAGGGCAAAAATGACTAATAAATTCACATCCAAGATTTCCTACACAGATGCCTTAACGGTAGTTACCTACAAGCAGCCTAAGCTCAGTATAGATGTTACAGACATTCTTCAGGGCTCAGATATACCTGTAACCCTGCTTGATAACGATGAACCTATACCAGCAGGCACCGCTGAGGTTCTCTGGTCAGAGGATAAAGTCAACTGGGTGCAGGGAGATACAACTTACACTGTGGCTTCAGCTGATACCCTACCGTCTACGATTTATGCCCGGATGCGTTACCTTGATTCCGATGAACTGGCAGAGGAGTCTTCATGGAAGGAAACGTCTGCTCGGTTGGCAGCCGCAAAACCCAAGCGCCTTTCTGTCTCGGTAACGGGGGTTTCAAAGGTAGAGGTTGGTCAAAAAGTTACTTTGGAAGGTAAGTTCACGAACCCTAACAGTAAGTACCAGAATGGTAATAACGTAGTTGAAGAATGGAAAACACCGGATGGCCAGACATTTAAGGGCTCTTCACTGTCTGTTACCCTTACTGAGCAAATGTTGGATAAACAGGGATATGCTGCTTTTGAATACAGTGCATGGTTAGCGGACAATAAGGAGAATACGGTTTCTACCCGTAGAGTTTCTGTCAAATCGTGGGTTTATAAATTTCCCGAGATGAAAATAAGCTCCAAACTTAAATACGACATGGCACCGACCACCCTACGCGTTGCGTTGAGCGGTATTAAGGATGGAGACTATCCTGGTGTTACTTATTCCCGTGAATGGATCTACGACAAAGAGAATCTGGTAATCACTAAAGATGAAGGTGACACCAAAGAATTTACAATTGAAAATCCTGGCAAATATACATTGATGGTTGTTTTCAAAGATAACCGAAACAATGAACAGCGTATCGAAAATACCTTTGTTGTCGATGAACAAACGCCAATGAACGTTGAGATGACACCCAAGTTCTCTAACAAATATATGAGAGCTCCACTCGATGTAACCTTAAGGTCAAACATCAAGCTATCTCATTCGGCGGACTCGATAGATACGGTCACATACAAGGTGAACGGTGAAGTAATACCCAGCGGCAAAAATTATTGGGCTCAACTGATCTCGGGTTTAAAAGAAAAGAAATACGAGATTACAATTGATGTTGTTAGTAAACTTGGACAGAGAGGTTCAGCATCTGTTGAGTTTGATGTCGTTAAAAACGCAGTGCCTAATTGTACATTGAGCTACACGGAAACCAACCTAAGCTGGAGCTTTACCAATAAATGTGATGATACTGATGGAAAAATGGTTAGATATGAATGGTTCATCAACGGCGAATTAAGGAACGTTTTCGGTAGTACGGCTACACTTTCTAAAAACCTTAACCGTGGTAAGCAGGACATAAAAGTAATTGCTTATGATGATAGTGGAGACTTTGCAACACAGCACGTGACAGTTTTCGGACCGGCTGAAGAGGCAAGTAAGTCTGAAAACACTGTATCAATACCAAGCAGTGAGTAGTTAATTTTTAAATATAAAGCCGGGACATTATGTCCCGGCTTTTTTATACCCAATAATTGGACCTTTGAAAAATTAATGTCGGAAAGTAACTTTGCTCCAAAGGCATCTTTCATGGCCGCTAACAAAGCTGCGTATACATGCTGAGGAATTAACATTCTTATAGGTGAATATTAGGTTGGTTTGCAGACTTCCGAGCGTTGAAAAACATGGATAATAATTACTTGGATAGAGGTGCATCTGCCTAGTAAAAATATTCTTCAGTGCCAGTGAGAAAAATATGAGCGACTACATACCTAAAAAGAGAGGGCTGCTTATACTGGATTGGTATGTCCCCCTTAATATTTTATTGCTGATTCTCGTTATGTGTGTCTTTTTCACCCGTTATACATTTGGATACGGTTTATTGAATGGGTGCCTGCCTGCTGATTTTTATATGATTGATCATTCGGATAAAAGTATTAAAACTGGTGAACTCATAGCATTTAACATGCCGAAATCGGTACGTTTTATCCCAGAAAATGAACGAGTCATAAAAATTGTTGCCGGTGTGGGCGGTGACAAACTTAAAGTAACAATGGATGGGGTTTATAACGGGGACAAATTTTTTGAAGCTAATGCACGTCGTATTTCGAAGAAATACAATATTCCGTCCATTTTGATTGAAAAAGAATTGATAATTCCTGAAGGCGAAGTTTTCCTAATTGGGCAAACCGATCACTCATGGGATTCCCGTTTTTGGGGAACAGTAAAGCTGAATTCAGTAATTGGGAAAACATATGCGATCTTTTAATGTAAATAAAAAATATTTACCAATACTTCCTGGACTTGCGTTATGTGCAGTTTTAAGTAATACAAATGCAAGCACTGAGTATCAACATGATGCTGACCTAATCGCTCAGCAAGCAAAAGGGCTTGGGGCACAGGCTAAAGGTGCACAGCAGCCAGATGGGGCTCTTAGCCTTGATGCTACGCTAAAATCACCAGATGTGCAGAAGTACATAGCGCAAGCTGAAGCACTCCAAAAAAACCAGGACCTGAGCAAGCAAATAAACCGTGGTTACGTCCCCGGTATGAATGCGGATAGTGTTCAAGCAGTTATAGACCATACCCAGGCTATCAGGGCCCAAAGTAATAACTCTGAAGCTGTCAACGATATAATTAGAAGACGTGATGAAATTCAAGAAAACGCCAGCCTTAATGAAGCGGCTCTGAAAGCTGTGGAAAATAAGCCGGAAGTCATGCGAGGACAATCTAAAAATATCGAAAAATTGTTTGGTTCCTCGGGCATCACAGCTGCTGACTTCGAAAGAAAAATGGATAGCACACGTGAAGAAGCACTATCAACTGAAAATGGAATAACGATCTTTGCTTCATTTAGCTTGCCGGATTATGTACTGGAAGACCTTCTACGTACGGCCTCAGAGCATAAAGCTCGTGTAGTTTTCAATGGTCTAAAGAAAGGAACTACTCGGCTACCAGAGACACAGGCAGCAATAAACCAAATGATTGTCAAAGGAAAATTTGAATCTCCTTTGATTACAATTGATCCTGATAGCTTCAGTCAGTATCAAGTAACTCAAGTACCGACAATTATTTCTAGGGAGCAAGCTCGTTTTGCAAAAATGGTAGGCTCCTTCAACGTTGAGTTTTTTCAGCGAGAACTTGCTAAAAAACCCGATCAGGATATTTTCCCGGTTGCTGGTACCACTTATCCCGTTGAAGAAAAGAGCATCATTAAAGAACTGGAAGAACGTGCACAAAAATATGACTGGGAAGGTGCAAAAAAAAGGGCCGTTTCTGACACATGGAAAAATCAATGGATGGTCGACCTCCCTCCTGCCCAGGAACACAAAGAATTTTTAATTGACCCTACAGTGAGGGTCACTCAGGACGTAAAAGATAAGCAGGGCCGTGTAATAGCTTCCGCCGGTGAGTTGATTAATCCACTTTCGAGATTTCCTCAAAACCTGACGATGATAATTTTCGATCCACTCAATCCGGGCCAGCTGGTATGGGCTGAGCAGCAGTATCGACAACGTCTGGGTAGTGGAAAAGTAATGCCAATGTTTACCCGTATCCAAAAAGATAATGGATGGGATCACCTAAATGATTTACGTGAAAAATTTAACGGTAAGGTGTTTAAAGTTAACGAACAGATCATCTCACGCTTTCAGATTAAAAACACACCTGCGCTTATAACTACTGACCAAGATAAATTCCGGATCACCCTGTTTAGCGAGGCAGAAGTCCGTGGTATCGGAGCCCCAAATCTTTCAGAGGAAAAATAAGATGAAACTCGGATTTATTATAGGCGCTCTCTTTGCAACATGGCTGACGCTAAATTATCCGGACCAGATGAGAAGTTATTTTACCAAAGCCGTCGACTATATCGAAAGTGTTGCAACATTTATTACATCCAAGTGAGCATGATGGTGAAAAAATTCAAAAAGTTACTTTTAGAGTTCATTGTAGCAGTTATGCTTTCGCTTTCTATACCGGGTATGGCTATGGCAGCAGATGCTGGAGTCCCTGGGGCTATGTGTCAGTCAGCTGGAGTGTGGCAGGGCTTGATTAAGAATATCTGTTGGAGCTGCATTTTTCCCATGAGGATAATGGGCATAGGGGCAGCTCCAGAAGGCGCTGCTCCTTCACGTCCGGGTTGCTACTGCACAGATCAGAACGGCGTACCGGAAATAGGTTGGCAATTGAGCTTCTTTCAGCCGGTGAAGATTGTAGAAGTTGTAAAGAGCCCCTGGTGCAGCCCCTTTCTTGAAGGCACGATGCTTCAAAAATCGCAGTTTGATATTGGTAAAAGCAACACAAATCAGCCAATGACAGCAACTGAAGCCGGATTTTACGATGTTCATCTTTGGGAGTTCCCAATCATGACAATGCTCAAATTACTGATTATTGGCGAGTGCACTGCTGAACCCTATATAGATGCCAGCCTGACCTATATAAGCGAAGTGGACCCTATGTGGGAAAGTGATCTGCTTACACTCGTCCTGAATCCAGAGGCAGTAGTTTTTGCAAACCCAATTGCCTCAATGGTGTGCGCTGCTGACTGTGTAGCAGTAACAGCAGGAAAGGATAATCTCGCTGCATACTTTTGTGCCGGATGCGATGGCAACCTTTATCCATTAACCGGCCACATTTACGCAAATGATGACGCTGTAAGGACGAGTTCACTGATAACCCAGCGTCTTCTGACTAAACTACATCGCCAGGGAATGCTGATGCGAACGATGGGAGCAGACGCAATGTGTGAGAAAACGTGGGAATACTTTACACCTCGTTCCCAGTATCGGCTTTCAATGCTTTTCCCAACTCCTGAGGCGAAAGGGCCGGATTGCTGTCATCGTCTTGGTGATTCGGTACATGACTGGTCAACCCTTAAAGGTGGGCGCAAAAAAATAGGCAATGATAATTATGTCTATATGTTGTGGCGTTACAATGACTGTTGCGTCAGATATATACCAGGCGCTTGATTTCTAAGGGTAAAAATAATGAAACTTAGAAAAACGATAGCTTCAACTATTATTGCATCAATGATTGCCAATACTATGAGTTGGGCTTTTTATATCTCTCTCATAAATATGGTAATGACTCCTCGTATTTATGCGGCAGACGCTATATTTGACCAGCTCGAAAGTAACTTTAATCTTGCTAATCCTAACGCAAATCGCAATGCGACAACCAGTGCTCAGGACATTGTTGAGAAGTACAAGAATGCGGATTCAGGCGAGAATGTCAGTGGGAAGATCACCGAGAAATACGTGGGTAAAGCCGAATCCGCTAATCTTAATCTCGGAAAGTATGGGGCAGGGAACTCAAATGAAAGTGTCATGAAAAATGCCGCATCCGATGGAAAGTCCATTGGTAGCGCCGTACAACTGCCGAGTATGTCTGGAGGGACAATCAATTCAAACTATACCAAGGAAGGGGCAAAGCTGCTCTCTCGGGATGCTAATGGCAACATTGGTATAAGCAGTAATCCCAATACTACTCCTGGAACCAAAACAAATACCGGAGAGATTTTCAGCTCAGAGCAAAAGCACAGCGATATTAAGTTCAATGCCGCAGATCGTTATGGGGATGAGGATGGCTTTGTAAACGATATAAAGAATCGGAAAAGCCAGTTATTTGATGCTCAAAGTTATGATGGCGTTGCCTACCGCACCCTCGTAAATGCTAACAAGGACAACCCGGCATCATCTATAAAGCCTAACGATCCCATGTTTACTGCGGGGAGAAATGAGATAACAAATGCTGTTGCTGGTACTGGAAACTGGCTTCAGAACTGTAATGTTGAGACCTCTAAAAAAACAGTAACCACACACTATCCTGATTACAAAGAGTTCTACTGTAACTCGCCTAAGCAAGATAACTTCAGCAGCTGCACGATAACCCGTGATTTTTCAGTCCCTGTTTACATTTCAGGCGGAAACGGAGACATGTCGATGTGCGGCGATAATTGTGTGCGTATATGGTTTGGTCGCCGTGATGACAACTACTGGAGTGACGGGGTATATGATAACGAACTGACATTAAAATTCCATCCGGATGCAAAATTGGCCTCAGCAAAGATTGTTAACGCGGAGTGGGATGACCACATGCGGGTAACACTTGATGGCACGCAGATTTTTGCTCACATAGATGGTGCATATCGAGAAAGTGACTATCCGGCTCCTAAGGGATCTTGGGAGTTAAAAAAATCGTGGAAACTCGACAAGGTTTACGATGTGACTGATAAGGTCAGAAAATCGGTGTATGAGGAGCCTGATCGAGAAGTGACAATGGCATCCAGAGTATGGGTTGGTGGGAAGGGTGAAGGGTATTTTGAGGTTGAGCTGACTTTTGAAAATATGAAGCTCGAAGATAAGCACGTCCAGGAACCAGCTGGTTGTTACGATGCTGTACAAGCTCCGAATACATTCTGCCGTTTCGATCGGTTTAAAGATATGGATGTTGGCACAAAACGGCTTCCGGAAAGCGTGCTTTCATTGGCAAAGCCTCTGTATGAAGGTGATAAAGGATTTCTTACCTGGAAGACAAACCTTGAAGGCTACTTTTGTGATCCATTGGCCAAAGACAAAATTTGCTCTTATGACGCTAGTGGAAAAATTATGAAAGACGCTAATGGAAAGGACCTCTGTTACAACTATGAAGAAATAAAGAGTATGCCTGATGCATGTAGTGCTTATAAAAATGATGCAGCATGTGTACTCGATAAACAAACATGTGCAGAGGGTTGGTTCGATGAGGGCACTAACAGTTGCTACATGTATGAACAGAAATACACCTGTGACAGAGGGAAGGATGTAGTTCGGGAGGTTGAATCTTCTACAAATGCCTGTGTTGGCATGATCCCATGTTCAGGTGGAACATGCGAAACTGGGCCAAAGGAAGAGAACAACGATTTTGGAAAAGTTGCGGCTTATTCAAACATGGTTCAGTACATGCAGGGCGAAGCCAAATGCGAAGACCCTAACGATGCCAATTCATGTTCCGTCTTTGAAGGAAAACCTGAATGGTGTGGTCGTTCAGTAGGCTTTGTAAATGGCCTGGCAAAGACGGACTGCTGCGAAGCACCACAGGGAACCGCAGGAGCACTTGAAGGTATCATGCTTGCCGGATCTATGATCAGAAACACAAACTGGACCAGAGTTAATGCTCAGCTAATAAAATGGACCGGCGGTGATACAGGTACATGGGCTTCTATGTCTAATGCGGTCGGAGAGTGGACTGCATCAGCTGGTAAAACAGTAGGGCAAATGTGGAACAACGTCACGAGCTCCTTAACGAGCGTATATGAAAACGTCGCTGGTAATCTAAGCAGGGCAGTTGGGTCTTCCGCAACTTCTGGAGGGGCAGGAGGTGCTGGCCAGTTGGCACAGGAAACAATGTCCAGCTTCGGTATAGGTCAGCTTAAGCAGATGGCAATGAAGAAAGCCTACGAATTGCTACCAGATACAGTTCGTGACTTTGTCTTTAAGAACGTTGCTACTACCGGAGGAGAGGTTGTCTTCTCGGCTGCGGTTCAAAACTTTATGCTTGCATTAAACGTGATCGGTTGGATTTATACAGCCTATCAGGTCACTAAAATGCTTTTAGAAATGTTGGTAGCATGCGACCAGAAAGAGATGGAAGCTTCTATTCATAAGAATCAAAAATCCTGTTTTACATTAGATACGGAACGATGCGTCAAATATCTGAATGTTGGTTTCACAAAGAAATGCGTTAAAAAAGCAACAGACATGTGCTGTTATAATTCCATGTTGTCACGCGTTATTATGCAACAAGCTTATCCGCAATTAGGAATAGACCCTGTCGCCTCTAATTGCGTGGGGCTATCAATAAAGCAAATACAGCAACTGGATTTCGATAAAATTGATCTGACGGAGTGGATTAATGATGCAGTTCAGGTAGGAGAAGTTCCTGATCAATATTCAAAATTCTCCGAAGAATCAATTGTGGAAAACTTACCATTCCAGAATGAGAACTATCAACTTCCATCAGAACGTACCAAGGAAGCAATGGGCGGTGAAGAAAATATGATAAAGGCCAGACAAGAAAATGCTCAGGCTATAAAAGAGGAAAATGTAGATTGTAGCTATTTACCTCGACCGGCCATATGTGAGGTAGGTTCAACTACGCTGGATCCGGTTACGGGCAAGCAGTTGCCGAAATATTGAAGAAGGGGCCGTTAGGCCCCTTTTTTAATTACTTGGCTTTCAATGTTTTTTCTGGGAAGCCTTTTTTACCGTATTCACCGGTAAAGAGGTAATAATCTTTTCCGTTGATGGAGGCTGCAACACCCCCTGGAGTTGTTGTATTTGGGCTATCAGAACGGAAAATGATACCCGAAAAATCAGCGCTTGTTTCGTTTCCTTTAAATGGGATGAACACATAACGAATTACAGCGTAATCACCAGCGGGAAGGTTTAGCTCAGGAATTTCGGTTCCTGTTGCGGGGCGAATCGCCTGAAAGCTGTACATTGAATCTGTAGGGAAAACATCAGCATCAGGCTTAGAGGGCAGATCACAGGTACTCCATTTATTGACGACTGCCATATCAATTTTACATGTGGCCAGAGCTGCTTTCTGTTTTTCAGGGTTGTATCCAAATGAGGCCTGAGTTGCTTTTGTATGCTCAAAAACATACTTAGCTCCCTCACGTACCAAACTTTCATCATTGTAAGGCAATTTTTTTGGATTGGGGACGAACACTAGGTATTGATTGACCTGGATGTATTCGGCGTCAGAAGAACTGTACAAAGAGCTGAGGCTCATGATCCCAAAACCTTTTAGACCGCCTGTTACGTAGCCCATCGAACTATTGATGAGATACTTAGAAAGAAAGTTGTCGGCATCCCCTCCAGGAGTAACCTCTTGCTCCTTAAAATTAACGTCGAAACCAGCAAACGAATAGGCATTCTTGGCGACAGAATCATTTGCATTAGCATGCCAGTACTGGCCGTGACTGTACGCATTCAGAGCGGTGCCTGGCGTAGTGCCGGTGTCACCGGCACAACCCGATAGGGAAAAACCAATGACGACAGAAGAGACCAGAGATACTAAACGTAAAAGTTTCATTTAAAGCCCTTTTTGTAATGTCTTTTGGAGATGGAACCATTATTCCATAGTCACGCGTTTCACAAACAACCTGATTGCATAAAAAAGGAAAAAAAGTGATTTCCAGTAGAACCAGCAGTACACAAGAAAAGCGCTTTTATAAAAATGTATAATTATTAAAACGAAGTAATGAGGTTGAAATGGGTAAGCCAACAGAAGAGCAAAGACCTGTTATCGAGAATGCTAGCGCAAACAATATGGTGATAGCAGCGCCTGGATCAGGCAAATCGTTCACCATGATAGAAGCGGTTATATCGATTCTCAAAAAGTATCCATATGCAAGAATCGGGATGGTGACCTTTACTCGCGCTGCAACAAACGCACTTGCAGCAAAGTTACAAAAGCGATTGAGCAAGAAGGATCTTGACCGGGTGCTGGTGGATACTTTTCACGGACTCGTTAAGAAGCAACTGGACATGATTCGCTGGCCGGGAAAGATGTTGATAGGGCCAGCACAGAGATCTGTCATTCACCGGGCTTTGAAAGAATCCGGTGTAACGATGAAGTTTGCTGAAGCTGAATTCGTTATTGATGCTATCGGCAGAGAAATGGATACGGATGTGATTTCAGTTCGGCATAACAGACAACAGATCCATTTGTTTAATACCTATCAGGCGTTATGCCAGAAAGACCATGTGGCGGACCTCAATGCTCTTTCAAAATTTGTTGTCGGTCAAATGCATTCGGGAAAAATGCGCACGTTAGATTTGACACATTTGATAGTAGACGAAGTTCAGGATACTGACTCTATACAATTCTCATGGATAGCATTGCATACAAGAGCTGGAGTCTATACGAGTATAGTTGGAGACGATGATCAGGCCATCTACTCCTTCAGATCCTCAGGAGGAGTCAAAATATTTCAACAGTTTGAAAAACACTTCAGACCTAACATATTTTACTTAAACACATGCTTTAGGTGTGAACCTGAAATTTTAGAGGTGGCCGGAGCACTGATAGGAAAGAATGTTTACCGTTATGCCAAAGAGTTACGCTCGGCAAAAAAGGGAGGGGGAAAGGTCACTTTTCGTTCATATGTAGATATGGAGGAACAGATACAGGGTATTTTAAGCCTTATAAATCAGGATCCACATGGATGGGCAATTCTAAGCCGCAATAATGCTCACTTGGATGAGCTAGAAAGTTTGATCGAACAGCCAGTAATTCGTTACGGAGGTAAATCATTCTGGGATGAAAAAGAAACAAGCGATGTGTTAAGCCTTATGGCCTTTTTCCGACAATCAAATGATCCTCGCTTAATGAAGAGAGTATTGGCATTGTTTGGAGAACAGGAATCAGTTTTGGATGAAGTGGCATTGAGTATGAGAGGAAGAAAAGTTACTTTTGGCGACCTTGCCATCCCGGAGGACAGTTCTCTCGAAACAAAAACATTACATTCAAACTTCGTGCGCTTTACCCAGGAAAGTTCTGATAAAGTTGAGATAGCAAAACGTTTCGCCAACCTTACGAAATGGATGGAATCGTCGTCAATCAAGATGAGGAGTAATAAAGGTACAGCAACCTTAACAAAAATTGCTTTAGACACTTGTAAACAGTGGGCAGAAAAGACTGGTTGGATGAATATGATAAATCGTGCTGCTGCAATGTCATTAGGCCCTAGGAAGAAGGACGAGGAATACAGCCCAGAGAAAGTAGTCCTATCAACCTTGCATGGTTCAAAGGGTCTTGAGTGGAATAAAGTAATAATAATGAGTTGTAATGCGGATCAGATACCAAGTAAAAGATCAGTTGGGGAGGAGGCAATAGAAGAAGAAAGACGTTTGCTTTATGTTGGATTTACGCGTGCAGAAAAGCAACTTTTTGTAATGTGGTATGGTGATCCTTCTTTCTTTTTAAGAGAATGCAGTGAAGAAAAGATAAAAGAAGCAGCTAATATTCGAATTTCTCCACTTTATACAGAATAATTCGATATGGGCATTTACTTATGCTTAAAGCTATAGTATAAAAACAATGAGCTTAAATATCAGCTCCCAAATTTGAGTAACTTTGCTTAAAGTTACTTTCGCGTTAAGCGTTGATTTAGCCGTGAAAAGCGGCCAGCTTAAACAAGCTGTAAGACACCACCGGCAAAATGTCACCTTTGTCGCTGGTGCACTTCCCATGCCTGCAAAAGGCAATCTGAATTTACCAAACCGTAACTAATTTAGCTCCTCCTGGGGCTATTTTTGTTGCGTACTTCTAATGCCAGATAGTATAAATCAGGCGGTTCATAGCTTACGGGAGATGAATGACAGGCTTTGCCTTCGTGTTGAAACAAAAATTTGTTTCTTCCTTCTTACTATATATAGGTGACCCCAAATGTCTAAAAATAAAGCTCGCAGTAAAGCCCTTCATCAAACCTTTAGTGAAATTATTCCAGAGATGGATAAGGCGCTAAACAAACAGCTCTTAGAAGTTCTGATGAAATATACAGAACGTGATAATGAACTGATTGTTATTTTGAATGAGGACGGCCCAAATATCATTGAACTTAAGTCTCTTAAGCCTGTGTCTTTGTTGGCCGAAAAGCTTTCTGCTTATTCAAGCTATTATCATGTGGATGTTGTGGAGCTCGTGGTCAAGAAAATTGATTTCGAAGGAGCTTATAAGCTTCTTAAAGCTTCCCCAGATGTACCACTTTTTAAAAGCTTAACTGAACTGGATAAATATCTTGTTGAGGAGTTTGAAAAATACGGATTAAATTCATTTCTTGACGTGGATAATCTGGATTACTCACTTGAAAAAGCCAGTGAACTCAAAAATGAGCAGTTAATAAATTGGGTTTCGGACATCATTTGCAAACGTGAAAAATTAACTTTACGTAAGCGTTTTGATGTCGCAGTAAAGGCCCACTACGAAAATGTAGAAAAAATGTATGATACCATTCGTCCGTTAATGAAAAAACTGGGTTTCCCAGAAGATCTCATGACGCACACCTTTAGTGAGTTAAGCGTTTTTGAAACTAAAGGATGGGACCATGCAATAAAATCGAAAATTGAGACTCTCGCTAAGCGTGAAACTCAATATTTAGATGATGCGGCTAAAGCAGAGAATCGACGTCTTGTAACAGAGAAGTTGGAGAACTCTTTAGCGATTGCACCAACTAAACCAACAAGAAATTGGTTACATATTGCCGGAATTGCCTGTTTGGTAGTCTGCACGTTCATGTATGTAACTAATAAATTTATTTAATCCTGTTAAGGGGGAACCCTAACGGGGCTTCTCTTTGAACAAATCGAGGAGCGGAAAATGTCATATCTTGAATATATCAATGAAGTAAAAGTGTCCGGGATAGTTATCAGTGCTGTGGAGAAAAAAATGACTGACCAGAGTATAGGTTTGTTAATAAAGCTCAAAAATAGGATGAAGACAGAAGTTGATGGTGAAATCACTGAGAGAGAATTTTCAGTTCAAATCAAGGTGTCGCCTGAAATGTATTCAACCTGTTTCACTGGTATAAATCAGGGTGATGAGTTGATGGTCTCCGGTTATATTGTTGTCGATACTATTATGATTGAAGGGAGAGAACATCCTCTTGACTACATGAGAGTGGTAGCAACAAGTAAGTTGGCTCACATACCTAAACCTCTAAAAGGTTTTGGACAAAGTAGCTTTAATCAGATCTGACATTAAACCCACCCTAAAGGGGAGAAATCCCTTCATGGGATTTCTCCTTTTGGAGTCCCCATGAAACAAAAATTTAGGGCTACTGCAATAAGTAGTAATCAACTTAGTTTTTTTTCTATATTCGATATAGATGAAGATGAAATAACGCAAATAGTTGATTCACCCAAAGAGCATTTAAATGATGCATACACGTCCGGATTAAACTTTAAATCAGATGAAAGTAACATTTCTGAGATAAATTATGATTCTGAAAGGCGTGAAAATCACCTTTATGAAAAATCCAAATTACTTAAAAATCAGATTTTGCATACAATTAATTTTGCAGCAGAAACAGATTATCTATATTCGGTTGAAGAATATAACCCAGATTTGGGTGGTCTGGTAATAGAATGGACCCCTGAGGATGTGTATGTTGTTTTTCTATCCGCTATGGAAGAGTCTTTGGAAATCATTAAAGAACTAGTGTTGAGGAGAAAGTTATTCTTCAAAGATGACAATGGTAATATCACAGTGAATCCACTTTTAGAAGCTGAAACACGGTGGTATATGTCAAAATCATTTGAATACACTTGTTTATCTCATGGACTTGATGCATGTGAATTTAGAGCGGAATTAAAATCATGGCTCTATTATCATTCGCATCGTTCGATTAGTGAAAACACGAAATTAGCTGAATGCAGGAATGATGATGAAATCATTTTGCATGATTGCAATGACGATATGGGCTGGGACATCTTCTTTGATCAGGATTATTTAATGTCAGAAAAAAAACTGGCTGTTAAATGGACTGACAGGGAAATTATGGATGTTTACATAAAAGCTTTTAAATCCACATTAGAGTTGTTTGACGAGCTTGTTTCATGTGATCTGTTAACTAAACGAAACGCTTTTGGCAAGTTAGAAATAAATCCAATATTCGAAAATCATTTTGAATGGATCATGTCTGAAGCTTTTGAAATAGTGGGAAATCATCTTGGTTATAATGTGCCTCAAATCAGGAAACTGATGGCAACTATTTGCCAAATGAATCTCAAATAAAATGCCACTGGCAAACATCTGCCAGAGGGCGGTGTTTGCATTTTACCGGAGTTAAAAATGTCTAATGCCGCTATGAAGTTAAATGAAACATCTTCTGATGCTTATGAAAAATTAGAAGCTCTTCTTTCCCCGGATGTTATAAAGTTAAAACATTATGTGGATAAAGGTGAGTATCTTTTAGTTCTAGCAAAGGACCTTTTTGGTATTCCAGAAATGGATCCAAAGATGGCTGTGCCTGTTTTCAAAACTAAAACCTCGTATCGAGCTCCGCTGAACAAAGACTACATACCAAATCCCCGAATACTTGAACAAGTGGTTAAACTGCTTATCAGTCCGGATATAGATTTAAGTGTGTGTCTTAAAGGTGAGTCCGGTTCTGGCAAGACTGAAATGGTAATGTACATTAGCCACATGATGAATTGGCCGCTGACAATTAAGCAGATCAACAGCAATATTCGAGTTGATGAGCTTGAAGGTGAGCGCAGTCTTAATGGTGGTAATACAGGTTTTGTACACAGCGATTTGGTAACGGGATTTCGTAATGGTCACCTCATTCTTCTGGATGAAGTGGACAAAATCGATCCTGATACGGCAGCAAAACTTCACATGCCCATTGAACGTAAGCCCTGGTCACTCAGTGCTAATGGTGGTGAGGTTATAACTGCTAATGGCTACACGCGATTTATTGGTACTGCAAACACAAACATGAGTGGAGGCGCTCGCCGGTTCGTTTCTTCTCAACGTCAAGATGCAGCTTTTATAAAGCGGTTCTTGATAGTTGAAATGGAGAAGCCCGACAAAGTTGCTTTAACCAATGTGCTTACTAAACGATATAGCTCTTTGCCTTTTCAGGTCATTGAGAAGTTCGTAAGAGTAGCGATTGCAGTAAATGACTCTGGTACAGAAGACAGTGTGATGGATATTCGTCAATTAGTAGCTTGGGTTGGCACGTCGATGACGTTAAAAACCTTTAGTCTTCTTGACACTTTCAAAATAGCTTTTGCTTCTGCTTTACCTTTACATGTGGTCGATCTTGTTCTTCAAGCTATAGATCTTTCTCTTGGCGAAGACAAGGATAAATCGCTGGAGTATTTCACAGCAAAAAAGTCGAGTTAGATGGGATTTGTTATGAAACCTCTGATATTTGTATCTCAGAGTTATCCCATCTTGAATTTAGTGCGTTTTTAAGTACGGATGGTGCTGCTACCATTGCTATAGCAAAAAACGGAACTAATTTTACTGGACTTATGCAACTGAATAACGACTATTCTTTATTGTTTTATCATGATGGTAAAATAAATATGGAAGGTCTAATTAAAGAAATGGAATTAAAAGGTTATATGTATCAGGGAGCAATGGGCAATGATGATGTTGCCGCTGAGTTTCCCGGTATTCTTTTAATTGCACCAGAGAAGCTTTAATATCAACCCTATCGGGAAATCTTTCCCGTTGGGGAGGGTTTCCCCTTTTTTTTGGAGAAACCCATGACTTTAAATACTTCAATGCTTAACAAAGTATCTGCAAAACAAATCTCTGAGAATTTTGCAAAATCATATCCAGATTTACTGGAAGGTGCAGTTATAACAAAAATTGAAATAAGTGGCTGTCAAGGATCGCGTCGAACCGATAAAATCGATTTGTCTTATGATGGAGATGATATTACGGATCAAAAAAGCGTATCTAAAAGCGAAGTACGTTGGATTGACATAAAAGCCCTTAGCTTCAAAAGTACGATTACCAGCAGAATATCAACCCTTTGCTCACGCTTGTGCATCCGCTATAGCAATATGTGGATTTTACCAGTTTCCAGTATGGAAGAGTTTCTGGAAGGGGCCCAAGAGATTGAACGAGAGTTTCAGGCAGGTATTCAAAACGTTGTAGACAATTATGAGATGCATATTGAGGCTGAAAAAAATAGAAGCCCAAGAATGTCTTCTTTGATTGATCAGTTGAAATTAACTAAAGATGATTTCATAAAATCCTTTAGATTTAATATTGCTCACTTTATTCCTTTTACGCCTATTAGCGTTGAAGGTGATGAAACCCAGGACTACTATCAGGAACAATTGATAACAGATCTGGCAGAAGAAGCAATGAGGGTTTATGAAAAAATTAGTAAAAATAATAATTTGCGCTCAAGTACTATTGACCGACTGAAGCAAATGCAAAATAAGATCATTAGCTTCATGTTTATACATAAAGAGGCGGCAGTACTTGCAGAAGCTATAAAACACATAATGAATAATTTACCTAAAGGTGCCATTTCTGAACCTCGCGACGTTGCGGTGTTACAGCAGTGGTTTTATTTCATGAGTGATGCTTCAATGTTAAAGCGTATTATTTCAGGAGAGCAAAAGGTTACTGACTGGTTGGAATCTATTACCAGATCATTTAATCAAAGCTCACAAACAGAACCGAACGCGCTACAGAACACAGGTATTGAAGCTATTTTAGATTCAACAAATGTGTTTCAGGTTGAACCTGTCGTAGAGAACGATATAAAAAACAGCACGTTTTCAAACACTGATTCTGTAGCTGAACCTGAGAAATCAGTTTCGCAACAGGAAGACAATGCTGAAAATGGTTTTGATATCGAGCTCAAAGGCTGGTAACTGTTTGCTTTATTAAAAACCCCAGATGGGTACTTCACCATCTGGGTGAGTACCCCTTTTTATAAAGAGGTATTCTATGAAATTAGATCTTAAATCATCGCCGCGCCATATTAAGCGTTTACAGAATATAGCAAAAGTCATTAGCGGCTTAGGCGATGTAAGAGTTGTAATAGACGACAATACCAAAGGACCGTATTTTGATCCTGTCAATAAAGTTTGTGTTTTACCAAACGGCGATTATAGCGATGATGACTTTGTCAGTCTGATTGAAGGTTTTACCTGTCATGAAGCTGGTCATGGTCGCTATACCGTCAGTGAGGTTTACAGTGACGCCTTTAATAGTGTTCTCATGTCATCTGAAGGGTTTACACGCTTCGATGACGGAATGAATGCAGAGTTTGAGAGCCTCGCTGAGAAACGTAAAGCTTATAGCAGGGCAAAACGTCTTACCGGGCTTATAAATCTGTTCGATGATGTACAGATGGAAGAGAAGGTTGGTAACGATTATCCGGATGCAAAGCGGCGGCTTGCAGCCACTTACGCACTGATGGTTAAAGCCGGAAGGATGACTCCTGATATATCTTCTCGTCCGGAAAATCCTGTCCTATTTATTGAGTGGTATCTGCTTAACTCATTGCGAGTAAAAGTCCTTCAGCAGGTAGGTCACAAAGAAACCCTCGATCCGTTTTTTGACTATGCCCAAAAGATACTTTCTCCAGTAATTTCTGATGTTGAGGAAATTTTTCATGATGCTCTTGGTTGTGAAAATACTCAGGGCTGTGAATCCCTTGCTCGTAAGACCCTGGCTCTTTTAGAGAGACTGCGGGATGAGGCAAAGGAACAACAGCAGCAGACAGAGCAGGAGGAGCAGGAGGCATATGATGAATCCGAGACCGATACCGATACCGAATCAGAAGATAAATCGCTTACGTCGACTGATAGTCGTGAGGATGATTCTGAGGACGATAGTGAAGGTCAGGCAGATACTTCCGATAACGCTGATCTTGCTCAAGAGGGATGTTCTGAGCCTTCAGAACTTGCTGAAGATAACGAGGGAAATAATGAACCCACCGGTGGCAATCCCACGGGTGATAACATTATTGAAGACGATACTGATGCGATTAACCCTTCCGAGAGTGAATCAGATGAAGCCAGTTCGACTAACGTTGAAGATGAAAGTAACTTTTCATCGGCTCAATGGGAGATACTGGCAGATTTGTTGGATGCCTTTCTTAGCAGTGATGAGGATAGCGAAGATTATCACGATGCTTTGGCTAAAGAGATTGAAGGTATTGCATCAAAAGTATCCGATGACGTGAAAGCCGAATTCGGTGCTTCTGAATGGGATATCCCTGATCTCCTTATCGATTTGAATGTTTACAATGAGGCTTTGTCTCTGAGTCATTCAATCGGTAGCGACTTGTCTGTTTTACAGCAGGTTAAAATGCGTGGCCGAAACAAAACTCATGAGCGTGGAATTACCTTCGATGGAAATCGATTAATTCTGTCACAAATGGGAGTTCGTGATGTCTTCAGAGCTCAAAGCGAATCTAAAAATAGAGGGCATGTTGGCCTCGTATTAGTTCGTGATATTTCAGCGTCAATGGCTAATGATGAAAGATATATTCATGCCATTAAGTCAGATCTTGCTTTATCGATGGCCGCTGAAAGTTTGTCAAAAATGCATGTCTCCAATATAGTTTTTCCCTTCAAGGAAAGTGAATTTGAGATTATCAAAACGTTTGATCAAAGCGTTGAGGAATCTCTATCGAAATTCACTCTTGGATGTAAGGGTTATTATACCCCTACGGGATCTGCTTTAATGGCAGCTGTTGATCTGTTACTTGACAGCCAATTCGATAGGAAAATAATTTTTCTTATAACTGATGGTTATCCGAATAAATCGGAATTTACTATCGTCGAAGTTATGGAAAAGGCTAAATGTAATGGAATAGAAATCGTTGGTGTTGGTATTAAGACTGATGAAATAATTGGTTTTGAAACGGACACTTTCGTAACAGTTGATGATACTTCTTTATTGTCTATTGAAGTCAGTAAGCTAGTTCATCAAATACTTTCTTAATAAACTCTACCCAATCGGGGCAAAAAGGCCCCGGTGGGTCTTTTTGCTCCATGAAGGAATAAGGAGCAAAATATGACTCAGATAAAAACTTACCGTGTAGAACATGAAAAAGTCGGTGCGATGCATAAAGTCCGTATTTTCGGACGTGTTGGTGAAGTTATAAGCAATGATAGCCCTCAGGAAAGAATCTTCCGCGAAGTCACTATAGCGGAGGGTAATAGCCAGCAGGCTGCGTTACTTGTAGATAACTACATACAGCGTCTTGAGAATAATGGCTTCACGACTGAAGCATAAATGTTGAGGGCCCCCGGGCCCTCTTTCTTAAATTCTGCGTTGTGGGTTTCTCCCTGTCTTCTGCACCGCAGAAGGCATTGAGAAACTCACAATGCCAGATAAGAGAGATCATCATGACTTATGCATCCCCGGCTCTTCGTCGTAAACCACAGGAAGTATCTGAACACTTTATTAAACTCGTTCATGCTCGAATTGCTGAAGTGTCTGGCTGGAAGTATATATTCGAAAGAATACCTGCTTTCAAAGACGCTTGTGCAAAAGCCCCGAGCCAGGTTCCTTGCCCGTTTACTGGCGCAGGGAAATCGAAGTTTCGTTTCCGACAAAAAGACCTTTATACCGGATGTGCGATCCATAATGACTTTCCGGTAAATGAGTTTTGCGACGGAATTGATGTTCTGGCGAAATATTATGAATTAAGTAAAACGCAGACTTGCAAAAAGATTCTCTCAGATTTTTTCGGGATGGATCTGCATGCTCCGTTAACTGACGCCGACATTGAAAATGAACGACGCTATAAATCAGCAGTTCGTGCCACAGAAACTCTTGACCGAGAGGAAGTGGCAAAGCGAATGCGAAAACTTGATGTGATGTATCACTATACCGGTGAAATAAAGCCTAATACTCCTGTTGCTTTGTACCTCCGTAATCGTGGGATCTCCCGCTTACTGAGTCACTTACCAAAGGATTTAGGCTTTAATAACCGGATCTACTATTGGGATAAAGATAAGCAGAAATCGATTATCTATCCGGGAATGATTGCAATCTATCGTGACACCCGAGGTCGGCCTCTGACTATCCATAGAACATACGTAGACAAAAACGGTGATAAGGCACCTGTAGAAAATCCAAAGCTGATGATGAAGCCTCCTGCCGATATGACAGGTGGCTCAATTCAGTTGTTTGACCCTCACTATGATTCAGGTAGTTCGACCTGGACACTGGGAGTGGCTGAAGGGATCGAGAATGCGCTTTCTGTTGTAGAAGCGACTTCAACACCATGCTGGGCAGCCAGCTCCGCATGGTGCCTTGAAAACGTTACTGTTCCTGATTTTTTACTGCCTCCGCCGGATGTAAAATATATAAACTTTTATATCTGGGCGGATAAGGATATTGCTAACTCACAAGGCACTCGTGCCGGTATCGAAGCTGCTCAGCGACTTCAAAGCCGCATGGTTGAGTTTTTGGCTAAACGATATCCCGCATCAAAGCTGACAATTGAAGTCTTCGAACCAGCACAAGATATTCCTGATGGGAAAAAGGGTATCGACTGGAACGATGTTCTCCAGTTAACAGGGCAGGATGGATTCCCGATTCACTGGGCTCCTGAATGTCTTAATCAGCTGTAACAACGATAACTCCCCCGCATTTTGCGGGGGGGGTTATCTTATCAATATTATTTTTTAAATTGTATTGATAAGATAACCGCTTTCCTTCGTGATAATTACCTGCCTTTAAGGTCTTTTCACGGCTGAGATGCTTGCTCAGTTAAATAAATGTGCGGTACTACTGGCTATGGTCGGTTGTATGACATGGTTATTCCATAAACTATTAAAACCCATAACGGGAGTATTACCGTTATGGTGATGCTCGTCGTTTTACATCGGAGAGCATTTTAATGAATTTTCAAACTAACGAAGTTTTTAATAAATTTGCTGCTGTTATAAAATCGCGCATCGTCAATGAACCATCGTCATGCTATTTGCTGCATGATAATGAGATAGATATAACGATTTTGAAACATGGCATATTAGAAAATGACAGAAACCTGTTGTACGTAGTTCGTCCTTCAGGAACGTGTTTGTTGCGTTGTGACAAATATTTCTATCCGAAATATTATCTTCGTTGCCGTGGAGATTATAAGTCATTCATATATGTCCATCTTGATCTACATAGTGGTGAAGCTAAAGAAATCACATGGGAGCAAGCAGACGATATGCTGTCTAGTCCAGGAAAACCCCCATTAAAAGGAAATCTTGGACGATTTGAGTATATAAAAGTTGTGGTTGAGGACCTTCGTATTCGAGGTTACGCTGATTATCTTCCTGCGTATAATCTTGATGACCTTCGCCGTTTTGCCTTACAGGACGACCGCCCATCCCTTGTCAGATACATTGACAATGTAATGGCAACGGTCTGATTGGTTGCTAATTGATTTACATATTTTCCCTGATGGCCAACCTGCATCAGGGAGGCCTCAATAACGACTGGAGGCTGTATGAAGTTAGCTACGGACCTGGTAAAAGCTATTTTGATTAGAAATGGTGTTGAACCAGTAAATATAAGCGAATCATCTAAATTATCTTTGAAACAACCACTGACAGAACTTAAATTCAGTTTATATTTGCGAACTGAGCATTTATCTCACTTCCTACCCGGTTATGTTTATTCTATAAAAGAATGTCCACTGTCATATGACATCGGGATCGAAATTCAGAAAATCTTCGAAAGTTTACATTTGTTAAACGAAGAATTTGAATCCCTCGGTTTTGTTTCTGTATGGATAGAAATGCATCAAAGCATTTTTGAACAAAGTCGGTTTAAGAAAAGTAACTTTACTTTTCGGGAGGAAGAGGTCGAGCTTGCTAAAGGGCTTGTTTGTTCTCACAATTCACAAATAAGTAATGCGGCTTATTTCTGGCTTCAGCACTTTGAGGAGTTTATGATTTATGTTCGTAATAAGCTTATCGACCTCTTTCGAGAGGCCTATGACCTGATCCTTGGAATGCAGCAAGTATTTTTCATTCGGGAAAAGGAAGAGCTGTTGAAAACTATAAGTTATGGGGATGACCTGTATGAGGTGAAATTAATGGCGGCTGAGCTTTACTCTATCGAACAGAACTTAAAGTGTTCTGAATCGATAAGTACAAAATCTCAAGCTTCGGCATATATTAACCGCATCCGTGAGTTTGTGCGTTCGGGGTGGAGGCAGGGCTATATAGTCTGCCATCATAAGCGAAGTAATCAAATCTCATCATTGTCATTACCGATGTACTTGAAAGATACGTCAGGCCGAAGTGCTCGAAAGCGAGTAAAACGTCTTATATCTTCTACAGTTTGTGGTAGAAATAAAGATTTAGGTCTTACAGATTTTTAATTAAATTATACCCATGTGGGGATCACACCCCATATGGGAGTGATCCCTTTTTTATTGAGAGAGGATCACATGAAAATTATCGAAAAAATCATTAATGCCTTTTTGGTTGTTCAACATAAAAAAATACAGGTTAAAAACATTACATTTTTAGACAATGGGCAGGGCATGTTCTCTGGTATGTCTTTTGATGCTGATGTTTCACTGGAGTTTATGTATGAATCAGCAAAAGCATATAGTTCTTGTTTCTGTGATATTCCCTTTCCAGGTTTTGAAGATGCAAATCTGGAGGAAATTACGAAATTTCAATTAGATGCTTTGAAGCAAAGAAAGAATCATTCTTTCATTGTTAACCATTTGAGGTTTCCTATAGTTTTAAGGGAAGGGTGCAAAATCGAAAGAGGAGAAGTCTATTCAATTTCGAATTGCACTTATAATAAAGAAAGATTGCAGTATCTTTTTTCTCAGGATATTTACGGTAAGTTGTATAATTCCTTAGAGAAAGAATTAAGCTCGTTTTTCTCATTTATCAATGTTGAGGTGCACGAGTTGTTAAAAGATGCTGTATGCTTTGCATTAAAAATCCTGAATAAGATATCTTTGGATACACCTGAAAGACTTATTAAAGCTTTTAATTATCGTGACTGGTATTGTAGTTACGATGTTGAGCTTTTTAGGAAAGGCTTACCTGGTCATATTCTGGAAGAGCTCATTGCTCCAGATATCTTACTTTCAGACCTTAACGGTTGTAGAAAAATACTTAGAAATGCAAAACGATTTCTAAATGGACATACAAAAACCAATTGTGTTTATATTAAATATGAATGGTGGTTGGGGCCTGTGGATACCTCACACTCAGCTAAGTTGATGTCTGACAAAGAAATTAACAACCGAAGTGACTTGAAGAATTTTTCAAAGGTCTTTTTCAAAGAGTGTTTAAGTTCTGGTAAGTCGGAATATGAAAACCATCTTAGTGAAAAAGAACATGCGCTTCGCTACAATTATTAATTAAAATTATTTTCTCCCATAGGGATTTCTCCCTTTGGGAGAAACCCCTCTATTAAGAGGGTATTTAAATGAATGCGATACAAAAGTTAGTTGAATCTATTCTTGTTAAAATGGGTTTTGTTGGCGCTGTAGTGGAAAATATATATTTGGATTCAAAACCATTTCGGCATATTCGATTTGTGGCTGATATTCCAGTAATATCTTTTCTACCTCATTTGGTGAAATATCTTAAGGGCGCAGACCATCTTTACTGTGGTAACGATGATTTGCATCCTCTTTTCATTTATTTTTCCGAAGCGGCTACATTAAAAGCAGGCCCTGTAAATCTCGCGAACTTTCGTTTTGAAGTTTCTATAGCTTCAACTCATTTACGACTGGTCTCAGAGCAGCCTGATTTGCTTATCAAAGGATTTAACCGGGATAATCTAGAATACGTTTATTACCGCTCAGATTTGGCCTCTAAGGATCTTATACTAGGCCTTGTTGAACACGGTTCTCCTTTCATAAAACATCTACATGGACTTATACAAAAGCGAATTTTAAACGAGTTCTCTCTGATTTTTTCTGTTCTTGAAAAGATTTTAGAAAGCGCGAAGCCACAAATTCTTGCTTGCTTCCATAGTGTTGATTATGAAATGAACGTAAAAATAATAGCCGAAGCTATACCTGAAACTGTATCTAATCAGATAGTCACATCTGATTATATAGTTAATTCTATATCAGATGCGGACAAGTTTATAAATCATGTTCGTCGCTATTTAGCAGGCAGGGTAATGAAGAGGCGGATATACGCTGAATTAGATGTTTGTGAAGAAACATCAAATATTTCACTAGTGAACTTAGGATGCTTTACGTCTCCTCTGCTCGTTACGGAATATCAAATGTTTAAGCCACACTCTTCAGGGTTATATCGAAAAGCTATAAACAACTCCTTAAAACAGTTCAAACCAGAAATGCATGTACCTTCTGAAGAACTCTTTTATAATTAATCTAACCCATCCGGGAACTTGCTTCCCGGTGGGAAGCACTTCCTTTTTAGTCATGAGGTAGTGTAAATGTTTAAAGAATCTGACCACGTGGAATTTGTTAGTGCCTTTCTTTATCAAAATTTAGGCCTTAATGTTCCCGCTGACGATATAACCGTTCAATTATCTGATACTTCGTTCGACAAAGTAACCTTTGATTACGATGTAGATATCGATAATTTAAATTGTATGTTGGATCTCTACATATCTGAACTAATAAAGCACAACGCATCTTACTCCGATTCTATTCTTTTGAAACAAAAAATAATTTATTTTCTTGGAGTATTTAAGAATTTCGGATTTTTTACGTTTGATATTCGCGGATATAGTAATACTTTAAGCCCAGTTAAAGTTATTGATATTGTTTCAATGATTATTAATGACTGTGAAGAGTTATCTAAAGCTAATTCTTCTACTGATGCTATAAGAAATCTTTATCTCGATAAAATGAAGGTGGATGGGAAAGTGTTAGTTGCGAAATTTGCACTTAAACAGTTTTTTCATTCCGACTTTGGTGACTTTATCTCATTTGTCGAGAAAAGAATTACAGATTGTCTTAATGAAACTTTAAGGATTATCAAAGCTGTTGAACATGGCTTTGTACGTGTTGGGCAGCATAAGATTAATCGCCGTATTAATGATGACTTAAAGTTATGCATTGATTTCAATACTGATGATTATCCGGCAAATATGCCAGATATATATATTAAGTTTAACGATACATTTGATGGGAACGGGGCGTTATATTGTGACAATGATGCCCTCATATCCCTCTATACCGATGTTGCTTCAATTATCAATGTGCCGGTGATGATGGAAGTAAGATTGATCAATAAAAGAGGGCGTGTTGTCTGTGATTCTTCGCATTCAACTTACGTATCTCTCGAAAGTAATGACCGATACAGAGTAACTGATCGCACATTACTAATAACTGAAGCTTTTGACGATTTTCGTAACGCGTCTCAATGATCCTTTTGCTTCAGTCCAAAAAAGTAACTTTGGTTGGCTGAAGACACTTGTCTATGACAATGTAAAATCTGTCGCTGGCATCTTCTTTTAGCTTAACCAAACTTTTATCTAACCCAGTGGGGAAGTCGCTTCCCTTCTGGGGCACTTCCTCTCAAATTTGAGGTAGTGTATATGACACATTCATCTGATGATAAAAACTATGTCCGAGCAGTTCTGAGCTATCTTGGCATAGATTTTGATGAGGCGGATATAGTATTAAGTGTTTGCCATTGTCAAAGTGACGAGCTTTCTTTTACCTGTAATATCAAAGCTATTGAACTCAAGAATGCTGTTGATTTATATGTCGATAGTATCTCTGAGAATGAAATAGAAGCTTTAAACAGAGAATCTTTAAAATCTCGACTCTGTTACTTTCTTGAGGTGTTTGACGCAGTCTCTGGTCAGTACCTTGAGATTTCAGGAAAACACTTTGCAACTAGCCGTTTTGAATATGATGATGTTTGTAGTGAAGTTCTTAGCATGTCTAATGATGTTTCTCAGTCGAAAGGTTATGACCGGGATGAATATAACAGACTGATGCAGGTTGATGGTCAGGTTATGATTGCCCGTTTTGCTTTGCAACAGTTCTGGGATACTCATTTTATTGGACTAATAACATTTGTATCTGAGTCTATAACATCGAGCCTCTATAAAGCTTATGAAACTTTTAGTGATATAAGTTTGGCTTGCTATAAACTGAGTGAATATTCTTATTCACGCTCTATCAACAGTGAATTGACCCTTAATATTTCACTTAAAGAAAATGACTTCTGTGAGGACCTATCTGATTGCTATATGGAAGATGAGGCTTTACCTTCTGGTAGGGTAATTTCTCGACGCAACAATGACTCCATAATAAGTATTTATGAGAGCTATGCTGCGGCTTCTTATATTCCGATGATTGCATCTTTGGAAGTCGTTGATGAATACGGCGAAGTGGTTACTGACCTCTGCCATACCGTTTATGTTTCAGAGTTAACCGGTGGGCGGATTAAAATCCACGACCGTAATGACTTAGTATCTGAAGTTTTCGATAACCTAAGAAATTTAAATCTTGCAGTTGGAGATTCAGTTTCACAAGCTGCTTGATTCTTTCCCTGATTTTGATTTTTTCTCACATACTCTTATGGCACGGTTTCCGTGCCTTTTTTTTGCCTCGCTTACAAGCGTCTACTCCTCTTCTACCTATCCCACCTTACATCACCACTTAAAATCTATCTTTCTAATTCCATTATCCTTTTCGTAGCCTCTAATGCTCTGGTATGAACATACTCTTTAAACTCAAAAAAGTGCTATTAACGAAAAAAAATCCCTAAAGAGATTTGTATACTGTTCTCAACCAAGGAGAGCTCATGAATGAACTAAAATCCAAAAACGAGAACAGTACCAAAAGCAACTTTCCCCCGGTTGATAATCAGTTTTGCTTTTACCATGTTGATTTCAGCATAGAACGACTACTTTCAACGGCCGAGGATCTCCAGTTTGAGTACATCTTCCAGAAACCTGGAAGTGAAGTAAGAAAGGATTTGGTTGAGCGATTCGAACGTGGAGAGCGCTTTGTTACAGCTTCACACTGTGACAATTTCTGTGAAATCCTTGGTTGTCAAGGCCATCAGGAAAATGCATAAACCCATAAACCTACATTTCCACTTTTAAGGATGTTCACTAAAGAATGATTGGAGAAAGTATTTTTGACTGGGTAATTTACGGAATATCCATTTTGATATTTGCCTCAGCACTAATTGAAGGAAAGACAACTCGCTACCCAGCACTTTTTTTCTATGGGAGTTTAATTTTAATGTTAATCCTGATAGTTGCTGGAGGCCTTAACTGGTGGTTCTACAGGTCAAAATATGGCGCAGTAATCGTTATCTTCACAGTGGTCTCTTTACTGATGACTCGATTCCGCCTGGTCATATATAAATTAAGATTAAGAAAGTTAGTTTCAGAAATCAGATTTCGTATAAAAACGGGTTTTCGTATAATTCTTGTTTTGTCGGATAATGAGGATGAGCGTAATGTTCTGCTGTCTATGCTTAGCAACGTATTGCCAGAGCAAACGCTTATTCACACGCGTGATGCTCTCGGACCTCATTCAGAGCCTATCCTAAAAGCTCTTGAGCTACATCATCAACAGGGAACAGGTTACATACTCGTCTGTGAACAACAAATCTCAGCGCGTACGTGGTTGAGTATCGTAGAAAATGGGAAACCTGATACATCTATAGCTGTTAATTTTCATTCGATCCCAGAAATGGAGTGATTTTTCAATGAGTAGAACCGTTTCACAAAGTGTCACAGAAGATTGTCTTTTTGATACCCGCACACAAGTCAGATTACAACTAAGTCGAAGCGTTCATAAAACGCTGGCATCTGCTAAAGAAATTTTACAGGGAAGGGGGGTTGATTCGGTCTCTATTGAAGATCTTGTGCGAGCCTGTCTTGAAGAGAACCAGCCAATTGATCTAGCCTCACTTTACCTTGAAAATCTCTTAAAACAGAAAGGTACCAGCATTTGCGATTTTTAGTGTTTTCAAACCTATTAGATAAAATGCCGGTTGTGTTTATATAACATCAATAATTTCATGCAACAGGTAAAACATGAGTACTCAAAAGCAACTTTCCAGAACTACCGGCACTGAACGTATGTTTAAGGAAGAGCTGGCGTTATCCTTAATTTGTTGGGTTTTCACCAGTCCTTTTACCAACTGGACCGATAAAGTCTTCAGTGGTATTGAAGTTCCGTCTGAAGGACCGTCATCATTACGGGGTGAGACAGAAAAATTCTTTCGTTTTGTCGTTAATGAAGAAGGCTACGACGCAGGAAGGGCTGCTATTGGTCTTGACCTATGTTGTTTTTCACTTCCGTTGTGTTTGTTCCCGGACGCTGCCCTGTCTGAGGAAGAGGTTATGAGTAAGTTAACCGGAGAAGTTATCCATGGAATTCTTCTTTCCTTACCTGAGTTTATTGATATGCCAGAAGTGCTCGCTTACCAGGTCAGGGATGAAATTCTTGCTTTTAACACTCGCTGTGGAGACGGGATCTTTCATGGTTGGAACACGGCTTCAGAATTGTGGAAGTTTGAAATCTTTCCCCGCACCACCATCATGATGCAGCATACTTCGGCAATACATTAAAATTAGGCGGGGCAGAATGCATAAAAAACTTTTTCTTCTCGAATGGAAACCCTGTCAGAGCCGCGTATGGGCCGGTTGGATGGCCCTGTGGTTGACTATCAGTTTTCTGATGTTATCTGCCTTGCTTATGACAGATCATCTCCTGAACAAAGTCATCCTGCCGCCAACATGGTTGTTGATCTGGTTTTCGCCAATGCTGGGGTTTTTGATAAAAGTTCGCGTCGTCGAAACTCAACATTTCCTGGAGCATGACCTCTGTGTTGCAGGTTTCTCTTTTTACCGCTGGAAGAGGTTAGTTTCTCCCGGGCTTTGGTCAGTTGACTGTATAAATGGTCGTTTTCGCCTCAATCGGATCACCCAGGTGGGTAAGACTATCCACTATCCATGGCGTCTCCATTATCATCCTTTGTTCATGAGCCCTATCGAACATAAATCGCATGCTGTGAAAGCTGTTTCAAAATGACTTCTTTAGAGGTTTACATGACATTTATGTTCTGCAAGGTCAGCCTGGGCAGCAAAATTGATTGGAAATAACATGAGCCTGGAGAAACGTATGAGTTATGACGATTTGCCCTATTTTCGTGACCAGATTCTGGAACGCATCGACTCGCTCAAGTGTTTTCTTTCGAACACCCCCCCGATGATGGCAAACCTGATGACTGTCTCCACCGTATCTAGAACAGAAGAGCGCTTGAAGCAGGTTAAACCCATCAGGGTTAGTATTAAAGACGATGCTTCGGTTGAGGAAATTATTCAGGCACTTACTGACATCTGTGTGGATGACATAGAGTCATTAAGTCATGATTCCACCAAAGTAACCACTAAATACCCGGGTCTAATCATTGTCCCCGAAAGAGCAGATCTTCTCGAAAGCTTGATCACTTCTATAAACGAAGCAAAAAATGATTTTGCTGCGGCAATGAGGCGTATCGATAATAAAAAGAATGTCCGTTTTGATAAAGTGCACAAGAAGCTCCCGGGCCTTGTCGCTATGCACTCAACAAGAAATATCCTTTTCATCAAGTCCCAGCTTAAAAAAGTTACTTTTTCATGGCGGCTAAACCGAAACCAGGAAGTTAAAACAGCAGAGCAACTTGTGAGTTTGTTGGAGCGCAGGAGAGCCTCAGAAGTAAAAAATGTAGCAACTACCAATTTGAATGTCGTGTCTAATATCGATAAGGCTTTACACCGTCTTGAATTTCACCCACTGAAGCAGGGCGAATCTTATCGCCTTTGTCGAACTAACTCTTTCCCTGTTCCGATTGCTCACATTTTTGCATTTAGGCCTGAAGGGCAGGAACGAAACGGGAATAAATATGCTGAGACTGATTATTCAGTAGTAAAAGCATCCTTGCCCATTTTCGCAGCAGGCAACATACCTCAATTAAAAACGCTCTCTGACTGGGCTCCTGAAAACAGCCAGGGTCCGTCCAACCAACGGAAGCTGAGCCTGAAATATACAGAACTCGTGCCGGGGGCTGAGCTGGGCATTTTCATTGTCAGCCCCGAAAATTAAGGAACAACAATGCAATGGATTTCCACAGCCAGCCAGAAAATCGATGAGCGTCTCTATCGTGTCTGCGTCTGGGTAAAAAAATATCACGCTGATGCGATTAACCGCGTTGTGCTAACCGTTGATCTAAGTAAAGCCCGACATGACCCTGACGAGGACCAGGTAAGAGCAGAGCTGCTGTGCGGCCATTATTTTTTGCTTCGTAAGGAAAACGCTTCGAACTCTGCGCCTGACGATCAAAAGTTTGCTTTCCTGCCTGACGGGCGCAATCTGTGTTGGCAGACCGCAACCCCGGTGCTTCAGCATCTCCTACTCAATAAAAACGTTCCTGAGTCGCTGAGGTTGCTTACGGACTACATACATATGCGTCTGGCCAGGCTGACAATGGTACCTATGTCCGGAACCATCATGAACGAGGCTCTGCTGGACAGCATCAGCTGGGTTAAGGTGGATTTGACCTACTTCTGGCAGTACGAACAGCTCAGCTCTCATCTGGGACCCATCCAGATAACCCACAAGGCACTTGTACGCTTCGGGCACCTGGCAAAGAATGATGAAAACTCCAGTGCCATAAGAATTCTGCGTCAGCGTCTGTCTTCAGAATTCTTACAAGAATTTCAGATGGCTGAGGATGAGCTAAAGCGCAAACAGTCGTTGATGGGCACCATGGACGTGAAAATGCTGTTTCATGCTCATTACCCCAGCCAGAAGATGCTGGTGGCTCGATATAAAAATGGTTGGGTAATGGTGGATTGTTTTCTGTTTCACCATACCAAACCTAAGAAAAAAGCAAAAAACAAAACTACTGTGGCTAAGCCTCAACTTAAACAGACTAAAAGAGAAGGGAGTGAAAATGGAACTGGGCATTATGGTGTGCATCGTGTTGTTACTCTCAGTGGCGGCGGCGTGGATCAGTAATAAGACAGTTGATTTGCTCGAAAGATTCTATTTCAAGCGTCCGCTGAGCATGGAGTACGCGGCATGGCTACGTGTAATGTGTGCAGGCTTGTTATTAGTTTTTATTCAGGTTGCTCCCCAATTTACACTCCTGTATACCCTTAAACTTGTCACGCTTATTAATCTTGGAATCCAGACAATGAAATTAAATGGCGTGTACAAATATAAAAGGACGGGAATTTTGCCTCCGGGAGGGGCACTCTCTAATCTCACCAGACTTAACCCGTTCAAGAAAAAATAAAGTTATGCGCCCGTGAGGGCGCTATTCATCAAAGGCATTTCGCATAAGCTTGATCATGGCTTTTTTACCAGCTTCAATATTGCGAATGTAGCGCATAACCATTTCTTCATTCGACCAGTTCCCCATTTCCATAATCTGTGGTAGCGAGTAACCTTCAATATCCAGCTGTATCGCACCGCCTACACGAACGCTGTGCCCTGTCCAGTAACGGGTTTTAGTCTCATTTGGATAAAGCTCATTCCACATTTCTTTAAATGCCCGTAAAAGGGAATTTTTGCTGAGCATACCGGCATCGTCCACAGTGTCTTCCTCATCTTCATCGTTCAGAAGACTTTGTTTAGCACGGTAGGGCAGGTTATGCCGTTTAAGAAGCTCAGATAGCTCATTCCCTTTACTCCGAAGCTTCCAGCCGGGTGGCATATAGCCTGTATCATGGAAATTTACGGCCTGGAAAAGGTATTCATCCGGATGACTGTGCTGATCCATTTTCACAAGGTTCATCAATCTCAAGAGGCAGTTAGTTAACTGACGTGTCAGCCGGTAGGTAAGAAGTGTACTGATGTTCGTTTTTGTACGGTATACCGTCAGGTTAAATTCACCGGTCATACTATCCAGAGACAGATCTTTCAGACGTATACGGCGAATTTCGGATGAACGGAGCAGTGTTTCAAAGCCTGTCCAGATCAGGCACAGGTCACGAAGCTTACGAACTGAGTTTGTAGTACTGCGTAACTTTATCAGAGCCTTGAGATCGCCAATAAGAAAGGGAGTTGCCTGTTTAGTCGTCTTTCGCTTCCGGGCTTCCGATTGTTTTAAGGCTTCCAGCATGTACCATGCTTCAGACGTAATAATCCCGGGCAGGTTAAGCCCTTTTTTATGGATACTGTTTAAGGCCTGAAGACAGCTGTTTATGCTGCTTCGTGACAATTTGCCTTCAAGATGCCCCATAAACGCCAGCAGAGCTTCCTCAGACACGGGGAGCGAACTTACTGGCCAGTCTGTATGCAACCGGGCATTCGCCTGATACCATTCGTTCCATACTCGTAGCCAGTGCAGATAGGTTTTAGCTGTGTTGTATCTCAGATGGGAAAAGTAACGGATCAAGCGTGAAAGCTGTTTATCATGGTTGCCGAACGTTTCCAGCTGCTGATGCAATTCGCTTTCCGAAAACTGTCTGATCACTGATTGATTCTTCATCCTGCTCACCGGGATACACTGGTTTTATTTACAGTCATTTTAGCACTCATGTACCTGGTTATGAACAGGGTGGAAACAACGAAAAAGGTTGTGAAATCGTTAGGCTTAAGTGAAAAATGATATTAAGATTATCCCTGGCCAGTTGAGGCCTGTCTAAAGAAGGTTGATTATGTCTGACACAAAGCAGTCTTATTTAATGAAATTCCGTAAGTGTAGTTCGTTCGAAACGCTCGAAAAAGTATTTGAAAGGTTATGTGAAAAAAACTCGGGTGTCGCCTCTCTTGAAATTTCTGGTGCTTATGATCATCGTAAAGCTGAACTGACAATGAAAAAGTTATATGACAAAGTTCCTGCGAGTGTGTGGACCTTTGTTCGCGAGTAATTATTGATATTGGCACAACAAAAAGACTGTGTCTGGATTTGAAAATAGTTTATGCCCCTTTCGGGGCTAAAGGCACTGTAATAGCCTGTCTTTTTAACTTTCTTATTAAGTTCGGAGAAAGACTTTAATCATAAGCCAAGCCCACTGCTAAATACATCCGATATTCTCCTTAATTTTAGAAGTTGTGATAAAAGTTACTTTACCTAAACTTCTCTCTCCATATTTGTAAGGCTCTCATTTGATTCTTGTCAAACATTAATCTGGAAAACTAAAAAATCATTTCTTTTAATTCGTTTTACAGAAATCCTCCTCCGTTATTTCGGATATAGTTTGAATAATTATCAAAAACGGGGTGCAGCCATGCGTAAGAGTTACACATTTGGTATTCCATTTGGACTCCAGAGAGAATCAGGACTCTTTTTAGATATTACAGAGGTCAGCCGGGGTATCGACTGTAACTGCATCTGCCCCGCTTGCAAAACTGATCTGTTAGCAAAGCAGGGGGAGGTCAAGCTTTGGCATTTCTCACACAGTACTGCTGTAGCCGGTGACTGTGATGGTCTGATGGAAGCCATCCGGGGAAAAATTATTGAAGTCATCAACGAGCACCAGGTTCTTGGTTTCCCAAATCTTCTCGCTGGCGACGATGGTGGGCCGGTTTCACTGAATGAGGTTATTGGAAGCGGCAGTATGTTCGGAGGCACAGCTGATCTGTTCGTAAAGGTTAATGATTTATGTGTGGCCGTCTTTCTGGACAGGGATCGTAGCATTTCTGCGAAGTTAACCTTTGACCACCTTCATCCTTCCGAAAGAGTTGCCGCATTGCGTATCGATCTTCCAGATATTGAATATGAAATCAGTCAGGTGCAGCTCGGGCGACGTAAAACAACATACAGTGAGTGCATTGAAAGCCTGATCATTGATGAGACCAGTTCCCGGGAATGGCTATATCATCCATTAATGCATGAACTTGAATCTGAACCTCTTCAGGAGTATCGGGGACGGGAGCCTTCAGAGGAAGGGCCTCTTCTTCAGCGCCTTGCTGACTGTAAGATGAAATTGCCTGATATCCTTCCGGGCAGTCATAACGCGTTAGTCAGGTTACAGCAGGATACGATTGTATGTCTGTGTAGGTTAACGGTTCGGGCTTATGACATCGCTCAGACCGATGAATTTCCTTTGTTCCTTCGCTATTTCAGGTTGCACTGCCTGGAAAACAGCGAACATGTCAGTTACGAAAGACTGATCTGCTGGCAGGAAATGATTTCAAAAACCCAGGAAGGCCAGTCCTTGACACAAAACGAACTTGAATATCTTCATGAGATTGTCCGCATCGCCTTATACAATCACCGGCTTAACAATGTCAGTATTTCAGATGTTAAAAACCATGACACAGGAAAGGAGAGCGGCAGGGTAGAGCCACAAAACTATTCACTCTTATAAATAAATTGGGCTTTGCGCATTAAACCCTTGCCGCAGGAGGTGTACCGCATATCCGGCACAGACAGTCAGTTTTTCTGGCAGCTTAAATTTGACACAGCTTAATATAGTGATTCATTAAACAGGTTCAGTATGCTGCCAGAACGTTTTAGTCGTTATGGGCGTCCGTTAGTTTTCTACTAACTGAACGACGACCAGCCTGCCGCCTTCCTCCTTTGACAGAACAAACTGAGCGTTATTCGTCAGTTCAATTTTTTCCCCAATGGCAATCTGTCGTTTATCCGGTAATGACATAAGCCCATTTATGCCTTCATTTACTAACCACCACTGATCGTTATGGAAAACAAAATACCCAACTCGTTTCCTTTGCAAATCGGTTGTACGCTCATTTGGCGCAATGAGGCGATTCACATGCCACGCATAGATTGACTGCCCGCTCCACACCATCAACCGGTGGTCGTCAGGACGATAACTGCCTTCCTTTCGGGAAGAATATAAATTTAGAACCGGTAATTTACCCTTGTATGGCGTACCGCAGTAGGGACAAACCGGCTTTGTCTTACCCGAGAAAACGTACCATTTCTGTTCACACGCCTTGTTCTGGCAGGGCTGTATCAGATCGACTGTTTTAACCAGGGCGCTTTCCCACTCATCGGCGGTCGGGCGTTTAGTGGCATCGTGTAAGCCATCTATAAAGGCGCGCTCAAACAAAGGTGTCAGATAAGGGCCCATGATGGTGTAAGGAATTTTCTCCGGGTCAGCCCAGGGCAGTGAAAAGGACGATAGCTGACTGACTTTGACTGCATTGCTTTTGTCTGTCGGATGTTCAATGAAGAGTGCCTTCTCACCCATAGATAAGGTCTCATCACGTACTTCATCCGACATGTCATGTATTTTTCCGCCACGTAGCGGATGACGGAAGAACAGATACATGTAGATAAGCACCGACAGCGCATGACGGTCAGTAGTAATGCTTGGCAATACGCGGTTCGGATCCTCTTTGGAAAGATGACTGGTTTTCACCACTTCCGGAGCGATAAAATCCGGGGTGCCCACCACGTCGGGAGGATACTTTCCAGGGACAACCAGGCCGTCTACGTCAATGATGCAGGCATGTCCCATTTCTGGATCGATAAGCACGTTTTTATAGCTTAGATCGCTGTGACAGAGACCTGCCGCATGCATCCTTCTGACGGCTCTTGTCAGCAGCAGACAGACCTTGAGATAGGTAAGCGTATTGCCTCGTTCACGTGGGTCGAGAAATTTGTTCTGGTTGCTGGCGCTGGCAAACCATTTGCCTTCCTTTTCACGACCTTTTATGCCAAGAAAATCATCGTTTTTAGAGCCGTATTTAAAGAAAAAGTAGCTTTTGTAGGTTGGAACCACGATGCCGATTTTATGCCCATGCTCAACAACATGGGTCGGCCAGCAAAACAGGTCCTTCCAGTATTCACCTCCGGACTGGCCAAAAATGTTTTGCCTGTAGCGTCCGGTGATCATATCAATCCGATCCCGGGCCTGCTCGTTCTGCGGTTTATGATAAAAAGCGACGACGTATGATTTATCAGGCGAAAAGTAAACATCCTTCATCGAGCCCGAACCAATTACCTCGTCAACATACTGGACTGTTTCGCCGTCCTTTGTTTTGCACGTAACGATATTTGCCATATTGATCACCGAAAAAGCGTATCCCTTACCACAACACCGCAATAGTGCGGTCATCATGGTTCCCTGTGGAGAAAAAGTTAAGCCAGTCGCCTAACCTCTCAGGCGCAATACTGGCGTCTGTAAGGACAGGGTTGAGCTCATCAACGAGACGGGTCCATTTTTCGTCACTGCGAAGCCCATTATCCGTCTCAAACAGAGGGTCTGAGACGCCGTCTGTCATGAGGATCAAGTGAGATACATCATTCCATTTACCCACGCTGATGCGGCCGCTAAACGAGGGGTCTGCGATAATGCTCTGGTCAAGGAAACGGGTTTGTCCTGCGTATTCTCCGCTATCGGGATTTCCCAGTATCCTGACTTTACCGGAAGGGCTGTATGCACCTATCGCACCATCACCAAGCCAGAATGCAGCCGCAAACAGCTCGTTATCAGTTCGTAGCGCTACAGTTGCCAGAAGGGTTGTTGAATAGGATTTCACAGGTTGTTCTGCACAAATGGCTTCGTTCTGGATACTGTTGACCGCGAGCGTAGCTGCCTGTTTAAAATGATGAAGCATGGCGTTTATTGTTGCCTGCTGATCGCTCCCTTCCCACGCCGTGATGTGCTGCTTTAAATGGACGCCTTTCACACCACTGAGCTGATTTAAAAGGTAATCGCCAGCCGTTTTGACTGCAATCCGGGAGCCTTCCCGGGAATTTACCGCACTACCGGCTCCGTCTGCGACCAGCATGACAGACCATCCTGTTTCCTGGCAGTGGTTGATGTAGAAGTCGTCATCTCTGAAGCTTCCGGCATGCTCATGAGAGCGTCCCCGGCGACTGGCGGCAGCAATACGTATATCACCCCTGACCAGGCCAGCAGCGTCCAGATGGGACTTAGGGTAGGGAGCGTCTGCTGGTGGCTCTACCACCTTCCACAGGCTTCTCGGATCGGGATTGATTATAAATAGCTGTTTTGTTTCACATTCGTCGTGCGACGTGCATGACCAGATTACTGAAAGCTCTATATCGCCGCTTTCGGTGGGAGTACCTGTCAGCAACTCCTGTTCTTTGTCAAAAGACAGGCCAATGTTCCGGGGAAAGACAACGTCCCTGACAGTAGCCTGCTGGCCCTCACCCAGAACGATAGCAACCGGCGAAGAGAAACGTTCGCCTGCGCGGGCGTTGGGGATCGTTATTTTAGCTCTCGGGGGAACGGCAGGTGGCACAGCTAAGCTGGCCCGCTGCTGGCCTGTCGGTATCTGCCCGGGTTTTAATACCAGGGAAGACAGGTTTTCGTCTTCCCTCTGTGCTGGTTTATCAAATTCGTAATAAGGCATCAGCTTCCAGAACGGAGGATGAGGCTCATTTTCTGGCAGGGGTTGCAGTGCTGATGTATCGGTAGCGTCAATGCCCGGGTTATCAGCAACACTTACGACCGTTTGTTGCTGATCGGAAAGACTGGATGCTGACGAGGCGGCAATCTCTGCGTCGTTATCACCTTCGCTAACCCGCGCAGATAAACCCTGTGCAAGGCTCTCAATCCGCTCTTTAAGCCGCATAATTTCTTCGGTAAGGGATGGGTCCTGCGATAGAAGTAAAAGCCGCTCACCTTCAACAGGGTGGCCCAGCTCAGACAGAACTAAGCGGATAATCTTCTCTTCAAGTAAAGCATTTTGCGACATCAACCTCTCCCTCTGTTTACGTCGAAGTTAGTGTTTCCGCCATCATTGCTGAATGACAGGCCTGTTTCACACCACGGGCAGATCACGTCATCCGGGCCGTCAATACACAGCAACTTTCCGCATGAGCACAGGGCAAACGCACTGGCATTACCGCAGTGGGGGCAACCCGGTACGCCATGCAGTTCGCTGGTATTTACCTGCAAACCGGTAGCGGTGGCATCTGACCACGCAAAATAGTCCTCATCGATGGGATAGCATCCGGCAATATTAAAGCTGTTCAGGTTCAGACTGAAATCGAGCCCGGAAACCCTTGCTGGTGGCCGTTCATACTTCATCAGGTACGGACGACGGGTCTTGCTGCAACGGCCGGTAAGCGTAACGCAGTTTTCGTCGTACGCTTTTACTGGCTCGTCCTTGGCCAGCCGGACTATGTATTCAGTCTGGCTGAGCTCAGGTTGTTTGTCGTCCCCGACGCTGCGGCTGTGCGCCGTAACCGAGGCCGTGATCCATTTGATGAAGCGGGTAAAGTCCCCTTCCTGAGATTCGGTGAACAGCATGACATTCTCTGTCAGTTGCCGCAGGATATTCAGGTCCGCTGACGGCCCCAGGCCAACGGCAATGAGATTCACTTTACTCGCGTAGTGATCCTTCCAGCGCTTCACTTCTGCGGTTGTGTCGTCAGTCGGACGTCCGTCGGTAAGGAGATACACGACGGGTTTCCAGTCGCCTTTAGCCTCATGAGTGGTTTTTCTGACCTGGGTATCAATTTGCACGGTCAGCTCACGCAATGCAGCTCCAAGGCTCGTACCGCCGCCAACGGGAAGGCGGGGAGGGTAGAACGAGGCAATTTCGTGAAGAGGTACAATCGTACGGGCTACACCGGCAAATGCGATTACCGAGACCCAGGCTGTTTCAAGTGCGTGTGGATCCTTTCTTAAATCTCCGACGATCATTTGCAGACCATCAGTCATTTTTTTCAGGTTTTCACCAATCATGGACTCTGAACAGTCCAGGACAAAAAACACGGGAAGGCGTCTCATAATTTTCCTCGTACGGCTGGTACGGCCAGCAGAAAACGTTGCTGTACAGAAAGGTGCTGCCCGGAAACAGCACCTTTCTGTCTGTCAGAGCACCAGCTGGATTTCTGGTGGAGGAGGGGGAAGGGTATCAGTTCCGTTATTAATCCCCGCGCTTGTGCTGCCGGAAGACACGCTGGCCGATACCCATTTAAAGAAACCTGCAAACGCGGTTGAATCTAGCGTCTCCAGAGACACAACCTTATCGGTGAGCTGTTTTAAGTGCTCATGGCCTGCTTTAGGACCAACGGCGCAGGCAATGATGGATCCGAATCCCCGGCCGCGAATCGCTTTTACCGCTTCACCGTACGCCAGGGCATCAGAAGGGGTTCCATCAGTCATCAGGAATACCAGAGGACGCCAGTCTCCTTTGGTATCACCATCTGAGCGACGTACATCCCGTTCAACACACTGCATCAGACATTCAAGGGCAGCACCGGTGAACGTCCCGCCTGCGCTTGGCACAACGATGTCAGAAAACTGGAAGTCTTCCAGCGGCGTGAGAGGAATGAACTCACGCGCCTCATTGTCATAGGTGATAATGGAGATATGAACGCTTTCGAGGGCGTAGGGATCCTGGCGAAGAGCGCTAAGCATCGCCTGAATTCCAACGTTAACGGAATGGATTGACTCACCGCGCATCGAGCCGGATGTGTCGATAACAAGGTAAACAGGCAGGCGGCGCATCACATGTAATTCCTCAGGTGCGAGACAAACGAATCTGATTCTGAAGGCTCACCAATTGCCCTGAGTTTCCAGCCTGTAGCCTCGCGTATCAGCTCGGCAAAGACCATGGAGCGCTGGCTGGCGAAGGCGGGTCCGCCAGAAAGATCGAATCGTGCCATTTCAATATTACGGGCATCTACTGCCCGGATGAAGGCATTCTGAACTTTACCAAAGTGCTGCTGGAGCTTTTCACCATTGTAGATCTGAACGATGAACACAATTTTCTCGTACTGAGCGTCAAGGGAATTCAGGCGCACAATAATTTGCTCATCGTCACCGTCACCGGCTCCGGTTCGGTTATCGCCCGTCAGCCAGATATTGCCTGACTTATGGCGAAGGCTGTTGAAAAAGATGATATCGCCATTCACAAGCGTTGGTTTACCATTTTCCACATTGCCGAGATCGGTCACCTTTCCGGCTGAATTACACAGGAAAGCGATCACATCAAGGTCGTATTCTTCTTCTTTTTTACCAAAGATCCCGCCGAGAAAACCTTTCTTTTCCTCATTAATATCCCAACCGAGGCCGATAGTAACGGACGAGAGATCGTATTCATTTTTTTTCAGGCTTACGCCCTGGCCTTTGCTCAGACTGACAGACATGATATCCCCTTAATCAATAAAATTATAAGACCACATTTACTTCTGGCGGCGGCGGTGGCAGGTCTTCAAGACCGATCACTTCTTTTTTGCTGGACTCCACTTTCTGACTGCCTACCGAAATGCTCGCACTGACCCATTTAAAGAAAGCTTTAATCGTCGAACTGTCAGCTGTATCGAGCTGAACCACGATTTCAGTGATTTCTTTGAGGACGCTGGTATCGGCATCATGCCCGGCTGCACATGCCACAACAACGCCGGTTCTGGCCGCTTTAAAGTCATTCAGGCCTTTACGCCAGTCATCATTCGGACTTCCATCCGTCATCAGGAATACAAGGGGACGCCAGTCACCTTTAGTGTCAGCCGTCGTTTTCTGTACTTCTTTGGCAATGGAGCTGGCCGTGAGGGAAAGCGCTTCGCCAAGAGACGTGGTGCCGCTGGCTGTTAGTGCTGGCATCTGGAAACTCAGGAGGTCTGTCAGGGGGACTGCCTGTCGGGCTGAAGAATCAAAGGTGATCACTGACACGTGAGCCGTTTCGAGTGCATACGGATCCTGTTTCAGCGTGGTAAGCAGCGTCTGAACGCCATTTTTAACCGCTTCGATAGGCTCTCCGTGCATAGAGCCGGACGTGTCGAGTAGCAGATATACGGGTAAGCGTCTCAAATGTAATTCCTTCTTAAGAGATCGGAAGAGGAGAGTAGTTTCAGGAAGAGGCCAGGGTTTGTTGATTTGATAAAACGGCACGACATCTGTCGGGTGGAGATTAAATACTCAGAAGCGGCATTAAAGAAATAAGTTAACCACCATAGAATTACCGACATGTGAATGGCCTCTTATCAACAGAAAAATAATTCAGACCGGACTGGAATATAAGATTTCTGAAAAAACTCGGACAAATAAACTGTCTTATGTATGAAATTCATCATACATCACAGATCTGCATGAATGGAGTGTAAAACGCCCAAAGATTGATGTGTAGCACAAGAGGATGTCAAGACACCAGGTTTTGTAGTCAGTAAGGCGCTGCTGGCATTGCGGGAGGAGAATAGATCAAAACTACGTCACGCCAATACAGAGGTAAAATATGACAAAACCGGGGTTTTCACCCCGGTCTGAGATTTAGCGTCAGGACTTTTTAGCGCTGTATTCTTTTATCAGTTCGTCAACGGAGTGCAGAGCCAGCTTCTCTACCGCTTCACTTCGGGTCGAGCCACTCAGCGCAGCCAGACGGTCAATTTTTCTTAAGATCCGCATGCGTAGCGATAAGGACACGGCTGTTTTTTTATCCTTATCGAGTACGACCTTCCCTGTAGACTCACCGGTTTTCAGTTCAGCATTCTGTGCGAGCGCTTCATTCATCCGGCGAAGGGTCTTTTTATCCAGCTGGCCCGGATTAACGAGATGGTAGGAATGACCTGCCTTGCTGTATTTGATCTCCGCAGAATATGACTCGCGTAGCTCTTTGAGGGCCCGGGTTAATGTCGGCTCTGAGCATTCCAGACTGGTTATAATGTCGGCAGCGGAAACGGGCTTGCCGGTGCCCAGTAAGTTGGCAAGCTTAAAAATCCGGGCCTGTCTGGTATTTAATTGCATCGTAAGATTTAGCCTGCTTAAAGGGTTAGTGGTTCAATAGGCTGAAAAATGAAGGTACTGCTCATCTTTCGAATAACCGGGTGATCGCCTAACGCTTCAACCGGATCAATGTGTTCTATGCCTGCAAAATTTACTGACGACATCTGGCTGCGAGTGCATTTGCAGGACAGGATATACTCATCCTCCAGATAGCCGGTCCGCTTACTGACCCGTTGCGTAAAGCCTGACACAATCACGTTGTCGAAAGGTAGCGTATGTAAAACGATACCGACCAGGCGGAACAAGCAGCCATGGACGTGGCGGGCATAGTTTTCGCGTACGGCTTTTTGCGTCATGGCTTTTTCCGTCAGCTCCGTGCCCCGGGCATTAACGCCGTAAATCTTATCAGGGAAATCTTCAATCTCAGCTAAATCAACGTCCAGCAGGACTGCTGATAGCTCCGGCTTTACTTCAAATGCAACAATCGTTTCACGCGGCCATTCAGTTTCTGCCAGCACACCCGCCAGGTATGATTCGAAAAACGCGGCGTCTGTCCGGAACTGCTGCCGGGCATCTGCCTGAGCCGTGGCGAGCCGTTTTTCATGTTCTTCTGCTTCAAACTTCCAGTTTGCATACTGTTCGGCCCAGGCCGTCCGTTGTTGCTGGTACCGGTGCTGTCGAAGGGTATTCTCACGCTCCACATCAATCAGCTCCTGCTGCCACCGGCGAAGATTTTCGGCGTGGCGCTCAGCTTTAGCTGATTCCGATTCAAACCATTTACCCAGAAAACTAATGCCTTCGCTCTCGGCAGGCTTTTCCGGCAATGCAAGGTAGTCTGGCTTTTCTGGACGCACCGGTGCCGGAACCTGAAAAGGCGACGTTCTGTTATGCAGGTATACTGCTTCCAGCTCTGCCCAGCTGATGCCTGTTTTTGGATCCGGCGTCAGCTCGTGAATATTACGGATTGCGGTTACCGCTGACATGAGTTCAGCGGCTTCCTGCTCAAGCGCCTGTCTGAGCCCCGGGTCGGTTGCCGTCCGGTTTCCACCTCCGGAACGCGCGGCCCGGTCAAGCCGGGTACGGTAACTCAGCCCGGTACCGGGCAAGCCCAGATTGGCATAGGTCCCCCGGCTACCAAAAGAAACGGAAGCACCTCTCGGCCCGACACTCAGGCTCGGTGCACCGTTACTCAGGTTGAGGCGAACGCCAGGAATAATGTTGATCGACTTTCTGAACCTGAACCCCATTATGATTTCCTTAATGATGCTGGGTCACGGTAAGTAATCTGATTCCATCAGCGCTTTGCTCGTTCTGTAACCCATAAAAACGAGCTCTGTCCAGAATGCCAGCCGCCCAGCGGCGATGTGTGGCGGGTTCACACATTGCTCCCTGCGACTTAAACACGGCCTGGGTAGAGTTCAGGATCCGCAGAGCGTCAGAATACTCACCCTGAGTGACCATCAGCGCGTTTTGAATGACCTCTATCTGACCCGGGTGAATGGCCGTTTTCCCAACAAGCCCATGTGCCATATCAAGAGCCAGCTCTCTGGCCATAACGGCATGATCGTCAATATGCTCACATACGGGCGCGGTCAGGGCAAAATCACGCGGGCCGAAGACTGAAACGAGCATTTTGATGACGTAGCCCATCGGGCTGTCATACAGCGTCAGGTCCCGGGGGCGGCGAAGCGACACAACGTTCATAAGATCGTTGCCGCCGATTCGAAGCGCAATAATGCGGTCGTGGCAGGGATGTTCCACCAGGCGAGTGGCCAGCTCGCGCATCTGAACCACGTCAAAGACGTCTTCTGTTTCCAGCGTTGGCATCATGCACAGGTGAGTCCCGCCCATGATATCCCACCATTCAGCTAACGAACTGAGGGTAAATTTCGGCAACACAAACCCATCGACAGCGGAAAGATCATAATGCGCTTTTAACCATCTGCCCATTTCGGCATGCCGAGGGCGAATGAACACCAGAGGCCAGTCATTTTTACCCAGGCTACGCATGCTGTTACTGAGCTCGTGCAGCAGGTGCTCCAGATTTTTGAGGGCGATGGGGATGTCTGCTTCACTGACAGCATCCTCCAGGCAAATCACCAGAGAGCGCAAACCCGGGATTTTCCCGTGCAGGACGGCATCAGCAATATCTTCCCGTGTTGCAGGCATGTATAGCGTGGCTCCCAGATTCCAGGGAGAAAGACGATTTTTCATCAGAGTACCTTCTTGATAATGGTTACAGCCCGATACTGGCCGAGGGTTCCCCCCATTTCTGTAACAACTATTCCCTTTTCACGAGCAAGCCCTACAAGCAAGGCAACGTCCGGGTCGTCAATAGAACGCACAAATACATGGTCCGGTACCCGACGTAATACAGCCCGGGTTGCTTCAGCAATACCGGGTTTAATACGATTGACGCTGTCCACTTTAAATTCATCGGCCAGGAACGCGATAACGTCGCGACTTGTCTGCCATAAGACCCGGGCTGACTCCATATTCCAGCTCAGGGTAGCGAGGGATGACGGGGTTAACTTCTTACGGAAATGGGCGACGGTATCGACAAGCATCCGGCTGCATTCGAATTCACTGAGATGCTCGCAAACCATGCACCCATGTAATCCTTCAGAGGACCATACTGACCGGGAGATCAGGCCTGATACCGGCGCACCCATGATGCCAAAAGGAATGAGCCAGTCATCATCACTGGCTGCAAGCCAGGAGCAGCCACAGGGATCGGCCAGGACAACCAGTCGCGGCTGCTCAGGATAGCCCGGGCGATCTTTCAGTGCGCGTACAAGCTCTCCGGTAATTGCGCCTTTACCTGTCCATCCGTCAACAAAGACAATACCGCTGGTACCATGGCGCTCTTCAATGACGTCGAGGGCTGCACCGTCAATTCCACGATCCCGGATAATGCTGATACCGTAATGCCATGAGGTTTTCCCCATGTCACGCAGGGCCTGGTGCAGCATAACGCCGAGCGGCACGCCAGCTCTGACGAGACTGGCCAGTACAATGGGCTCATCACCGAAGCGTTCGGCCAGAGCAATAGCGAGCTGTGTGACTTCTTTTGCAAGTCTCTCTGCGCCCCGATCCAGCGCCCGGTGAAACAAATCAAGATGCCATTGTGTTGGCGCTGGCTCCTGACTGAGCATGTCCGAATAATGTTTCTTCCCTGACTGAATCAGCTCTTCTTTTTGCTCAACCGGCGTCATCTCAATGACTACCGGCTTTAGCAGAAATTCCACGTCACCGGGCTGGTATGAGCCGGTAAATGTGTCATGTGGCTGCATTTTAATTTTCTCCAAAAATTCGCTGTGAAATGGCATCTGCAAACTGACTCTGACGCGGGATGCCAAACCAGCTGCACAGTTTCATAAAACGATGATCGCTCAGGCTGTCGCCCAGACCAATTACGGGGAAGACTCCGCGTTCAGCCCGAAGTTTTTCAAGAAGCCATCTGACTGCCAGCCCTTTCTCAACCGCGGTGGGAAGCCAGGCCACGTTATTACTGTTGCGGTGGATGTAGAAGCCCTCGGTCGGAAACACCGTTTCTATCTCATCTGCAATGGCATTGAGCTCGTCAAGGCGGGTGCTGTCGCGGTGCTTCATCACCATATAAACCGCCGTTTCACCGTATTCGAAGTTCAGCCTTGCCCAGGCATTGATCCCTTTTGCGTCCATCATTTCAGTGATCAGACGCTGCATCGATGTCAGCTTTTCCTGATAGGGAGCCAGCTGGCCGAGCATATGGGCCTTCCACTCCTCGTCGGGTTTGCCTTCTGGCGTGAGAATGACGGCCCCGTGAGTGGTGATTGCCCAGGAGTGGAAAGGGATCCGTACGCGGCTGATTTCTTCAGTTCCCCGTGCGGTAACGGGTATGAGTTCAGCCTGCTCCAGGAGCCAGTCCACCAACATGGACTGTTCTTCCGTCATAAAGCTTCGTGGATTCAGGGTGCGATCAACGGCACCGGTACGGAATGGCTCCAGGGCCAGCTCGTCCACCATTTTACGACGGGTCTGAAAGAGCGTGTCGTCAAGGTCGCTCAGAACAACGGGTTTATTCATAGGTAACAATCTCCACGACGGCCGCAACCTCAGCCAGCGCTTTAAGAAGCTGCGTGTCAATACTTTCTGCGGGTGTCTCAGTACACACAAGAATGCGGTCAAACTGCTGGTGGGCGACGTTATAGACAAAATTGGGGATGCCCAGCCCGTAGTTATCCGTAAAGGAAATGGCGGACTCAATGGCATAACCAACGGCGATAGGGGAGCGGGTGGTCGATCCATAAAATGCCTGTGCTCCGGCAGCTTCGAGCCGTTCAGCAAGCAGGAACGGCTCCCAGACGAATTCCCCGGTCCCGAGAACCAGAATACGTTCCCCCTTGTGGACGGAGACCTCATGGCCGAGATCGGCCGCAGGTGCGAGCATCCCCAGTCGGCCCCAGGACTGTTTTCCCTGGATGTCCCATTCTCCTCGTGAAGTTACGTTGACTTTCGGCATGTCCGGGACAGGTGCATCAGGTAATGGGGTCCATCCCCACTTACCGCTTACAAGAGAAACCGAAGTGACTGGTAAGGTGCTGCGCTCGGACAAGGCTTTGCCACTCCAGTCGGTAAGCGTAACGGCTATAACCTGTTCAATATGTTGAAGCTTGCCGGTATTACGCAGGGCTGAAAGCAGGTTAATAAAGGTATTACCGGTGGTTGCCTCGTCATCAATCAAAACCAGCGTTCGTGCGTTGGTAACACGACGTCTTTTCTCTTCATCATCTGGCAGATAGATCAGATGATCGGTGGCGTGGCTGTGTTCTTCCTTGAACTCGCAAAGCAACGTGCCATCAACCGGGTGACGGGTAGAGGTCAGATAGACAGATTCAGGATGCTGGTGGCGCACTTCATCAAATACACCGGCCCCAAGCCCAACGGCGGTTTCAGCCATACCGATAAACAGTACGGGTCCTGTCAGTGTCGAGGGGAACTGGCTGGCAAGCTGTCTGTAGGCCTGCCGCATGACTGAGGGTGGCACGGGAATGTGCCTGCCGAGTACTTTGCTGACAAACAGAAAGGCGCGTTTCGGGTTACGTCTTTCAGCGATGTCAAACAGGTCATCGAGCGAAACTTCACCCTGGTCGCGGGTTACCTGAATCGTACCGCATGAGAGGGTACGGCGATAAATCATATCTTCGAGGATATCAGACATAAATACGCCTTAATTCAGAAGGTTAGAGAGTGATTCCGGGTATGCAATTACATCCGTAATGGATCTCACCGCAACCGGAGAAAAGGTGTTTTTAGCGCTCTGGCGCACCATATCTTCAGACATCAGACCGAGCTTAAAGGCAGCAAATAACCCAGGAAGGTTCACCCCGCTGTGAAGGGTATAACCCACCCCCCCTGACGGACGCATGTTGGTTTCAAGCAGCACCGGGTTGCCATTCACATCGTTTCGCGTCTGAACATTCACCAGCCCGTCGGCCTTCATAACCCTGGCGCAGTCACACGCCAGTTCCCAGGCGCTTCCTTCGTTTACCAGATACTGGATAACCCCTTCCTTACGGCGTCCCACGGCTGCGAGTATTTCGCCCTTATCCGCGAGGATATCGACGGAAAATTCCGGGCCTGGCAGGTACGGCATCAAAACAAGGGGTTTAAACGACTCAGCAGCTGATGCTGCTGCAATATACTGTTGCGGACTGACCAGACGATGTTCGGGATGATTAAAGACGGCCATAGGCGAAGCACTGTCATCAAAGCGCCAGAATCCCATGCCATAGATACCCGTCACCGGCTTCACGCATACCGGGCTGTCAGTGAACGGCGGGGCCGCGAGGTGTGTTTTTAATTCTGCCAGCGTATTCACCCGCCAGGATGGTACGACCGGGAGACCCTTTTGCTCCATAAACTGAGCAAAAGTAACTTTTTCGTCAGCCAGAGTTAACCAGTCGACGCCCGTTGCACCGGTAGTAAGGGTGGCACCGGTCGATTCAATGGCTGAACGGTGTTCTTCAAACCACTGGCTGTTACGGCCAGTATGAATATGGTGGATGCCGTAGGACTGAATGGTTTCCTGGATAAACTGAAGACGTTTTTGAGGATCTTCAGGTTCAGTCAAAGAATAGTCGGCAACGGAAAGGATTTCATTTCTTTCGTTACGGTGGGAGGCAAAAACGGTAATGGCAAAATTATTTTTTTTTGCAAATGATTTTACCCCCTGAATAATATCTCGCTGGGAGGATAAACCTTCCATAAACCAAATTTTCTTGTTCATTTTTTTTAATTATCCGGAACGCCATGCAAATTTATGATTGAGAAGTGAGTCTATGAGTGTCTAAGCTACATGTCAATCATAATATGATTAATAACTCCTGTGGTTATGGAGTGCGTCAGGTTTTTTGGATTCCTGATAACACATTGATATTTAAATTAAACTTAGAAAATTAACACCCTGAAAAGGATTTCTTTTTGTGTTTTTACAGAAAACTACCAAAATTTCCCTTGTCAGAGAACTTCATCATGATATGATTTTCTTCGTCAGTTACTAAATATACCTTTGATTGTCTCGGTCATTACCATTTTAAGGAATAAAACATGGTTTCATTAGTTAAGAACCAGACGGTATCACTCAGCAAAGAATCATCTGCATTAAGCCAGCTTCATTTCGGTCTCGGTTGGGATCCGGTTAAGAAAAAAGGTCTTCTTGGAGGATTGTTTGGAGGCAACGACTCAATCGATCTCGATGCTGGCTGCGTATTAATGGACAGCACCGGTAAAACAATTGACACCATCTGGTTCCGCAAACTGGAATCCACCTGCGGCGCTGTTGTGCACAGTGGCGATAACCTGACCGGTGAAGGTGACGGTGACGATGAGGTGATTAATGTCAACCTCTCCCGACTGCCTGCAAACGTTGAATACCTGGCGTTTACGGTAAACAGCTTCCGTGGTCAGTCGTTCAATGACGTCGAAAACGCGTTCTGCCGCGTTGTCGATCAAACCGGCAAAGAGCTGGCTCGCTACAAGCTGACTGAGCAGGGCTCACATACCGGGATCGTTATTTCTTCGCTGCGCCGTAATAACGGCAACTGGGACTTTACCGCCCTTGGCCATGCCTGTCGCGGCCGCACAATTGACGATATGCACTCCGATATCGTTTCAGCGGTTATTCGCTAATGAACCTGACGCCGGGGGGCAATGCCCCCGTTCCAGCCCAGGAGTTGCGGGTCCGGATCACCTCGGGCGGCCAGGTGGATGCTTCGGCGTTTCGCCTGTATGCCGACGGGAAGGTGCAGGGTGATGCGGACATGGTGTTTTATGGTCAGCCACGTAACGATGATGGTACCGTCAGCCTGGTCAGTGAAGGCCAGTACTCAACCTTTACTGTCGCGCTCAACCGGCTGAAACCTGATGTCCAGAAAATTGCGTTCACCGTGACCTGTGACGGTGGGCAGACGGTGTCCGGTCTTCGTAATCTTTCCATCGACGTGGAGCAAGGGGCTACCGGCCTGGTTAGCGGCAGTGTCGAACTGAGCGGCCGTCAGGAAGCAGCCTTAATTCTGGGTGAATTTTACCGTCGTAATAATGACTGGAAATTCCGCTTCGTTGCGCAGGGGTTCAACGGTGGACTTAAACCGCTGGCAGAGCATTTCGGCGTAAATATTGCCGACGAACCGGCTCCCGCAGCCCCGACTCCTCCGGTTGTAACCCCTCCGCCAGTTGAGACAAAAATCAGCCTGAGCAAGGTATCGCTGACAAAAGAGAAGCCTGCAATCAGCCTGACCAAACGGGATAACTTCGGTGAAATCCGGATCAACCTGAACTGGCACCGGGGCAGCGGCAAATCAGGCTTTGCAGGCATGTTCGGCTCCAAAGGAATCGACCTGGATCTGGGGGCCTTTGTTGAGCTTCAGGACGGGTATAAATCGGTCATTCAGGCGCTCGGTAATGCATTCGGTGATTATCGCGATGAACCGTATGTTCAGCTCAAGGGCGATGACCGGACGGGTGATGTATCAGACGGCGAGTGGCTGCATATCAATGGACGTGAATGGAAGCATATCCGCGAAGTGCTGATTTACGCCTTTATTTATGAAGGTGTTCCCAGCTGGGACAAGACTGATGGTGTGGTCACCATTCATGTGCCGGATCAACCGCCCATTGAGACCCGCCTGACCGAAGGTGAAAACCGTCGCACATTGTGCGCCATTGCCAGACTCGTAAACGAAAACGGCGCAATTAAAGTCGAGCGAATTAACCAGTACTTCAAAGGCCAGGACGAAATGGACCGGGCATTTGGCTGGGGATTTCGCTGGAGCGCCGGTTCTAAATAACACAGCAACAAAGGAAACAGGTATGAGCTTTTTCGACAAAGTTAAAGGTGCCATTAACTCAGGCCGTGACGAACTGACCCGCCAGGTTGGCCGTTTCAAAAACAAAAAATTCATGCAGGGCACCGTTGCTGTATGTGCCCGTATTGCCGTATCGAGTGACGGCGTAAGTTCGGAAGAAAAGCAGAAAATGATGGGCTTTCTGCGCTCTTCAGAAGAGCTGAAGGTCTTCGATACCAATGAGGTGATTGAGTTCTTCAATAAACTGGTTTCAAGCTTCGATTTCGATGTTGAAATCGGCAAGGGCGAAACCATGAAATACATCCTGGCGCTGAAAGATCAGCCTGAGGCCGCTCAGCTGGCCTTACGTGTTGGTATTGCCGTTGCGAAAAGTGACGGTAACTTCGATCAGGACGAGAAACTGGCCTCCCGCGAGATCGCTATCGCGTTGGGCTTCGACCCGGCTGAATTTGGCCTCTGATCCACATCCCTAAGGGTAAAATATGGTTTCCACACACATCGGCTTCCCGACTGAAACGGTCATTGTTTTTATTGCGCTTTCAGTCGGTGCCATCTTTATTGACCTGTTTATGCACCGTGATGACAAGCCTATTTCGCTGAAGAGTGCGGCGCTCTGGTCCGTATTCTGGGTTGTGGTTGCGATGGCATTTGCCGGTTTCCTCTATATCCACCACGGTGCTGAGGTTGCCAGTCTGTTTGTCACGGGTTATGCGCTGGAGAAAGTGCTGTCGGTCGATAACCTGTTCGTCATGATGGCCATCTTCTCCTGGTTCGCCGTTCCGGATCGTTATCGCCACCGTGTTCTCTACTGGGGGATCATTGGTGCCATTGTCTTCAGGGGCATCTTTGTCGCCATCGGTACGAGCCTGCTGAGTCTGGGGCCGTATGTTGAAGTTGTCTTCGCTATTATCGTTGCCTGGACAGCGGTCATGATGCTTAAAAGCGGTGATGACGATGATGAAATTGAGGATTACTCCCAGCATCTGGCTTACCGCATGGTTAAACGCTTCTTCCCTATCTGGCCGAAGCTCAGAGGGCATGCCTTCCTGCTTAACCAGAAGGAAGTGGATGCTGAACTGGCGAAACCAGAAAACAGCGATGTCACCATTGGCCGTGGTAAAAAAGCGGCGCTGTATGCGACCCCGCTGTTCCTGTGTGTGGCTGTGGTTGAACTCTCGGACGTAATGTTCGCGTTTGACTCGGTACCGGCAATCATTGCCGTCAGTCGTGAACCGCTTATCGTCTATAGTGCCATGATGTTTGCTATCCTGGGCCTGCGTACTCTGTACTTTGTCCTTGAGGCACTGAAACAGTACCTGGTTCATCTGGAGAAGGCCGTTATCGTGCTGCTGTTCTTCATCGCGGCAAAACTCGGCCTGAATGCGACCGATCACATCTGGCATCATGGTTACAGCATCGCGGCAACAACCAGCCTGTATGTTGTACTGGGTGTACTGGCGCTGGGCATTCTCGCAAGCGTCATGTTCCCGGGCAAACCTGAATCTGAGGAAAAGGGGAGTTAATCCCCTTAAGTGTTAACCTGAACAATTACTAATCGAAGAGGTTATTTTATGAGTGTTTCTCTTTCCAAAGGCGGGAACGTCTCCCTAAGTAAAGCAGCTCCGTCAATGAAAAACGTCCTGGTGGGCCTTGGCTGGGATGCGCGTTCAACAGACGGTCAGGACTTTGACCTGGATGCTTCAGCATTCCTGCTGGCCTCAAACGGCAAAGTGCGCGGCGATTCAGATTTCATCTTCTATAACAACCTGACGTCATCCGACGGTTCCGTAACGCACACCGGCGATAACCGCACCGGTGAGGGCGATGGTGATGATGAATCGCTGAAAATTAAACTGGACGCCGTCCCGTCTGAAGTTGACAAGATCATCTTCGTTGTGACCATCCACGATGCTCAGGCTCGTCGCCAGAGCTTTGGTCAGGTATCCGGTGCGTTTATTCGTCTGGTTAATGACGATAACCAGACTGAAGTTGCTCGCTACGATCTGACCGAAGATGCGTCCACTGAGACTGCCATGCTGTTCGGCGAGCTGTATCGCCACAATGGTGAGTGGAAATTCCGCGCAGTAGGTCAGGGTTATGCTGGTGGTCTGGCATCTGTATGTGCTCAGTACGGCATTAACGCGTCCTGATCAAAAAGTAACTTTTCTACCCGGGGCTGTTAATGCAGCCCTCATTCAACTGTTTGCAGGAGCTAAAAATGGCAGTTTCTCTCGTAAAAGGCGGCAATGTATCTCTGACCAAAGAAGCACCAACCATGAATGTTGCTATGGTTGGCCTAGGCTGGGATGCCCGTGTAACCGATGGTCAGGGTTTTGACCTGGACGCTTCCGTGTTCGCAGTAGGCGAAGACGGTAAAGTGTTGTCAGATGCGCATTTCATTTTCTTCAATAACAAAACCAGCCCTGATGGCGCGGTAGAGCACCAGGGCGACAACCGTACCGGTGAAGGCGACGGCGACGATGAGCAGGTCAAAATCGATCTGACCAAAGTCTCAGCAGATATCAAAAAACTGGTGTTTGCCGTTACCATCTATGATGCAGAAGCGCGTAAACAAAACTTCGGCATGGTGAGCAACAGCTTCATGCGCGTTTACAACAACGACAACGGCACGGAAATTGCCCGTTTCGATCTGTCTGAAGATGCCTCAACCGAAACCGCTATGGTCTTCGGTGAACTGTATCGTCATGGCGCTGAGTGGAAGTTTAAAGCTGTCGGTCAGGGCTTTGCCGGTGGCCTGGCGGCTCTTGCCTCCCAGCACGGCGTTAACATCTAAAATAACGCTGAATCATACCCCGGCAATGCCGGGGTTTTTTTTGGTTGCGATCCGCTATCAGGAGGGGGGGGGCAGAAAGGGTTCGGGAATCTCAGAAAGCAGAGAGATGTTAATTCTGACGTGAGCCTTTTAAAGGCAGGAAACGGATTTTTCTCTGGTTGCTGGTTAAAGCCTGTATTCCGTGCCTTATATCAACAGCATGCCCCTCTGATATATGTTACGTTTGCGACTTATGAAGGCACGGGTTCTGGAAGATAAAATACCCGACCAATGGAAATTCCAATTCAACAGGTATAGAAACTTCAACGTGATGAAATATGGTGTCACACCATATATACGCCTCACCAGAAATCCAGCGTCCTGAACTAAGCCAGGGGAACCTATATAAACGCTGCGCTTTAAAATAATCAAAAATCAGGAGAGTTAATGTGAATCTACAATCCGGACAAAACATACCACTTCAGCAATCTGCGATCAGGCTGAATCTTCAGTACCCTACCAAATCCGGCTTTAAAGGCGAACCCGATACCTGCCTGTTCCTGCTTAATGCTCAGGGAAAGGTCAGCGGCGATTCTGACTTTATCTTTTACAATAATCTGTCTTCTCCTGAAGGGGCAGTAAAGCTCGTTACCGGTTCTCAGCAGTCCAGCATTGAGATAGCACTGGATCGTGTTCCTGCGAACATCAGTAAAATTGCAATCACAGTTGTCATTGATGGTGAAGATACCATCAGTGGGCTCAGTTCGTTGAGCATGCAGGCTCAAGGAATCGCTGAGTTCCAGGCTGAGACTCAGGGCCGCAGTGAGAAAGCAATTATCCTGGGTGAAGTATATCGGCACAATGGCGCCTGGAAGCTTCGTGCGCTCGGGCAGGGTTTCAACGGTGGTCTTGAGCCTCTGGCCATTAGCTATGGCGTTGATGTCGCACAGCCAGCTCCGCAGCCAGCAAAGCCTGCTCGTATCAGTCTGGAAAAGAAACTGGAAACCAGATCTCCGCGCCTTGTAAGCCTCGCTAAAAAAGCCTCGGTCAGTCTTACTAAAAATAAACTGGACACCCTTGAGGCAGCGGTTGCATTTGTACTTGACGCATCCGGCTCAATGAGTGGCCAGTTCAGTAAGGGTAACGTTCAGTCTGTGCTGGACCGCATCGCCGTTCTTGCCGCCCAGTTCGACGACGACGGTGAAATGGATGTCTGGGGATTTGGAGAGAAGCATAAGAAGTATCCAAACGTCACACTGGACAACCTGGACACATATATTCAGTCCATTCGCGGGGCTGGAAAGCGTTCAGCCTGGGAGAACCTGCCGGGCCTCGGAGGGACAAACAACGAGCCTCCTGTGATGGAAGAAATAGTCGACTACTTTAAGGACTCGAAAATCCCGGTGTATGTTGTATTTATTACCGATGGCGGGATCAGCAAGACCCGGGCGATTAAAGATGCAATCCGGCGTTCTGCCAACTACCCCATCTTCTGGAAGTTTGTCGGCCTGGGTGGTTCAAGCTACGGTATCCTCAAAAATCTGGATGACTTTACTGACCGCCGGGTTGATAACACCCACTTCTTTGCCATGGATGATTTCGGTTCGATTAGCGATGAAAAGTTATATGATAATCTACTGGAAGAATTCAGACCGTGGATCGATGAAACAAAAAGGTTAGGCATCCTTTAATACGCACAGTTTGAGCTTGGTTGAATGAGCTCTACAGCAGCTTAATACTGTAGAGCCTTTGTTCATTGGAAATCGTACAGGGAGGCGCATATGGACCGCATCAAGTACCTGAAATGGATAGCTGAAGAATCACCAAGTACGGCTCAGCAGCTGGTGGCCTGGTTAAACAGAGCAAGGCACTATACGCCCGACATGAAAGAGCATCAGGCAGGTGTACAGATTCAAGAAAAGGGGATTGTTGTAGGGCTTAGACAAAGTACTAATCGTTATCATGGAGATTGTCTGACCATACATGTGGTACGGCTTCCGGAAGAAATACAAAACAAGGGATGGTTTAAGTCTTTTCTGAAGCTTTGCTGTGAATCGAATCCCTGGTGCGATGTTGTAATAGAAGACGTGAAAAACCCATATTTATTAAGCTTTTGTAAGAAACTAAACTTTACTGTATTAGATGAATTTTACCCGAATACTTACATAGTAAACACAGATGCCATTATGAGTTTACCTATCCCACCCTTAGGGAGATACGAAACCTATCTTTATTAAACCTGCGAACCTTTACCGGTTGCGTGGGGAGCGGATGGACTTCGGCTAAAGAAAAATCACATCGTCTATTTTGACCAGAAAAAGCTAATCTGCTTGATGTAATGCAGAAACGCATTACATTAATATCTTCTCCCAACAATCACCTGAACAATTCCCTGATTGCTTTTCACCTCATACCAGTGCTGGCTCATAGTTAGTCCTTAAGCAAATTTGTTATCGGAATAAAGAACGAAGCCAGCCTCATCGAGGCGCATAACCTTCTTCCCTTAACGCCTGTTGTAATTTTTCAATTGCGCTTTTCATTACCCAGGCTTCTTCGTCACTCACAGCACAGCCACGAAGATCGCTCCAGCTCAGACGTTTAACTAATTGAGCAAGGGCCATAGTTTCATTCTCATCAAGCTGCAAACTCAGTGTCTCAATACCTTCCACTATCTAACCTCCCTTATACTGAAAAATGGCGCTTTATTTCTGACCAGATGCCGAAGCCTTGAATGCGGCCGGAACTGCCGTTGTTTCTACTTTACAGAAATGGAATTAAAAAGTGGTGGTGCTGGGCACGTTTCTTTTCCAGTCGGGGTTTAAGCCAGAGCCGAAACTCATTCAACTTCTCAGCAGCCAAAACCGCTTCAACGGGGAAAACTTTATATTTACCCTGCTGCTGAGGTTCACCCAACCATCGCCTGATGGCTCCGTCAGTCCATAAACGAGTCTCTTTGAGCCTGGTTACAGTGACCCATTTCCTGGACCATTCATCAAATTGTCGCTGGCGATCCCGATAACGTTGTTCTTCCTGCTGACGAAGCCAGTCACGATCAACAGCGAATTTTCGGTATCCAACAAAGAGCCCTTGTACTTTGGCCATGACAACATTCCGGTTTGCTTAGAACTGTTCAGACAGACATGTCAGGGATAAAGCTGAAGAAAAAGGTACAACGAAGAATAACCAAGACATAGGCCTGCCGGGTAAGTGGTGCGGTGCACAGGACTGTCGGAAAGTACGCTCAGAGAGGGTCGTTTAAGCATGATGCACCACCGCCAGCCAGCCTTAATAATGGTAATGTACCACTGGGTTACCAGACAGACCAGTAACGCATCAAACATAAAACTGTTTTTTAAAAAACGTCAGGAACGTAGCCTGACCTTTTAACCAGTGGTGTAAAAAACATACAGATTGCTCTGAGGTATGAGGTTCAGCAACTAGCCTTGTCGACGCAGAAACATTAAGTAATCAATAGCAGCTATCGCAAACAATGGTGAAAACCACCACGTGCTTTTCAACAAGCCAAGCGGCAGAAAGAGTACAGTTGCCATCGAATAAACAAAAACACGAACCATACCATCTGTAATAAACATAGGCTATTTGCAATCTGAGGTTGGATTGTAGATTTTAGTTAGAAATGGATCAAAGTCCGTTTTGTGCAAAACTTGGTTGACAACCCTCTTTTGGAAGATGTGCCGTTTCGTGCAAAAGTTGGTTGGAGGCCAAGATGGCAGAGTTCGTAGGTTCGGCTGCTTCGCAAGCTGATTTCATTTGGAAGAACGCGGAAGACCTGTGGGGGGGGATTTCAAGCATACCGACTTCGGCAAGATCATTTTGCCGTTTACTCTGCTGCGTCGATTGGAGTGCGCACTGGAGTCTACACGGGAAGCATCGCTCGATAGCCAACCAGCCACGATTGAGTTCTTAGAAGCAGAGTTCAGTGTTGATTTCGATGCGCTGCTATCTTGACCGCCAATCAGACCCGCATGGTTCAGGTTTGTGTATGAGAGTCCCCAAATGGCTGTAGTTCTAACCAAAGCCTTGATTGAAGCCGGCCGCGCCGGAAATAGTGGGTACAGAAAAGGCAGTTGCTTGCGCTGGGCGTAAGTTACCCGCCGAAAAGCGGCTGGATCGAACGACTGATCGGCACTGAGGTATCTGACGAGCAGTACGAACGCTTTCTGGGGCACAGCACGAGCAAGCAGGCTGAACAGATCCTACGCGGAGAGCAGCCAGCCAAGGGGCTTCAGTATGCAAAGCGAGCGAAGAAGCTCGCTTCTGAAAGAAAAGCCACAATTGATCTGGATAACGAGCACCTGTCTGAAATCGAAAAGTATCGGTAGCCCTAGACTTTTAGCCGCTGAAGATCTCTTAGATACCATTGGTGAAACTTGCTGAAGTCAGCCTTCTGTTTCTCTACCGTGCTGTTATAGATCGCATCACTGGTAACCGCACAAGCAGTCCAGCCAGCCTCATAGACGAAGCGAGTAGCTATCGGTGACTTCTTCGGGGTGCTATCCCAGCGGTTTTTGAGCCACCGCGCAAGCCCTTCATCAAGAGGGACCACCAGATTTAGCTGCTGTTTTGTGCGAGTGATACCGACATAAAACAGCCGACGTTCCTCCTCGATTTCCTCTTCGGCCGGAGGGGTGTTCATCGATGTGCGAACGCTGTAAACATCATCGGGTTTGCCGCCAGGAAATTCCTGCTCATTCAGCCCGATCAGTATTACGTTATCCCACTCCAGCCCCTTGGAACCATGCAGTGTGGAAAGGATGAAGGGATCGCAGTCAGTAGCAGCCTCGCCTGGATTCAAGATAAGGTTTAAAAACGTGCGGGAATCGATCTTACTGGAGTCAAGTAGCTCCCCGATCCTCACGACCCCTCGTTGCTGGTCGTTCGATCCAGTGCGAGTTACACCCTCAGAGCCAACACTATCAATGAAACCCTCCATACTCAGGCGTCGTAACACATCGATAGCAGGCGTTTCCTCTCCGTCTTTCTGGCAGATAGTGGCGAGCCTGCCCAGCCGATCTTTTTGGTATTGTGCGCCCTCGAATAACTGACCTAGAGCAGACCATAGGTCGGCGTGCGGAGCCATCAATCCACTGAGCGCCGCTTTGAATTGCCCTTTCTGCCATCTAAAACCAGCCTCCTTCAGAAAGCCGTAAACAATCGCTTGTTTGTTGGGATGGTTTTCCAGTAGCCGCAGATCGCCGTACACAGACAGCAAGACGCCAACTACCAGTATCCCGATTTCGGTGCGGGTGTGTAATGCGCTTGAACCATTGAGGTAGCGATAAGGTAGCCCACACAGGCGTAAAGCAATTTCCGCCTCAGCAAGGTTCGCCTTAGTGCGGGACAATATGGCTTGTGTTCCACTGCTCACCGAGAGGTTTGATAGCACCTTGGATAGGCAGTTATCAAAGTGCAATCTGACCTCTGTTTTGGGGGTGCTAGGATGACTGACACAAAGCTTGGTCAGCTTTGTAGAGTTGCGCCGAATTACCGAGTTAGCCATCAAGGAAAGCTCATGGCCAAATCTGAACGTGCATGACAGTTGAAACACCTTCGTATTCGGGTAGTGCCTTTCAAACAGTCCGCCGATAAAGTCTGGTCGAGCACCACGCCACTCATAAATACACTGGTTAACATCACCAACAGCCATAACCGACGTATCCGACTTAGATAGCAAGCGGGTCATGTCATGCTGTATCAGGTTAACGTCCTGATATTCATCAACAATGATGTGCTTGAAGTGGGCACCAAGGCTGCTGTCATTACGCAACAGTGCGACAGCCTCAATCAAACAGTCATCAAAGGTTCGCAGACTGTTTTCCTCCAGCAGCTCACAATAGCGGCCATAGGCGTGAATAAACTCCCGTTTGATGTTGCTGAACGTTGGATCATTGGCAGCATCAACAGGAGTTACGGCCGCCGCCCGGCAGCGAGCAATAAACAGCTCGAAGTTTTCAATTTCATTGGGGTCAATATAATTCGCCTCATGGTCAAAGCCATAGCGGTAGGCTTGCTTTACCAGTTGCTCATAGCGGTAGTCGCTTGGAGTAATGAGGTCTTTCTTCTTGATTATCTGTTGGCGTTCTCCGTAACCAACAATCTTTAAGGCCAAGCTGTGGAACGTGCGGATTTCTGGAATCACGCTCGACATCAGTGCCGTCTTCAAGTTCTCCGTGAAGCTCACCTGCGCCGACTTGTTGTACATCAGGATCAGAATGGAGCGAGGATCAGTTCCCGTCTTGACCAGCCGCTCAACGCGCTTTACAAGTGTGGTTGTTTTCCCGCTACCAGGTACGGCTTTTACCAACGCATGTCCGGTGTCATGGCTGACAATACTTTTCTGCTCCCAAGTCAGTCTTTTGGTCATGCCTTAACCTTGTAATTGGCGCACTGACGGGCCTCGGTGTAGGGAACGATCTTTGCCTTACTGTGACATTGCAGATAGCCATCCTCCCATCGGCCTGCTTGCTCGCACATAATGCAGTTGGGAAATAGTGAATGAGGATCGGCGTGACGGATAAAAGCTCGTAAGTTATCAGCCAGCTCAGCGGCCCCTAACGATCTAGGCCATGTGTTCACGTCAGAATTGATTGTTAAATCCACTTCAGCGAGCGGCATCGTTTGTTCGTTGAGTCGGCCGGAACCACTTAAACTCCAGACAGACATATCCACGTTACCTACTGAGCAGACGCCGCTACAGGTGTCCACAGATTGAAACGGGGGAAGCCAGTTGAATACTCTCAGGATCTTCTCCTTGATCGAGTAGGCCCCGGTAAGCAACATCTGAATATCAGAGGCAGATTGGACCTTAAACTCAAGAATCGGGATACCGGCTTCGATCTTGTCTTGAGAGCAGGGGTGTGTGACACAAATCTCTACGTAGCAACGCCTTTCGCCAGTCGTATCATACAACATCACGTCTGGTCGCAGCCCTGTGACCTTATCGTGTTTTTCCAGCTCTGCCTGATCGAAAAATTGAGTCAAGTTGTAGCGTGCAGGCACGGATTTTACGCACTGACGTGCTTCGTCTCTAACCAAGGCTAAACGAGAACCATTACAGGCAACCCGGCGCTCCAGCTCAAGGCTAATAGGCATTTCACGGCTGAGAGCTTGTTGGTAGCGATAGAAGAATGCTTCTTTGCCGCACTTGTGAAGATAGGTTTCAAGGGCACAGCATTCTTCCGAATGGCGAAAGTGCTTAGCGTTGAACTCGCCCATTACCGGGGTCAGGGGGCTCTTACAACCTGGGCAGGTGTAAGTATGTGAGCGCAGGGCAGCGCCAATGTGCGTGAGGGTGCCCTCGCCGTCTAGCGCGTAAGCGTATTGTATTGAGCTGGATTGAGTTGTCATGACTGCGTATCCTCCCAAAAAAATCCAGCTAAGAACAGACCTTACGGCAGGCAAATGGTAAGTAGTGCTTCTTGAAGCAGTCGAGTGTACAGCGGCTCAGTGAAAAAGCTAATCGCCCGCTCAACAACCTAGTGATACTGGTGCAGATTCGACAATGAGTTAATGCCCGGAGAGCATCTGCAAGACTTCTAGCTGGAAGGCATTCCAACCAGCCCTCGCTTCTGAAAAGCCGTCAGGAAACGGTAAAATCCAACCAAGTGAGCAACTTCACTTGATCAAAGATCTAAGGCTAGAATGATGGAATTCCAACCTTAGTTTGCAAATAGCCTAAACATATAACTTCCTCTGAGGATTTAAAAGAATTCTCAGATGTCTTGAAAGCTACTTTTTAAACTTTCTCATTCTGAGAAGCATATTTAATTTTGCTGCGTCTGCTCGTGCTGCTGCTACAGAAAGGGCTTTATGCAGTGAAACTACCACGACAAACAAACAGAACATCGACCAGAATCCATCCATTTCGTTTACCTAATCGTTGAGGTTTTTATTCGGGATATCTGGCTAAATAGGACTACACAGATACCCAGTTAAACCCCCCGCTTACATAACACTCCGGTTCCTCACCAGACGTTTTATTCTATCGCGGTCTGTGGTTATCAGAAGCTGCATAAACCGGTTATTTAGTCCGTTACGCGAAAATTATTGAGGATCCGGGCTGTTAAACTGTTCTTCCTCTTTCGCTTCCGGAGAAAAGGGGAGGTGTCACCCTGCGGCCGGGTAGTGAAAGGGATTTGACGTAATTCAGGCGAAGGGCGAACAAGACCGCAAAGGACGCCCGGGCGACCGGATACCTGCCGGGTTGTGCGAAGTAAAAACCGGAAGCAGTGATAACACAAACAGGCCCCTACAGCGTAAGGATTGTGATGGACGATAAAGAGCAATTTACGAATCTTGTGGCAAAGCATGCCTCCGGACTCACCGAAGAGCAGCTGGCCGGTTACGATGCCTGTTCCCTGGATGGTGAATGCGTCACGCCTTCATACGAGGTTTTCCGGGGGTATCGTACCCGCCATACCCTGGATGAATTTCTGGAGATGGCCATATCGCTGAATGCCATCCACCCGGATGAATATTTAACGGATATGCTGCTTAAGCCTCATGAGGTGATCGGCGCTCTGGCCGATGAAGGCGACCAGCTGAACAACGCCACCCCGGTTTATTTCTTCCCGGATACCGGCGTCTATGCAGCGGCCGTCAGTGAAACCCGGGTGCTCGATGCCTGGCTTTGCTGGCCATGCTACCCGGCGAACTGGTAACGCGGCCGTTGGAATTGCACCGGCAGGATACGAATTTAACCGACCCCGTGGCGGGAAGGTTATCACAATTGCATGTCCTCATCCCTCAAGCCCCCTGCCAGGCCCTAACGTGCTGTCAGGCTTCGCCTGATTCCCGATCTGCGCCGGTACTTCAGCCGATAACTTTTTGTTTTCTTTTTATTTTCTCCCCATTTCCTCAAAGTTCGCGGGCGGCGTGGACAGGGCACCATTGCCGCATGTGGGGTCTTAATAAGGGCAGGGTGGTCAGGTTTGCTCGATGCCGGGGGTAGGCCCTACCCTTTATGGGATGAGGACATGCAATTCACTAAATTAATCGACAGCACCGGTGGTGACTTATCTGTAACGGGTCAGTTTTGATACGGGGAATGTTTCAGGGTTAAGATCTGGAATCATAAAAATATACGCTCCCGTTCAGGACATACGACTTGAAATGGATAATGCCATTAAAGGAATTCCAGCCTTTCGTCGATAACAGTTTCTGACCATCGCCATAACCATGTCATGGAGGAGACTAACCGTGTTTCAGAGGTGAGCTGGTGCCTGGCAAAACATACAAACTCAAATATCAGGAAGCGAGTTTAGTTGTTTATAACATGCAGCCGTGTAACTGATTAGGTACCGGCAAAAGGAGGAAATAATGTTTGAAAACTACGTTTGTAAAATCTATGTAAGCAATGATCCTCATTTTAGTAGCCATCTCGAAGCAACTGCGTTTGGTTTCGATAATGGTCAGCAGCAAAAGATTCTCACCGCAGCCCATGTTGTTACCAATGCTCTTGGAAAAATTTATCCCGTCAGCAATACACTTAAACTTTACGTCAAATTTCTTAACCATCAAGGACTGGTGAACGAAGAGCCTGTTCTAGTCGATTTCATTCTCAATGAGGCTAATGACAGGGCAGACTTTAAAGACGGCATTCCGTTTGTTGACAGTGCAGAAATCGTATTACCAGCTGGAATACAACAGCCTGTAAGTAGTTACTTTAAGGTCCTGGCTCCCGCAGCTGGCATGGGTACATTGGGTGTCGGATATCCAATGAATGAGACAACAATTTCGACATTCCCTGGTGAAGTTTCAGGCATTTGGCCTTTAAATTGCTCAAATCATTCTCCCCAACATCTCACAACTCGCTTTGTAATAGCACATTTCAACACCGATGGTTGCTCTGGTGGACCCTATGTCGTCTCCGAGAATGACGAGCATTTTGTCATTGGAAGTCTGGTTGGAATAATGTCTGGAACCTGCCCAGATTCAAATCCACACATGTCTGTTCAGTCCGCTACTGATTTTTAGCAAAGTCAGTTCCAAAATGACGCTGGCACGATAGTTATTTTGGGTCTGCCCGATATGGCGTCTGCCCTTACTAACAGCAACAGCATTGAAACTGACAAACATGAACTCGAAAGTGCCACAATAGTAAGTCATGATTTCTTCATCACTTTTATGGTGCTCTTTTTCACCTATCACACAGCAAGTTATGAATACGAGGCCTGTAATGGACGCTACCGAAACTGAAGAGCTCGAAAAAATTCGCAAGAAGGCAATGGATGAAGTTACAAGTGCTCTTCAGGCGCTTGAAAATAAGTTCCCGGGTATTACTGAGGGCGCAGCAGCTTTGGCGGGGTCAGGCGTAGGCGCAGCGGCTTCCTTCGGTGCTCTCTATACGCTTGGTACAACGGGAGTGTCAGCAGCAGGCATAACCTCCGGGCTCGCTACAGCAGGGTCTATCGTCGGTGGCGGTATGGTTGCAGGCATTGCGGTATTGGCCGCACCTGTAGCTGTGTTAGGGATTGGCGGGTACGCGATAGTGAAACACAAAAAAAATGCGAAACTGACAGCCGCCCTTAGTCAGGCCATCCAAAAGCTCTACGAAGTTCAGGAAAGGTTGATGTCGAATGCGGAATATTTTAAGGCAGAAATTGCTGGCATCAAGGCAACAATCGACATGCTTACTAAGAAAGCTCCAAAAGGTAGCCTGGTCGCGGTGAGGTAAACACATGAGTCAGTCTCCTTATGATGATGAGTTCAGGGCCATCCGTTATATTCAGCTCCGTGGTCAGGATATCGCGAACGCTCACGAGACAATTAACAGTGATATAGAGAGCCTTAAGGCACAGTTGACCGGGCTAATCAGCGGCACTGAACTTGATGAAGCGGAGCATCTGGCGCTTAAAGAACATCATCTGCGAGAAATGACCCCTTCAGATACTGCCATGCATTCTACTGGTCTCAAGACTATATATAGCGAGGCTAACCAGCGTGTATGCGGTGATATTGGACTGGCCACAATACTCTCCACGGATGACTTGGCTGTTGTAGATGCCCGGATCCAGAATCATATTAAAGAATTTAATGATCGCTACGCACTCGACGCCTGGGATTATGCTATTGCCTGCGGATGCGGGCTCATAGCATCCATGCTGGATTTACTTTGCGTCAGAGCCCCGCCAAAACCTACGGTGAGCTTTACGGCAGAAGTGGATGGTATTTTCAATAAACAGGTGCAGAAAGCCTTCAATGCCATTTTGCCGGAGGACCTGAGTACAAAACTCTCAGATTTGTTCCCTATAGGGGCACCAGACAGTTCGATCAGCAGCGATTTAGTGGGTGCGGCCGGTGGCGTTTTGTCTCCCACAAATCACCGCTTAAGAGCTTTGTCACACGATCCCGTACTGGGCATTATTTTCGGTATAAAGGATATGCTGAACGGGACCTGTACGGTGGTTCAGAATGGACAGATCGTGGTTTATCCTTCCAGTAAAGGCGTTACAGACGAAACCAATATTTTCAGGCTCATCGCCAGAATGTTTGGACACCTGGCATCGGATGTTAATGCCCCCTCAGCAAAAGGAAACCGTGGCATGGGGTTACCGGCTCCTTTTATGGGGCTACTTCGTATGCTTGAGGGGATCCCTGTGGGGAGTTCTAACTTCGGCAAACAAATAGAGTACATGTATGTCAACGGGTATGACTTTCGTCAGTTTATCGTGACAAGTATTCCGATGAGCATAATGGAAGTTTTGATGCGGGTTTTCTATGTGGCGAAACAGGTATCGCTGGGAAAAGGAGCTTTTGGGGAGACCTTACTGGATACCATGCCGTTGCGGCTAAATCCACGCTTCCGGATGATGCTTGCCCTGGGTTATGGAACTTCCAGTGCTGTTAACGCAGGTAAAATGTATATCACCGGCAATATTCTCAATGCGAATTACGCCTCCTGGATGGGGTTGGCCTGGAATGGTTTTCACTCACTCAAGTGGTCCCTTTATCAGCGACACTTAAAGCTTTGGGCCGGTATTGAAAAGGCAGAACTGGAACGGCTTCAGAACAATATAGACAGCATCGAGGCATTGACCATCATAGCAGGAAACTTGCCAGTCAAGTAACATTCACCGGAGCACCTCCGGAACCCCATAGCCCACCAGCTGCTAAAAATGTCTGCCTTTGCTTTTAATACTCTCTCTGCCTCCTCCCCGAGGCAGAGAGTAGCTCGTAGTTATTTATACAGCTCACAACAGGGCCATAAGATACTCCGCTTCTCGTTTACCGATGATCCTGATCTGTCAGCTCTCTTACCGGATGCTGTACGAGCGTAACGGCTTATTATTGATAGTTCTCTCATATCAAACCTCATAAAGATTTATGCTGCCACTTAGTAACAGCCTAAAGGTTGTACTCTCTATTTAACAGCTTTTAGGCTGTTAATTTGATATTACAGCTTTTAGGGTGTATGTTTAGAAAACAGCGTACAAGGTGTATCAGAGGAACTACTGAGGCCAGCTTATGATCAATAATGATTACCCGTTAAACACGCTCAACCAGTTGCGTCCCTTGCTCATTGGTTTTCGCAAGGCGAATGGCCTGACGCAAAAAGACCTGTCCGAAAGGTTAGGGGTCACTCAACAGACATACTCACGTCTGGAAGCCAACCCTGCCAGTGCGAGCATTGAACGGCTATTCAAGGTGTTTTCTATCCTGGGCGTAAAAATCAGCTTCTCCTCGACAACCGCCTCTTCAGAGGGGAAGCAGACGGAAGAAATGCTTAAATCAAACTCACCTGCACGACAGGAGAAATGGTAACGATATGAGCCGGAAACAGCAGCGTCTGGCAATCTGGATGAACGGAATCAAAGTCGGATACTGGGAAAAAAGTAAAGGGGTAGACAGCTTACAATACCTTCCTGACTGGAGTGCAGACGAACAGGGAAGGCCGCTGTCATTGTCCCTTCCTTTTACTCCCGGGAACCAGGTCTGGCGTGGAAATGTGGTACGTGACTATTTTGATAATTTACTCCCGGACAGCGAAGGCATACGCAGACGTCTGGCAATGCGTTACAAGGCCGATAGCCTGGAGCCTTTTGATCTTCTGACGGAGCTGGGAAAAGACTGCGTGGGCGCGATACAGCTGCTTCATGACGGAGATGAACCCACAGATTTATATTCCGTGAAGTATCACCCGCTTACTGAATCAGAAATTGCGGCAACTTTGCGTAATACCACGGAGACATTGCTACCGGGCAGGCCAGAAGATAACGACGACTTACGTTTATCTATTGCCGGTGCTCAGGAGAAAACAGCCCTACTGTGGCATGAAGATCGGTGGTGTATGCCGGAGGGTAATACACCAACGACGCATATATTCAAGCTACCGCTCGGACTTGTGGGGAACATGAAAGCCGACATGCGCTCGTCGGTTGAAAATGAATGGCTCTGCTCGGTACTTCTCGAACAGTACGGGCTCCCCGTGGCAAGAACGCAGATTGCTCACTTTGAAGATCAGAAAGCGCTGGTGGTAGAACGTTTTGACCGAAAATGGTCAGGAAACGGACAATGGATCATTCGTTTACCCCAGGAGGATATGTGTCAGGCCCTGGGCATTTCGCCATTACGAAAATATCAGGCGGACGGCGGGCCAGGTATATCGGAAATTATGGAAGTTCTGAGTAATTCAGACCGTGCTGAGCGTGACAAAGCGCAGTTTTTTATGACGCAGATAGTTTTCTGGATGATGGCCGCAACAGATGGCCACGCTAAAAATTTCAGTATTTCTATTGGGCCACAGGGACGTTATCACCTTACACCACTCTATGATGTGTTGTCGGCATGGCCGGTGATCGGTCATGGGAACAATCAGATATCCTGGCAGAAGTGCAAACTGGCGATGGCCGTACGTGGCAGTAGCAACTATTACCAGATATATCGAATACAACGACGCCACTGGATCAGGCATGGTGAGATAACCGGCCTGAGTAAACAGCAGACAGAGGCGATGATAGAGGAAATCATCGCCAGAACCCCGGGTGTCATTGAACGTGTTAGCGGGCTTCTTCCGGACCAGTTCCCCCAGCAGCTTGCGGAAAGTATTTTTGATGGAATGAGGCAGCAATGCAGGCGCCTGGCTGAGAAATGACAGCCGCAATTTATAGTGTGCATGTTTTCAGAATAGCTGATGTAAGCGTGAGGATTCAGTATGACTGAAGAACAAAAAAGAATAGAGCGGGCTATTGAGTTGGCTTGTCGTTACGGCGGAACCGATGAAATGCATCATCTGCAATGGGTCGTGGATCAGATGGTAAGAGAACTTGCTGGAGAACGTTATGCACAGATTGTAGCAGATGCCACCAGCGGAGAAGATGGGCCTGATACTTACAAATGGAGTGTTGGGATCGCGCCTTAGCATCTGTCAGTCTGGGGATGAAAACGTACTTAACATCCAGCGAATTCCCAGACTTCACATTAAGACTAGAGTAACGGCCGCAATCACGTGAGAGAAAAAAATGGCAATTTTAGCAATCATTGCAGTTATCGCCCTGGGTGGGTACGCCTGCGGGTTTATTAAAGCCCGTGAGCTGAGCGCTTTGCGTAAAGAAATGAAACTATACGTGGATCGCATGGAAGCGGCGGAGCTGGACTTACACGCAATCAGAAGTGTAGCGGAGCACCGGTTGCACGGTGCAGGTAAACAGTTTGCCGACCTTTACAGCCGTATCGACGGTGCAACTGTGACGCTGACACCCGAAGATCAGCTGTTACTGGCAACGATGCCATTTAATATTCAGGATGTAGAAGACATCGTAAACGAGCGCGGTCCAAAGACAATTAGCGGCCGTCCATTCTGGGAAGTTGAGCCAGGCCCGCATGACTATGAATATGGCCCGCAATATCCGTATTTCCCAGACCAGCGCTAGGAAGAGATCAAGATGAGAGAGCCAAGACCCCGCCATACCTTGCAGGTCATTCGAGTGCCTTCTCTGGAGGTTCAGGATCTGGGGCTGACCAGCTTTGATAGCTGGCTTGACGAGAACGGTTATGACAAAACGAATGCCAGAAATAACCGTACCATCTGGGCGAGAGAAGGCGGATGGCATCTGAAACGTTGCAGAAATCTGGAAACTGGCACGGACGATTTCTGGTTTATCGCTTTCGATGGTAAAGGCGGAAAGATATACCCGCTGAAAACCCAAAGAGACTACCGGGCTGCATATCGTAAGCTGGAAGCAGAAGGTTATGCACCTGCGGTCATCGAGCAAATGACCACAGGCGCAGCATATAACCTGGCCTATCCACGTTCCACCCTAAAACAAGCTGAGACGGCCACCAGCGAACCAAAGCGGAAACCTGACGTAGATGGGGTCGTCTCAGAAAACGGAATCTATGGTCACTCCCGTTTTTGCAACACCGATTTTGACGACAAGTTGGCTTGCTTGAATCTATCCGGCGTCTGAATGGGATTTTATTCCCGCGCCTTGATGAGTTCCGCGCCTGATGAACCTCCAGAAAATATACGGCTTCAATGAGCCTTTCCGTTTTACAGGTTCCTCAACAGGCCGGTGGGCCGTTAGTATCATCAATATCAGTATTCGCAAAACCAGATCAGTAATTCTTTAAACCGGTGTATTTCTGCCGTTATGCTACATAAGTTTGCTGTCGTGCCGTTAGGGCCCAGGCTATTCTGGCCAGCTTGTTTGCCAGAGCACAAGTGACGACAAAGTTGCTTTTCCGGCACAGTAAATCCCTGACCCAATCGGCCAATTTGCCAGACTGGTGTTCCAGTTTTTGTATGAATACCCTGGCACATTGAACCAACAAAGTTCGGATCTTTTTATTACCTCGCTTACTAATTCCCAGCAATGTCGTCCTACCTCCCGTGCTGTACTGCCGAGGTACAAGCCCTGTTGCCGCCGCAAAGTCACGGCTGCTGGCGTACTGCTTCCCGTCGCCAATCTCAGTTGAAATAGTACTCGCTGTCAGTGTTCCGACGCAGGGAATGCTCAGCAAGCGCTGTCCAACCTCATCTTCGTCCAACTTTCGTTTCAACTGGGATTCCAAATCTTTAATCTGCTCAACAAGATAGTGATAATGCTGTTGTAATTTCAGCAATAACTGGCTGAGGTAAAGAGGCAAACTATTATCCTCAAGAATGGTACTCAGTCGGCTAATAACGGCAGCTCCTCGGGGAACGCTAATGCCAAATTCCAGCAGAAAAGCATGCATTTGATTGGTTGTTTTTACCTTATCCTGGGCTTTGTTGAATAAATAAGATTTCGTGCGAACGACCCTGTAGCTGGCTGGATTTTCAGGCAATACGCACGCTTTCTGGCATCCCGGCCTTTGTCATCCTGTTCAACGCACGCACCATGGCCATAGCTTCCGATACCTGACCATCGTAGTCACGCAGCGTCAGTGAATCTCCCAACAACTGCTTCATTCTGTACATTGCCGTTTCCGCTATCGAGCGACGGTTATATTCCGTTGTCCATTTCCACCGTGCATTGCTTCCGCTCAGCCGCTGATTAGCAACGGCACGGTTGCGGTCTGCGTACTCACCGGGCCAGTAACCTGCTCCTTTTCGGGGAGGAATAAGCGCGCTGATTTTTTTGCGGCGCAGTTCATCGTGACAGAGCCGGGTATCGTAAGCCCCGTCTGCCGCGGCTGCCCTGATTTTTCTGTGAGTCTGCCGGATAAGGCCCGGGAAGGCTTCTGAGTCCGTGACGTTATTCAGCGACAGGTCTGCACAGACAACTTCATGTGTGTTGCTGTCAACAGCAAGATGCAACTTTCGCCAGATACGACGGCGCTCTTTGCCGTGCTTTCTGACTTTCCATTCGCCTTCACCAAAGACCTTCAGCCCGGTGGAATCAATCACCAGGTGTGCGATTTCACCCCGGGTGGACGTTTTGAAACTGACATTAACCGACTTTGCCCGCTTACTGACACTGGTGTAATCCGGGCAGCGCAACGGAACGTTCATCAGGGCAAAAATGGAATCAATAAAACCCTGCGCAGCCCGCAGGGTCAGCCGGAATACGCGTTTAATCACCAGAACGGTGGTGATGGCGAGATCAGAATAGCGCTGGGGCCTTCCTCGTGATGAAGGCGTTGCCGACTCATACCAGGCCTGAATGGCCTCATCATCCAGCCAGAAAGTGAGGGAGCCACGGTTGATGAGAGCTTTGTTGTAGGTGGACCAGTTGGTGATTCTGAACTTTTGCTTTGCCACGGAATGGTCTGTGTTGTCGGGAGGATGCGTGATCTGATCCTTCAACTCAGCAAAAGTTCGATTTATTCAACAAAGCCCTTATCCTGAACCAGGGATTCACGGACACGATGCAGAGCCCGCATTGCCTGCTGAGATTCCGTTCTGGGCTGCACAAAACGCATAGACGGACGCGATGCAGCTTCACAAATAGCTTCGGCGTCGACAAAGTCGTTTTTATTGCTTTTAACGAACGGGCGGACAAATTGTGGTGATATCAGCTTTGGGGAATGCCCCAACTCTTCCAACTTGCGTGCCATAAAGTGAGAACCGCCACAGGCTTCCATTGCGATGGTTGTAGCGGGGCATGTCGCCAAAAATTCGATCAACTTTGGCCGGGTAAATTTTTTACGGTAAACAGCCTTCCCGCGACGATCCTGGCAATGAATATGGAAAGAGTTTTTACCCAGATCGATACCAATGAGCGCAATGTTTTCCATGATAGTTCTCCGAATGAAAGCCTGTCCTCAGCATAGTACCGGGAAGGAGGGAGTGACCATCTCATTAAATAAAGCACGCTAAGCCCTTACTTACCCAGATGTTTGACTGTTCGTGGCACTTTCACCATGGCAATTGCCCAACCCTTGCAAAATGCCGCACGCCTCTACAGATCGAGAGCCAGAACACTTCTCGCGCAAATCAACCAAGTGCCGTTTTAACTGCAACAGCGCGGACACACGCATTTCCACCTGTTGAATATGGGCCTCCAGCAGCGTGATGACCTCCCCACAGTCCTGCATCGGGTTGTCTCGCAGACCCAGCAATGCGCGAATCTCGCTCAACGTCATGTCGAGCGAACGGCAATGACGGATGAATTGCAAGCGCTCAATGTGCGCCTCACCGTACAACCGAAAGTTGCCACCGCTTCGCGCTGGCTTTGGCAGTAGCCCTTCCTTCTCGTAGTAGCGGATGGTCACGACCTCGCACCCAGAGCGCTTGGCGAGGTCGCCAATTCTGATTTCCATGCATCAATCTCCAATTATCACTTGACTCTATAGTGACTATAGAGATTTTAATGGAGGCTGAATAGAAGATTTTCAGGAGTTACTCATGAGCGAATGCGCTTCAAAGGGGTGTGGCTGCACGACTGAGCCGATCATCCAACCCACGGCACCGGCCCCGCTGGCAACCGGATCGGCTCAAGCGGTGTACCGCATCGAGAACATGGATTGCCCGACCGAAGAGGCGCTGATCCGAAGCAAACTGGCCGGTCTGGCGGGGGTGGCGGGTCTTGAATTCAACCTGATGCAACGTACCTTGACCGTGCGACACGAATTGCCTTCGTTGTCTCCCGTCGAGCAGGCGCTGAAGGCCATCGGCATGCAAGCTGTGCGCATGGATCAGGCGTCGGCCGAGCAGACGACCAAGCTGTCCATTGCCAAGATGGATTGCCCGACCGAAGAGACGTTGATCCGCAACAAGCTCGGCACCGTGGCCGGTGTTGCTGATCTCGATTTCAACCTGATGCAGCGCACGCTGTCGGTACGCCATGCGAACCAGGTTCTGCCAGACGTGCTCGTGGCACTGCAAGCGCTTGGATTCGAGGCGCAGGTCGTGGACACGGCAGAGGTCGCATCTCCATCCGCCGCCCCTGTGACCACGCCGACCAACTGGTGGCCGCTGGGCATCTCCTTGGTCACTGCATCGGCGGCCGAGGCGGTCTACTGGCTCCACAACGGCAATCACTGGTCGGTTGTCGTTCTGGCGCTTGTCGCGGTCTTCACGGGTGGCCTCTCCACCTACAAGAAGGGGTGGATCGCGCTCAAGAACCGTAATCTCAACATGAACGCCCTCATGTCGATTGCGGTCACGGGTGCCATGTTGATCGGCCACTGGCCCGAAGCGGCAATGGTGATGGTACTGTTCGCGCTGGCCGAGGTAATCGAAGCCAAATCGCTGGATCGCGCTCGTAACGCTATCCGTGGCCTGCTCGACCTGACCCCGGAACAGGCCACGGTACAGCAGGCTGACGGCACATGGCGCGAGGTGGGCGCCAAGCAAATCACCATCGGCGCCCGCGTCCGGGTCAAACCAGGTGAGCGCATCGCCCTTGATGGTGAGGTGCTGGAAGGCCGCTCTGCCGTCAACCAAGCCCCGATCACGGGTGAAAGCCTCCCGGTCGAAAAATCCCCCGGTGATTCGGTGTTCGCTGGCACGATCAACGAATCCGGCTCGTTCGAGTACCGCGTCACCGCCTTGGCCAACAACTCCACTTTGGCCCGGATCATTCACGCGGTAGAGGCTGCGCAAGGTAGTCGTGCGCCGACTCAGCGTTTTGTCGATCAGTTCGCCCGCTGGTACACCCCCGTTGTATTCGGCGTTGCCATCGCCGTCGCGTTGTTGCCGCCGCTGTTCATGGGTGCGGCATGGCTCGACTGGATCTACCGTGCATTGGTTCTGCTGGTGGTCGCCTGCCCGTGCGCACTGGTGATCTCTACACCGGTCAGCATCGTCAGCGGCCTGGCCGCCGCCGCCCGCCACGGCATTCTCATCAAAGGTGGCGTCTATCTGGAAGAAGGCCGCAAGCTGCGCTGGCTGGCTCTGGACAAGACCGGCACGATCACGCACGGCAAGCCCGCACAGACCGACTTTGTCACATGGGGCAATGCACTCGCCTCGGACAGCCGCAGCATCGCTGCCAGTCTGGCGGCCCGCTCGGACCATCCTGTATCCAAGGCGGTGGCACAGGCCGCGCAGACGGACGGGGTTGCCTTGCTCGACGTGGCCGAATTCAACGCGCTGCCCGGTCGGGGTGTGCAAGGCCAAATCAACGGTGCGACCTACCATCTGGGCAACCACCGGATGCTCGAAGAGCTGGGGCAGTGCACACCAGAGCTGGAGCAGCGCATCGCTGCGCTGGAAACCGCTGGCAAGACCGTCGTGATGCTGGTGGGCGCAAAAGGGGTACATGGCTTATTCGCCGTTGCGGACACCATCAAGGACAGCAGCAAGAGAGCCATCGCCGAGCTGCATGCTCTGGGCATCAACACCGTGATGTTGACCGGCGATAACCCCCACACGGCACAGGCCATCGCCGCACAAGCCGGCATTGACCGCGCGCAAGGCAACCAACTGCCCGACGACAAACTGCGCGAAGTGGAGCAATTGTCCAGAAACGGCAAGGTTGGCATGGTCGGTGATGGCATCAACGACGCACCGGCCTTGGCGCGTGCGGACATTGGCTTTGCAATGGGAGCGGCGGGCACAGATACCGCTATTGAAACCGCCGACGTGGCCCTGATGGACGATGACCTGCGCAAGATTCCGACCTTCGTGCGCCTGTCGCGTGCGACAGCACAGGTGCTGATGCAAAACATTGTGCTGGCCCTTGGCATCAAGGCGGTATTTTTGGTGCTCACCTTCACGGGTCACGCGACCATGTGGATGGCTGTGTTCGCCGATATGGGTGCCAGCTTGCTTGTTGTCGGCAACGGCTTGAGGTTGTTGCGCCGATGAGCTGGAAACTCTTTCTCTATGACTGGGGTGGCCTGAACATCGCGTTGTTTCAAGCCATCAACACAGGCACGCCCGCCACGCTGAAACCACTGGCATGGTTCTTTGGCCTCGTGGGAAGTTACTGGACAGCGCCGCTGATGCTGTTGGGTCTGTGGTGGTGGTCGAAATCGGCTACAAACCCGGCGCGTGGTACGGCCGTTCGGCATCGCCTTATTGGTTTTAGCGCGGCCTTCTTGCTGGCGTTATTGGTCGCCACCGCCTTGAAGCTATGGTTCGACTTTCCACGCCCGCCTGCCGTCCTTGGCGACCTGGCGCGCGTCATCGGGGACAAAGAGCTTCACTACAGCCTGCCCAGCGGGCATGCCACCTATGCCGCGATGGTGGTCGGTGCGCTCTGGCCTTTGATGGGCCGCCGTGGTCGTCTCAGTTTAATGCTGTACGCCACATTGGTCGGCTGGTCGCGCATCGCGGCCGGAATGCACTTTCCGGCCGATGTGTTGGCGGGGTGGACGCTGGGATGGAGCTGCACGGCACTCGCCGGGTGGTTGCTGCCGTTGGCCGCCCCTGTGTGGCAATCGGCCCGCCGCACATCGGCTTGGGTCTGGTTCACCGTGGCCGCCAGTGCTGTCATGACCGATCAGCTCACGAAGTTCGCCATCATCCGCACGTTTGCCTACGGTGAGCAAGTCGAAATCACCCCGTTTTTCAACCTCGTTCATGTCCTGAATCCGGGTGCGGCATTCAGCTTTTTGGCGAACGCTGGTGGCTGGCAACGTTACTTTTTCATCACGCTGGGTCTGGCTGTTTCTGCTTGGCTGGGGCGCATGCTGTGCCAGCAACGGCCACGTCTCGAAGCGATGGGCTACAGCCTGATCCTCGGCGGTGCGCTGGGCAATGTCGCGGATCGTGTGCTGCGTGGACAGGTTGTTGATTTCCTTGACTTCCATTGGCGACTTGCGCACTGGCCCGCCTTCAACCTCGCTGATGTGGCGATAACTATCGGAGCGCTCTGCCTGTTCTTGACGGTTGTACCGAAAAGCAGTAAAGGCACAGAGGCCGAGGTGTCCGGTTAAGCTATGCCTCAATCTGACGGCTGCGAACCGCCAGGGACAGGCGCAATGTCAGATTCTGTCGCGGCCTTGGCGCGTGCCTGGAAGCGTTCATAGCAATCCAGCCCGCAGAAATGTTCGACGTATTCCGCGCCTTCCGGGGTGAAGGCGGCATCGAGCGGAATTTCTTTGCAGCATACGCAGCAGGTGGTGCAACTGGCAGTGTTCGGGGCGTTTGCGTTCATGGTGGTACTCCTCCAGATTGGTAGCGAAGCTCAAAGCTGCCCACTCTCGGCTGGCTGGGAAGCGGTCATGATCTTCCCTTGAAGGCCCGCAGCAGCCGCGTCACAGACAGGACAAACAAGCCGGTCAGCGTGAGGGCTGCAATACCCCAGTGCTCCCCGATGAACGCGCCGGCCGTCGTGCCGGCTAGCACAATGGCGAGAATCGGCAAATGGCAGGGACAGGTGAGCACGGCCAGCGCGCCCCACAAGTAGCCGGTGATCGGTTTGTGCGTCTCAGACGGCAAGTGCTCTGGGCTGTTCATGGCAGACTCTCCGCGTGCTGTGCCGGTTCGGTTGGCATGGCGGCCAGTTGCATTTCGAGGCTGGCCAGGGCCTCGCGCCGACGCTCGACGAGTTGCCGCAACACGGCAAGCTGCGCAGACGCACCGTCACCGTCCGCAGCATCCAGCGCCCGGCACAGCCGCGCCAGTGCGTCCAGGCCGATACCCGCTTCGAAGGCAGCCCGTACAAAGCGCAGCCGTTGCAACGCGGTGTCATCGAACAAGCCGTAGCCGCCCGTGGTGTACGCGACCGGCCGTAGCAATCCGCGCAGCAGGTAGTCGCGCACGATATGCACGCTCACCCCGGCATCAAGGGCCAGCCGGGACACTGTGTAGGCGCTCATTGAACACCTCCTTTTCCTCATCCGGCGCAGCACGAAAGCTGCTTCACGTCCTTGCTGAAGGTCTGCGCCGCGAGCTTCAGCCCTTCGACCATGGTCAGGTAGGGGAACAATTGGTCGGCCAGTTCCTGCACGGTCATACGGTTGCGAATGGCGAGCACCGCCGTCTGGATCAGTTCACCCGCTTCCGGGGCCACCGCTTGCACGCCGATGAGCCGTCCGCTACCTTCCTCGATGACCAGCTTGATGAAGCCGCGTGTGTCGAAGTTGGCAAGCGCACGCGGCACGTTATCCAGTGTTAGCAGGCGACTGTCGGTCTCGATCCCGTCGTGATGTGCTTCCGCCTCGCTGTAGCCCACGGTGGCGACCTGCGGGTCGGTGAACACCACGGCCGGCATTGCGGTCAGGTCCAGGGCCGCATCGCCGCCAGTCATGTTGATCGCCGCACGAGTGCCGGCCGCTGCCGCCACATAGACGAACTGCGGCTGGTCGGTGCAGTCGCCGGCCGCGTAGATGTTCGGGCTACTGGTGCGCATGCCCTTGTCGATGACGATGGCCCCCTGCGCATTGACGGCTACCCCCGCCGCTTCCAATGCCAGGCTGCGCGTGTTCGGTGTCCGGCCGGTGGCGACCAGCAGCTTGTCGGCGCGCAATTCACCGTGCGTGGTGGTCAGCACGAATTCACCGTCCATATGGGCGACCTGGCTGGCTTGCGTGTGCTCCAGCACCTCGATGCCCTCGGCACGGAAAGCGGCTGTCACCGCCTCGCCGATGGCCGGGTCTTCACGGAAGAACAAGGTATTGCGCGCCAGGGCCGTGACCTTGCTGCCCAGCCGGGCAAAGGCTTGCGCCAGCTCCAGCGCCACCACCGACGAGCCGATTACGGCAAGGCGTTCGGGAATGGTGTCGCTCGCCAGGGCCTCGGTGGAAGTCCAGTAGGGTGACTCTTTCAAGCCCGGAATCGGCGGGACCGCCGGGCTGGCACCCGTGGCGACCAGGCAGCGGTCGAACATCACGACGCGCTCGCCACCCTCGTTCAAACTAACGATAAGGCTCTGGTCGTCCTTGAAACGCGCTTCACCGTGCAGAACGGTGATGGCTGAATTGCCGTCCAGGATGCCTTCGTACTTGGCATGACGGAGTTCTTCGACACGGGCCTGCTGCTGGGCCAGCAGCCGCTCGCGCAAGATCGTCGGCGGTGTGGGTGGCATGCCGCCGTCGAATGGGCTTTCCCGGCGCAGATGGGCGATGTGGGCGGCGCGGATCATGATCTTGGACGGCACACAACCGACGTTGACGCAGGTGCCGCCGATGGTGCCGCGCTCAATCAGCGTGACCTGCGCGCCTTGCTCGACGGCCTTCAGTGCTGCCGCCATCGCGGCTCCACCGCTACCAATGACGACGACCTGCAACGGGCTTTCGTTGCCACTGGGCTTATCAGCGGCCCCTATCCAGCCGCGCATCTTGTCGAGCAGGCCGGCGCGGTTGTCCGTCGGTGGCGCATCGGCAAGCGTTGCCTCGTAGCCCAGTCCGGCCACGGCGGTAGTCAGCGCATCCGATGACGTGCCCGCCTCAATGGCGAGTTGCGCTGTGCCCTTCGGATAGGACACCAGCGCCGATTGCACGCCGGGCACTTTCTCCAAGGCTTCCTTGACGTGAGCCGCGCACGAGTCGCAGGTCATCCCGGTGATTTTCAGGGTGGTCATGTATTTTTCCTTTTCTGTGGTGGCTACGGCTGTTGCCGTCAGCCACGTTGTTCTGGCAATTCACAGCTGTCCGGCCCGCAGCGGCGATGTGCTGGCGAGATGAAATCCCAGACCGACACCCCAACCATCAAGGCCAGGCCGACATAGAGCAGTCCACCGCTCTGCCAGCCGTAAGCCCGCATTAAAAACACCGCTGCCAGCACCAAGATCGGGCCTATCGTGCCGAGCGCCGTGCGTCGCCACTGTCGATGATTGAGCCAAGCGATAGCATTGGCGAGTAACGCGATGCCGGCGAACATCGGCAGCAGGATGCCAATGAATAGCCCCTCGTACTGGCTCAAGAAGCCCAGTCCGATGGCCGCGCCAAAGCTGGCGATGGCAGGAAAACAGGCGGCGCAGCCCATCGCGGAAACGACGCTGCCGAGCGCGCCGGTTTTGCCAGCGATGCGCGTGATGAGTCCCATGTGTCGCTCCCGAGTTCGGTTAACGGATCAGCGTTTGAGGCTGGACGGATAGCCCGCGTCCTCGGTCGCCTTGGTCAACTTCTGGACGTTGGTCTTGGCATCGTCGAAGGTGACGACGGCCTGGCGCTTGTCGAAACTTACGTCGGTCTTGCTCACGCCCTCAACCTTGGAAAGCGCGTGCTTGACAGTGATCGGGCAAGAGGCGCAGGTCATGCCAGGCACGGACAGCGTGACGGTCTGGGTGGCGGCCCACACGGGGGCAACAACGGCAGCGAGGGCGAGGGCGGCAAACAGTTTTTTCATGATGAACTCCTGTGATTAATAGAAAAATGGCATGACGTAGGGAAATCCGAGCGAGACCAGGACCAGCGCGGCCACGATCCAGAAAATGAGCTTGTAAGTAGCTCGCACTTGGGGAATCGCGCAGACCTCACCCGGTTTGCAGGCTTGCGCCGGGCGGTAGATGCGCCGCCAGGCGAAAAACAGCGCGACCAGCGCTGCGCCGATGAAGATCGGGCGATAGGGTTCCAGCACCGTCAGGTTGCCGATCCATGCCCCGCTGAACCCCAAGGCGATCAAAACCAGCGGCCCCAGGCAGCAGGCCGACGCAAGAATGGCGGCCAGCCCACCGGCGAAGAGCGCGCCGCGCCCGTTTTGTGGTTCAGACTTTTGTGGTTCAGACATACGCTTGTCCTTTCAAATTTGGTTTGGATAGCTTAAGCTTACTTCCGTAGTTATGTACGGAGTCAAGCGATATGCAAATTAATTTTGAGAATCTGACCATTGGCGTTTTTGCCAAGGCGGCCGGGGTCAATGTGGAGACCATCCGGTTCTACCAGCGCAAGGGCCTGCTGCCGGAGCCAGACAAGCCCTATGGCAGCATTCGCCGCTATGGCGAGGCGGATGTAACACGAGTGCGGTTCGTGAAATCGGCCCAGCGGCTGGGCTTTAGCCTGGACGAAATCGCCGAGCTACTGCGGCTGGAGGATGGCACCCATTGCGAGGAAGCCAGCGGCCTGGCCGAGCACAAGCTCAAGGATGTGCGCGAGAAGATGGCCGACTTGGCACGCATGGAGGCCGTGCTGTCTGAACTGGTGTGCGCCTGCCATGCGCGGAAAGGGAACGTTTCCTGCCCGCTGATTGCGTCACTGCAAGACGGAACGAAGCTCGCTGCATCGGCGCGGGGGAGTCACGGGGTGACTACGCCTTAGCGTGCTTTATTTTCCGAATTCTGAGACGACCCCTAGATATCCAGGGTGAGCACTGCGAGCGCGTAGTGACGCAACGTAGTGGCGTGGCACAGGGTAAATTTAAAGCTCTGCTCATCGAGAATTTCGCGGGCCGTTGTGCGGTAACCGGTTGGGTTAATGGCGGTGTCCTGGATGCGGCACACATTGAACATGGAACCCGGTACAATCCGTCTAATGGCATCCTGATGACTCCAACAATGCATGCTCTGTTTGATGCCGATCTTATGGGCATAGATCCGGCCACCCTGACCGTTCATTTTAAGCCAGGCATTGAGCTGGGCGAGCTGTTTGAAGGCCGTAAAATCACACCGCTGGTGTACGATCTGGACTTAGAGCGGCTGGCCGTACGCTGGGCAGGATACCAGGGCCTGGCTCATGAACAATGATGGGTTACAGCCGGGATGTGTGAAAACCCGTCAGTGAAACCTGCATGCGCCATACCTTTAAATTTAAACTCAAGAGCCAGGCTCAAGATAAAACCGAAATGAAAAGGTAAAATCCGGTGCACCAGATCTCTTAGGTTTAATACCTGAGCCGGTATACTGGCAGGCGCAGGCATGTGGGTATTATCCAGTCCATACATCTCCACACAGTGTTAACCGCAACATTTAAAGTTCAATAAGGACGGTTTCAATTTTATGTATAAAACAGCATTAGTGATGATTATCGGGATCCTCGGATGCAGTAAAGCATTTGCAGCCACTGAATTACAGCTCCAGCAAAAACGCGTTATGCAGTTCTGTGCCAACGCCAGTCTTCCATTGTTAGTTGCGGGTACAACGTACGCGAATACGTCTGACAACGGGCGACCAGAAAAAGAAAGATTGGCAATCCTGAAAAATTCAGTTGCAAGCTCGACAGCTTATAAAATGGCATCTCCCGGAGTTCAGATTGCCATGATGAGCGTGGTGGAAGATATTGCCGATCCGAAAGAATTAGCTCTACATCAAAAAGAAGTTAGACGTCTTGGGGCTAGTTATCTTTCCGACAGCGGTGTTTCATGGGCTTCAAAAACTGTTTCACCATTTACAGCCTGGTGTAACTTTAACCGTTTAGAAAGTTAAGGCTGGCAAGGCGGTTCCTGTTCAGGAAAGTTACTTTCCGTGCGGGGACCGTAAGATACAGATAAAGCTTAAGGCCTTTGAATTTCTGGAAAGCATTTGAAAATTTCATTGCGCTTGTCTGATATGAAACAGCCCCTGCATTTCTGCAAAGGCTGAAAGAGTGTGTACGGACTTTGGAAGGAGTGATGATATACGCCTGAGCCATCCCATCACCGCAGACAGGGTAATTAACCCTGACTAAAGCTTTCACCTATTCCGTCGCTCGCAAGCGGCTTTCGCACACTAACGAAGGTATGGCCTTTCGTCGGTGTTAAATTTTTCAAACTTTGCTTACTTTGTCAAGGAAGGTGACCGCAGTAGTAGGCACAACTACTTTAATCTGTATGAATAATAAGGTAGAACCGGCCAGTGAATGAATGCTTTCCCTGAAATCAGGCGGACAACCTTCAGGAATATTGATAGCAAGACTGAATCTCTCGCTGCGGCGATAAACATTTCGCCATAACCCTGAACGAGAGTGGTTCATCCATCATATACAGGAGCGTTACATGCGCAAATTTAAGTACATAATCTGTCACCAGTGCGAAGGCCACGGGACCATGGAAAACCCGGCCTTTGAAAATGGATTCACCCAATCAGAAATGGCTGAGTGGGAGCCAGAAATGCGTGAAAAGTATTTTGCCGGAGCATTTGATGTTCGCTGTGACGTTTGTGCCGGTGACGGTAAGCTCAGCGTACCAAACGTAGCGGCTATGTCTTTTTCAGAACGACGGGTTCTGGCAGCACGGCGGCGTGATGAGCGTCTTCAGGCTGCTGATGAACGGCTGTCCCGCCAGGAACGAGCAATGGGGTACTGAGGTGTTACAGCAAAGATGAAAATGACGAAGCCAAAACCGGTAAGCCGGATGAAAAGACCGTTTATTAGTGAGCTTGCAGAGCTGGGTTTATCGGGTGAAATTCTTTCAATTCGAACTGACGGCATGCAGGGGACGCTCATACCCGATCTTACCGCAGGGGTGAGTGAAGCAGGCCGTGTGAAAACCGGCAACTGGGTAATCTCTGACAAGAGAACCTTCGACCATGTCGTTCTGTGTGTTGAAAGACAAGATGAGAACCATGATGTGTACGTAGGTAAATTCATCCAGTTACATGTAGCCGCTAATAAGAGCCTTAAGATCGTCGAAATGGGCGATGTGAAACTGGTGGCCATAACCAGCTCGATTCCTACCACTTTTAATGGTGGGATAAAGAGATACAAAGGGGTTACGTATGTGTCACTTTCCCAAACAGCTCAAACCACTATCGACTTCCCGAAGCGTATCTACAAAGAGGGCCAGGAATGTACTTCTGTCACCAGTCCTGACCAAGGTCCTTTCGCCCGGGATGTTAGGTTGAATTGCTACGGGCGATGTGTTGTCACCGGCGTAAGGTCCCCCTGGCGTACTGAGGCCGCGCACTTAACGCCACGTCATGAAGAAGGCATTCCCGACGTAACGAACGGAATTTTACTTCGCCGTGATATCCATACACTGTTCGACAATGACCATTGCGCCATAAACCCTGACACTATGAAAATTTACTTCAGCCGGGAGGCCCGGGAGTTGGATGATGATCTCCTGAAATGGCATGGGAATGAGATAGAGACGACACGCATGCAGGTTCCGGTTAACATCGAAAACCTTCGGATACGATGGCAAAAATTTAAGGCTAAGGATCGTCAGCGTAAATAAAGCCATAAGCTGAACCACGGCGAGGATTAGTCTTGTTCACTAAATGACAGCGAGAGATTAAATGCAAACCCAAAAAGATATTACAGTTGGCCAGATCTGGGAAGAAGTGGATCCAAGACTGATCCGGAAAGTGCGAGTTGTTGAGGTGGCCTCGTTAGAAGGGCCCAAAGGCATCCTAATCGAAAACGTGGAGTCTGGTCGTAAGAACTGGGCGTCGTCATCCCGCTTTAATGGAAAGCGTGGAGGGTATCGTCTTATTTCCTGAAGGTTTTGCCAATATGGGAAACTGAAGAGGTTGAAACCATCCCGGTGAGGGAGCATATCTGGTAAAGAAGAGTCTTTAAAAAGGTTTTACGCGACCTGGGATAATAAACGGGAAAACGATACCCAAAAAAAGAATACAGCGATGATAACGATAAGGAATGGTAAGGGCTTCAATATTTTGAGAAATGACCTGGCTTCCTTTGCATCTGCATTTCTAATCAAACTGTCCACATAGGGATCACAGCTCTTAGGTTCTGAATTTTTCATATGTTCTGTACCTGAAATTGATTCCGTATGAGAAAAGGCCACCGAAGTGGCCTCTATCAAAACTGGTGGCAAAAGTTAGATCAGGAAATCATCAAGACTTTTACCGGCTGCAATTTGTTCTGCCAGAGCTTTGGGGGTACGGCCCTGTCCAGTCCACGTTTTTGTTTCGCCATTTTCATCAGTAAATGAGTATTTGGCCGGGCGTGGTTCACGGCTTTTCTTGGTAGCCGTAGATTTGGCCTGGAATGAGCCAAGCAGCTCTTCCGGGTTGATACCATCTTCTTCCATTAACTTACGCAGGGCGTCAAGTTTCTCCTGACGAGCTTGCAGTTCGGCAGCTTTGGATGATTCTTCCTGACGACGCTCATCAACAATGACATTAAGCTTTTCGAGGATTTCCTCAAGTACTTCTAAAGGCAGCTCGCGGCCCTGGGCGCGAAGAGTACGAATATTGTTTAACGATTTGAGTGCTTCAGACATACGACCTCACTTTCTAATTCTTTGATAAGGATTTACTTAATCATAATACACTCTATAAGGAAAAAGATGCCAGCTTTATGTCTTCAGGTACAAAGATATCTTGCTAAGAATACTCCTTATCTTCCTTGTGCAGACTGTTTCGTGCTTTCGATGTTGTTCATGAGTCTTAAAATCTGCTCACTGTTTAGGGTACTCATGCTGTAAATCATCAAGAAGGAAGCGCAGAACAACATAAGCAATCGGAAAAGGAAACCATGCCAGTGACAGGCCATATATGGCGGAGATAAACATAGGGTAATTTAACTCACTTACAAAATTCGCTTCATTGTATTGTTGAATCGAAATGGCAGAAGCAAAAATTATAATTAAAGTAAGAAAAATCCACTCTAGCCATCTCTTTTTATAACAAGCATAAGCGAAAGCTGTAGGGTAAAAAATAAAGCAAAAAATTCCAGCTGCAATTACGTTCATAAAAGTAACTTTCCTGATAGCGCAGTTATTTTTCGAATGCAGCATCATGAACAACTGCCATAACATTGATGATTGGCTTTCTTTTTCTGAAGAACCTTCCGCGCGGCAAAGTTTCTCCCGCTTTGAGACGATAAAGCCAGAAAACATAAGCCGGAGGAACATTGCTGTCAAAAATATCTGAACAAGTTTGAACTGTGATGCCTACTGTATTGTCTTTCCTCATCTCTTTAAAAGTGCCTTGCAATGCAGCGGATAACGTCATTTTTAAGAAACCTTTTTCTGTTTGAACGGATAGACTTGACTTAGCTGGCTTGACTGTAATGTTTGCCACTAAAGATCCCTCGTTCTGAGGATGCAGGCACTACAAAGTTACCGTCAGGTCTAATCATACGAGTTTGGATGAAATTTTTGCCGGATTTGGTTTTTTCAACCTGGTGCTCGATCTTCCATTCTTCTTTGACGGGACCGGATGACAAATGAACTAGAACCGGTACTTTTTTACGTGTTCTATCCAGAACAATACAATTTGATTTATCCGTATCAACGCTTCCCTGAAGAGTATTCAAAGAGCAATTATCATATCCCTCAACCGGAACTGCATTACCTTGGATATCAATTTTGAATCCTCCAGCTATTACAATTTCGGGTGCATTATCATTTAAAGTCTCGTCATAGGCAGCATCAACTACATCGCAAGCAGTAAGAGTAAGTGACGATGCCACAGCAAGACACAATAAAGAAAATCTGTTTTTGAGCATATTTGAGACCTTTTATAAAAATAAAATAACAGGAGAATTGTATCATTAACAGTCTAGTTCTAACGACTACCACTTTTAAGTATGTATTGAGCCAGTTTTATATTCAGGCACACCATATTGCACTCTAGCTCTTTCATCATCCTAGAAGAACTCTTAATTAAGTATTCTTCAAGTGGGCCAGCATATGCCCCTGATGTCACGATCGTTAGTTGCGTAAGAGGATGAGTCAAACTCTCAATGCCCTTCAGGATGTCATTCTGGACAGCAGCAATATAAACAGGCGAAGCCGCAATCAAATATTCATCATTCGGACTGGACTGCATTAACTGGCTTATAGTTGCGCAACGGTTATGCTTTCCTAGTGATTTTGTGATGGCTTTCCACCAGAGATCATGCCTGAATGGTACTTGATGAAATGTCGCCTCGTAAGAGGGCACCCGATCTCGACTATTTAAAAACCCCATCCCGGCAGAGATTATCCACAACTCCAGATTTCTGGTTGAGTTTAAAATTTCCTTTGCCGTAGACCAGTGATTACCTGAATACAAGGACAATGCCGGTACCGCCTGATTACTTCTGGCGTCGTCTACAATGTTACTCCAGGCATATGCTGCGTCGTCCGGGGTTTGTTTTGGATCTATGTCCAATGTCGGCCAGACGTGGCCCTGATGATTCTTGCCCTTTGTACAGGAAGTGATTAAGTGTACTGAGCGTTCAGAGAACATTATCTTCCTTACATACCCATAGAACAGCTTTCTAAGAACGGTGGGCTCGCCTGAAAATTACAAATCAGCCCCTTTCACGGCATCATTTTGATTCTTCGCGTCTGCCCCCAGTAAGATGACCGGTTTTCTGCATGACAGTGTTATTCCTAACAAACGCAACACAAAACCACGCCAGCCAGAGCAAATTTTTTCATTTGCTGCGTAAAGCCTATTGTTTTCTCTTTTAAGCTTCGCCCACTCGTTACAGAGGGTAACATCATCAAGCGCTGTTATATGCTTCGCCTCACCTTCGACGATAACGGTATGGATACCGTATGCTGTAAATCTCATACTATTTTCCAGAACCCAGTTGCGGTATTCGTTGAGTCCACCTTCGGAACCGGTAGCTCTGCGCCACATTTCAATTTGCTTGTGTGATGGGTCAAGTGTACTTGTCATTGAAGCCTCGTCTCAGCGATAACGCTTGAAATAGCCCGCTTTGGTCAAAATGAAATTAGCCATCTGACTGGCGATTTGATTGTATCTTACTCATAGTGCCCAACCTATAGGTTAAAAAGGGGCATTTTCGCTTTATAGCGTGTTCAACATCATCAATCATCCCAAGAAAGGCTGGCTTATTAGGGGTCTGACGCTCAGTGGAACGAAAACTCACGTTAAGGGATTTTGGTCATGAGATTATCAAAAAGGATCTTCACCTAGATCCTTTTAAATTAAAAATGAAGTTTTAAATCAATCTAAAGTATATATGAGTAAACTTGGTCTGACAGTTACCAATGCTTAATCAGTGAGGCACCTATCTCAGCGATCTGTCTATTTCGTTCATCCATAGTTGCCTGACTCCCCGTCGTGTAGATAACTACGATACGGGAGGGCTTACCATCTGGCCCCAGTGCTGCAATGATACCGCGAGACCCACGCTCACCGGCTCCAGATTTATCAGCAATAAACCAGCCAGCCGGAAGGGCCGAGCGCAGAAGTGGTCCTGCAACTTTATCCGCCTCCATCCAGTCTATTAATTGTTGCCGGGAAGCTAGAGTAAGTAGTTCGCCAGTTAATAGTTTGCGCAACGTTGTTGCCATTGCTGCAGGCATCGTGGTGTCACGCTCGTCGTTTGGTATGGCTTCATTCAGCTCCGGTTCCCAACGATCAAGGCGAGTTACATGATCCCCCATGTTGTGCAAAAAAGCGGTTAGCTCCTTCGGTCCTCCGATCGTTGTCAGAAGTAAGTTGGCAGCAGTGTTATCACTCATGGTTATGGCAGCACTGCATAATTCTCTTACTGTCATGCCATCCGTAAGATGCTTTTCTGTGACTGGTGAGTACTCAACCAAGTCATTCTGAGAATAGTGTATGCGGCGACCGAGTTGCTCTTGCCCGGCGTCAACACGGGATAATACCGCACCACATAGCAGAACTTTAAAAGTGCTCATCATTGGAAAACGTTCTTCGGGGCGAAAACTCTCAAGGATCTTACCGCTGTTGAGATCCAGTTCGATGTAACCCACTCGTGCACCCAACTGATCTTCAGCATCTTTTACTTTCACCAGCGTTTCTGGGTGAGCAAAAACAGGAAGGCAAAATGCCGCAAAAAAGGGAATAAGGGCGACACGAAAATGTTGAATACTCATACTCTTCCTTTTTCAATATTATTGAAGCATTTACCAGGGTTATTGTCTCATGAGCGGATACATATTTGAATGTATTTAGAAAAATAAACAAATAGGGGTTCCGCGCACATTTCCCCGAAAAGTGCCACCTGACGTCTAAGAAACCATTATTATCATGACATTAACCTATAAAAATAGGCGTATCACGAGGCCCTTTCGTCTTCAAGAATTTTATAAACCGTGGAGCGGGCAATACTGAGCTGATGAGCAATTTCCGTTGCACCAGTGCCCTTCTGATGAAGCGTCAGCACGACGTTCCTGTCCACGGTACGCCTGCGGCCAAATTTGATTCCTTTCAGCTTTGCTTCCTGTCGGCCCTCATTCGTGCGTTCTAGGATCCTCCGGCGTTCAGCCTGTGCCACAGCCGACAGGATGGTGACCACCATTTGCCCCATATCACCGTCGGTACTGATCCCGTCATCAATGAACCGGACTGCCACGCCCTGAGCGTCAAATTCCTTTATCAGTTGGATCATATCGGCAGTGTCGCGGCCAAGACGGTCGAGCTTCTTAACCAGAATGACATCACCTTCCTCCACCTTCATCCTCAGCAAATCCAGCCCTTCCCGGTCTGTTGAACTGCCGGATGCCTTATCGGTAAATATACGGTTTGCTTTCACACCTGCGTCTTTGAGTGCTCTGACCTGAAGATCAAGAGACTGCTGACTGGTTGAGACCCGAGCGTAACCAAAAAGTCGCATAAAAATGTACCTTAAATCGAATATCGGACAACTCATGTCTATTATTACAAATTTACGATTTAATAGACATATTAATGTAACAGTTTTACGATGTCCGATAATTTATAACATTTCGTACGGTTGGAAAAATGTTACTAAATGCCCGTCAGGCAGGGAGGCCGATATGCCCGTTGACTTTCTGACCACTGAGCAGACTGAAAGCTATGGCAGATTCACCGGTGAACCGGATGAGCTTCAGCTGGCACGATATTTTCACCTTGATGAAGCAGACAAGGAATTTATCGGAAAAAGCAGAGGTGATCACAACCGTCTGGGCATTGCCCTGCAAATTGGATGTGTCCGTTTTCTGGGCACCTTCCTCACCGATATGAATCATATTCCTTCCGGCGTCCGGCATTTTACCGCCAGACAGCTCGGGATTCGTGATATCACCGTTCTTGCAGAATACGGTCAGAGGGAAAATACCCGCCGTGAGCATGCAGCGCTGATACGTCAGCACTATCAGTATCGTGAATTTGCCTGGCCCTGGACATTTCGCCTTACCCGTCTTTTATATACCCGGAGCTGGATAAGCAACGAACGTCCTGGCCTGCTTTTCGATCTGGCGACAGGGTGGCTTATGCAACATCGTATTATTCTCCCCGGAGCCACTACGCTGACCCGGTTGATTTCAGAGGTAAGGGAAAAGGCGACGTTGCGCCTGTGGAACAAACTGGCACTGATACCGTCAGCCGAACAGCGTTCACAGCTGGAGATGCTGCTGGGGCCAACTGATTGCAGCCGCCTGTCTTTACTGGAATCACTGAAAAAGGGCCCTGTGACCATCAGTGGTCCGGCGTTTAATGAAGCAATTGAACGCTGGAAAACTCTGAACGATTTTGGCCTGCATGCTGAAAACCTGAGTACACTCCCGGCTGTGCGCCTGAAAAATCTCGCACGTTATGCTGGTATGACTTCGGTGTTCAATATTGCCAGGATGTCACCGCAGAAAAGGATGGCGGTTCTGGTTGCCTTTGTCCTTGCATGGGAAACGCTGGCGCTGGATGATGCATTGGACGTTCTGGACGCCATGCTGGCCGTTATCATCCGTGACGCCAGAAAGATTGGGCAGAAAAAACGGCTCCGCTCGCTGAAGGATCTGGATAAATCTGCATTGGCGCTCGCCAGCGCATGTTCGTACCTGCTGAAAGAAGAAACACCGGACGAATCGATTCGTGCTGAGGTGTTCAGCTACATCCCAAGGCAAAAGCTGGCTGAAATCATCACGCTTGTCCGTGAAATTGCCCGGCCCTCAGACGATAATTTTCATGAAGAAATGGTGGAGCAGTACGGGCGCGTTCGTCGTTTCCTGCCCCATCTGCTGAATACCGTTAAATTTTCATCCGCACCTGCCGGGGTTACCACTCTGAATGCCTGTGACTACCTCAGCCGGGAGTTCAGCTCACGGCGGCAGTTTTTTGACGACGCACCAACGGAAATTATCAGTCGGTCATGGAAACGGCTGGTGATTAACAAGGAAAAACATATCACCCGCAGGGGATACACGCTCTGCTTTCTCAGTAAACTGCAGGATAGTCTGAGGCGGAGGGATGTCTACGTTACCGGCAGTAACCGGTGGGGAGATCCTCGTGCAAGATTACTACAGGGTGCTGACTGGCAGGCAAACCGGATTAAGGTTTATCGTTCTTTGGGGCACCCGACAGACCCGCAGGAAGCAATAAAATCTCTGGGTCATCAGCTTGATAGTCGTTACAGACAGGTTGCTGCACGTCTTTGCGAAAATGAGGCTGTCGAACTCGATGTTTCTGGCCCGAAGCCCCGGTTGACAATTTCTCCCCTCGCCAGTCTTGATGAGCCGGACAGTCTGAAACGACTGAGCAAAATGATCAGTGATCTACTCCCTCCGGTGGATTTAACGGAGTTGCTGCTCGAAATTAACGCCCATACCGGATTTGCTGATGAGTTTTTCCATGCTAGTGAAGCCAGTGCCAGAGTTGATGATCTGCCCGTCAGCATCAGCGCCGTGCTGATGGCTGAAGCCTGCAATATCGGTCTGGAACCACTGATCAGATCAAATGTTCCTGCACTGACCCGACACCGGCTGAACTGGACAAAAGCGAACTATCTGCGGGCTGAAACTATCACCAGCGCTAATGCCAGACTGGTTGATTTTCAGGCAACGCTGCCACTGGCACAGATATGGGGTGGAGGAGAAGTGGCATCTGCAGATGGAATGCGCTTTGTTACGCCAGTCAGAACAATCAATGCCGGACCGAACCGCAAATACTTTGGTAATAACAGAGGGATCACCTGGTACAACTTTGTGTCCGATCAGTATTCCGGCTTTCATGGCATCGTTATACCGGGGACGCTGAGGGACTCTATCTTTGTGCTGGAAGGTCTTCTGGAACAGGAGACCGGGCTGAATCCAACCGAAATTATGACCGATACAGCAGGTGCCAGCGAACTTGTCTTTGGCCTTTTCTGGCTGCTGGGATACCAGTTTTCTCCACGCCTGGCTGATGCCGGTGCTTCGGTTTTCTGGCGAATGGACCATGATGCCGACTATGGCGTGCTGAATGATATTGCCAGAGGGCAATCAGATCCCCGAAAAATAGTCCTTCAGTGGGACGAAATGATCCGGACCGCTGGCTCCCTGAAGCTGGGCAAAGTACAGGTTTCAGTGCTGGTCCGTTCATTGCTGAAAAGTGAACGTCCTTCCGGACTGACTCAGGCAATCATTGAAGTGGGGCGCATCAACAAAACGCTGTATCTGCTTAATTATATTGATGATGAAGATTACCGCCGGCGCATTCTGACCCAGCTTAATCGGGGAGAAAGTCGCCATGCCGTTGCCAGAGCCATCTGTCACGGTCAAAAAGGTGAGATAAGAAAACGATATACCGACGGTCAGGAAGATCAACTGGGCACACTGGGGCTGGTCACTAACGCCGTCGTGTTATGGAACACTATTTATATGCAGGCAGCCCTGGATCATCTCCGGGCGCAGGGTGAAACACTGAATGATGAAGATATCGCACGCCTCTCCCCGCTTTGCCACGGACATATCAATATGCTCGGCCATTATTCCTTCACGCTGGCAGAACTGGTGACCAAAGGACATCTGAGACCATTAAAAGAGGCGTCAGAGGCAGAAAACGTTGCTTAACGTGAGTTTTCGTTCCACTGAGCGTCAGACCCCTATTAAGCCGGTCCATCATTTTCTGTATATCTCTCATCAATTTTTATATCCGGCCTGAAGTGCACCGTTCAAGCACACCGATCAGGCAGTTAGTCACTAGTTAACTCTTTACTAGAGACTAAATTCCATTGATTTACGTGACAACGTCACGTCATTAAGGTTTGCAAATGCCTAATTTTCATACTATGGGATTTAATTAGGAGTAAATCCCACAGGTTTACATAAAGCTGACATTTAAAAGTGTTAAAAATCAATCAGATAGAAAGAAAAGGCTCTCCGGAAGAACTCTTCTCATTATTTCGCCGCCCGGGGTTATTGCTGACAGATCTGAAAGTGCTAATATGTTAGTCATTAGTAATTAGTAAAGCCTTTACTAAACGCGTTTCTACGTAAATTCTATTGGTTTTAGAGGGTCCTACTGTCCGAAGACAATAAAGTTGTACACAAAGCACTAAAGTTGTAACCATTCTCAAAAAACGACGCTAATGTTGTATGCTTACTGAATGTGTGGTTATAGGGTTGGAGACTATAAAATGCACATATAGGTACGTATCAATGTCGTTTTTTGGGTACGATCATGGGTAGGGGTAGGCGTCTCAAATCCTATTTGGATTATGAAAATGCGCTAGGTGACGGCATAGGAGTGGGCTATGGCCAAAGTTATCAGCCCTGGCTTAGAGCTCAGGACGTTAAATCCCGTGGAAACCGTTCGATAGTCTTTGGCCTTAAGACGTTTCGAAACCATCATCATGGGGTTTGAGGGCCAATGATGTAAAAAACCACGCTAAGGAGATAATTCATTGTTTAAATTGAGATTTAACGGCCTCAATTCCCCCTTCATAATATCCTCCGGTAGTGTGAACGTATAATGTCCCAGCATGTTGATATGACCGTGCATCAGAGGCGAAAGCCGCGCGATATGTTCATCCTCTGGCCCTTCCCCGATGCTGCGCAGGTGCGACAAGGCTTCCTGCATATAAAGCGTATTCCACAGCACCACTGCGTTTGTCACCAGACCCAGCGCACCCAACTGATCTTCCTGCCCCTCGCGGTAACGTTTTCTGATCTCGCCACGCTGACCGTAGCAGATGGCTCTTGCAACGGCATGGCGGCCTTCACCCCGGTTCAACTGTGTTAGGATCCGGCGACGATAGTCCTCATCATCAATATAGTTGAGAAGATACAGTGTCTTGTTAACTCTTCCGACCTCCATTATTGCCTGAGCAAGCCCTGACGGTCGGGTACTTCTCAATAGCGATCGAATGAGTTCTGACGCATGAATAGTGCCCAGCTTCAGCGAACCGGCAACCCGCATCATCTCATCCCAGTGGCTTTCGATTTTAGAAAGGTCAACACAACCCCGCGCCAGTTTGTCCAACGCCCCGTAATTCGCTGCTTTGTCGGCCCGCCAGAACACAGCCTCACCCGCATCCGCCAGACGAGGTGAAAATTGGTATCCCAGTAGCCAGAACAGGCCAAAGATAATGTCACTGGTACCTGCTGTGTCCGTCATGATTTCAACCGGGTTTAGTCCCGTTTGTTGCTCAAGTAGCCCTTCCAGCACAAAGATGGAATCCCGCAGTGTTCCAGGAATCACTATGCCATGAAAACCCGAATATTGGTCAGAGACAAAGTTGTACCAGGTGATGCCGCGCCCTGAACCAAAGTATTTTCTGTTGGGGCCAGAATTCACCGTTTTCACTGGCGTGACAAAACGCATACCATCAGCGGAGGCTACCTCCCCGCCCCCCAGTATCCTGCCAACGCTAACGAGGACTGAAAATCAACCAGCCGCGCATTGGCGCTAACCAGCGTTTCTGCTCGGATGTAGTTCTGTTTCACCCAGCTCAGACGATGGCGAGTCAGTGCAGGGATATTGTGCTTGATCAGCGGCTCATGTCCGATATTGCAGGCCTCAGCCAGCATCACCGCACACAGGCTTATATGCAGATCCTGCGCACGGGCACCTGACTCGCTGACATGGCTGAATTCACGGGTGAAGCCAGTTCTGGCGTCAATCTCGAGCAACAGTTCTGTCAGGTCAACGGGTGGAAGCAATTGTCTGACTCGGCTGCTCAGTTGTATCAGCGCCGGTGGTTCATCCAATTTATCCAGGCTGCTGATGGTCAGCGAAGGATGTTTACCTTCATTGCAGATGTCCACGGCGGTATTGCGATCAAAACGTGATGCCACCGTTTTCCAGGTTTCATCTAACTGAGCGGCCAATTGCTCCGATGCTTTACTGCCATTAGTGGGGTGACCCAATGCCCGGCAGACTGGAACCCGCTGCGCCTGCCATTCCTCCCCCTGAAGAAGTTTTTGGCGCGGATCACCCCAACGATCGCTGTTTTCCAACCAGATGTCACGACGGCGTAGCGCATCCTGAAGTCGCTCCAGCAGACACAACGAGTAACCTGCTCGCTGTATCCGACCGTCAGCATCGTACACCAGGCGTTTCCAAGGGCCTGAAATGATATGTTCAGGTGCATCGTCCAGGATCCGTTTTTTCGAGCCGTTTAGCTCTGCCAGGTAATGGATGGCAGCCAAGGTATGTTCACCGTCTGGGGCCGCACGGAAGTGCAGATCGCGCAGTAGTGCGGGCAAAAAACGCCTTACCCGTCCGTATTGCTCCACCATTTCATCCTGAAAGTTTGTATCCTGGGGGCGGGCCAGTTCATTCACTTTTTCCACGGACTCTGCCAGTCTGGCGACAGACACACTGCTGAATATGGTCTTTCGCAGCAAATCATCGGCGGTATCTTCATCAAGTAAAAGTGCGCATGCCCGCGCCAGCAGCAACGCCGCGCGGTCAAGATCCTTGAGCGTCCTAAGTCGCTTTTTCTGCCCGGTTTTCTTCGCCTCCCGGGTAATATTGAGGATCAGCATATCCAGCACGTCAACGGCCTCGTCCAGCGCCGAGATTTCTTGCGCTTTCACGAATGCGGTAAGGATCGCCAGCCGCCGTTCTTCTGGCATTCTGCTGATATATTTCACCGATGCCATTCCGGCATAGCGTGCCAGATTGCGGAGCTGTATGGCGGGCAGCCCAGTGAAATTCAGACAGGAAAACTCCAGGCTGCGCAGGCGAGTGTAACGTTCAAGTGCTTCAGTGAACGCGGGGCCGCTGATAGTGACAGGGCCTCTTTTTAGGTGCTCCATCACTGAGAGTCGCTGTCCTTCGGGGATTTCAAGTAACCCAGCCAGTTGTGCGGTCTGCCAACGGTTTGGCAGCGCGGCCAATTTTCGCCACAAGCGGCGGGTCGCACGCTCACGGATTTCACCAATGACTCTCGTCAGGGTGGATGCGGCTGGCAACAACACTTTATTTTGAAGCAACCACGCGGTGGCAAAATCGAACATCAGTCCGGGGCGTTCATTACTGAGCCATGCACGGGTATACAGCAATCGCTTCAGTCTGAACGACCACGGGAAATCACCGAAATCATGATAGCTATAGTGCTGCCTGATAAGCCCGTGGTGCTCCCAACGTGTGTTTTCCCTTTGAGCATAGCGGGAAATGATCTCTGGATAGCGGATGTTAAGTTGCCTTGCGACATAAAACTGGACACCGGGCGGTATTTGCATGAGATCGGACAAGAAGGTTCCCAGAAAGCGGGCAGTTGTGAGTTGAAGGGCAATTCCCAACCGGTTATGCCTGCCCCTACGCAGGTTGATGAAAGTAAGGTCTCGCTCATCAAGATGAAAATACCGTGCCAGCTGGATCTCGTTTGGCTCTGCGGCATAACGCCCGTAGTTCTGTGTCTGTTTGTCGGTCAGAAAATCAGCAGCCATCACGCATCCTTTCGTAAACGGGTGTTCTGTTCTCTTTTTAACCGTCTCAAATGTTATGAGTTTTGATACCACCCAAAACGGTACTGAATGTCAGTATCAAAAATCGTGATTTATGCATTATGATACTACACAGTATGGCACTGTTGCAAAGTTAGCGATGAGGCAGCCTTTTGTCTTATTCAAAGGCCTTACATTTCAAAAACTCTGCTTACCAGGCGCATTTCGCCCAGGGGATCACCATAATAAAATGCTGAGGCCTGGCCTTTGCGTAGTGCACGCATCACCTCAATACCTTTGATGGTGGCGTAAGCCGTCTTCATGGATTTAAATCCCAGCGTGGCGCCGATTATCCGTTTCAGTTTGCCATGATCGCATTCAATCACGTTGTTCCGGTACTTAATCTGTCGGTGTTCAACGTCAGACGGGCACCGGCCTTCGCGTTTGAGCAGAGCAAGCGCGCGACCATAGGCGGGCGCTTTATCCGTGTTGATGAATCGCGGGATCTGCCACTTCTTCACGTTGTTGAGGATTTTACCCAGAAACCGGTATGCAGCTTTGCTGTTACGACGGGAGGAGAGATAAAAATCGACAGTGCGGCCCCGGCTGTCGACGGCCCGGTACAGATACGCCCAGCGGCCATTGACCTTCACGTAGGTTTCATCCATGTGCCACGGGCAAAGATCGGAAGGGTTACGCCAGTACCAGCGCAGCCGTTTTTCCATTTCAGGCGCATAACGCTGAACCCAGCGGTAAATCGTGGAGTGATCGACATTCACTCCGCGTTCAGCCAGCATCTCCTGCAGCTCACGGTAACTGATGCCGTATTTGCAGTACCAGCGTACGGCCCACAGAATGATGTCACGCTGAAAATGCCGGCCTTTGAATGGGTTCATGTGCAGCTCCATCAGCAAAAGGGGATGATAAGTTTATCACCACCGACTATTTGCAACAGTGCCCTCAAAACTCCGTACCGCAATGGCACCACCCATGTGATCTTCGAGCCGCTGGACTTCATCGCCAAACTCGCTGCGTTGGTACCTAAGCCGCGAGTCAACCTCACACGCTTCCACGGCGTCTTTGCACCGAACAGCAAACACCGAGTTCAAGTAACACCCGCCAAGCGGGGCAAGAAGCCCGACAAATCGGAAGGTCTCGATACTAACTGGCGTGACAAGAGTCCTGCAGAGCGCCACCGCGCCATGACCTGGATGCAACGCCTCAAGCGAGTCTTCAATATTGATATTGAAGTCTGCGAACACTGCGGCGGTCACGTCAAAGTGATTGCCAGCATCGAAGATCCGAAGGTCATTGAGCAGATTCTCAAGCATCTGAAACAGAAAACAGCCAAGGCGAATGCCGCCAAGCAGCGTGAGCTGCCACCAGAACGAGCGCCGCCACTGACTCCCAGCCTGTTCGATCCATCACAGAGTCGTCTCTTTGACTGACGACCCCAAATCCAACACTGCTCAACACTGCCAACTTTTAAACGGGGCGGTGGGGCAGTTTGTATCTCTCGAGCTATCAGGCTAGAGATTTTACCGCCAAATCGAACCTTATTAGAGCGGTTTAGGCTGGACCGGCAGTTAAAATTGGGGCTTGAGCGGTAAACGAGTGAGGGAATTTCAGGTAAGATACTTCGGATGAGGAGCAAAAAGGTGGTTTATACTTCCTATACCCAGTAGTGTTCCCCTGTCGGTTTGGTTGGGGTCGATGCCCCACTTTGGGCGCGGCGTTGGGCGCCGCAAGATGAAAGCTCTGTGTGAAGGCTTGGATATTAAGACCTTGGATGATTTCAATGCCATCACCGAAGAGCAGATCGTTAGCGTCGACAAATTCAGCTACAAAACTGCCGCAAAAGTGCTTGCAGGTATGGCTGAACATGCCGAGCTATTCAACAAGATTCAATCAATCATCGGGTTCAAACAGCAGGTCACTTCGGGGGATCGTTTTACCGGTGAGAAGATCGTGATCACCGGTTTTCGTGACGCGGCCTTGGAGAAGCTGATTGAAGCTGAGGGTGGTGAAGTGCAATCATCAGTCTCGTCGAAGACCACCATGGTGATCGCGGCATCCACTTCCGGATCTTCCGGCAAATTGAAGAAAGTGCACGATCTCAACAACAGCGGAAAGGCAAATATCAAACTGATTGATCTGGCCACCTTCCGTAAGCAATATCTGGAACAACCAGCATCGACTGGTTTGGAGTTTTAATGAGTCACCCACAACTTGAGCTAATAGTCGCTGTGGATTCTAAGTTGGGATTCGGGAAAGGCGGCAAGATTCCATGGAAATGCAAAGAAGACATGGCGCGATTTACGCGGATTTCTAAAGAGATCCGCGTGTGCGTTATGGGGAAACACACGTATACTGACATGCGTGACATGCAGTTAGAAAAGGATGGCGCCGAGGAGCGAATCAAGGAGAAAGGAATTCTCCCCGAACGCGAATCGTTCGTGATCTCCTCGACGTTAAAACAAGAAGATGTCATAGGCGCTACTGTCGTTCCTGATCTTCGTGCTGTGATCAACCTGTATGAGAATACCGATCAACGCATTGCTGTCATTGGTGGGGAGAAGTTGTACATTCAAGCTCTTTCATCAGCAACGAAACTGCACATGACCATAATTCCAAGAGAGTTCGACTGTGATCGATTTATTCCTGTTGATCCGATCCAGAACAATTTTCACATTGATTCCAGTGCCAGCGAGACTGTGGAGGCAACCGTTGATGAGACTCAAGAGCGCATTCACTTTGCTACTTACGTGCGTAACAATCAGTAACGCGCTGGCAGTGGAAGAACAAGAACCAGAAACGAAGCAGACGGTGTTGGCCGTCTGCTTCGAAACATCATTATTGGCTCGAGAACTGATCGAGAATACCATTCTTGCGGACGACATCCAAAACAATACAGAAAAGATAGCTTTGCAGTTGTCGGAGCCCCTCCCCCCAACTTATAATGGGATTATTGCTGGGCTAAACAATGCTGTCGCCATGCGTGGGACAGCAAACGTTGAATCGCCATCAAGAGCATCCACAGATTTACGTGCAGCCGTCATCGGTTTATGGTGTATAAATGACACCATAGCCGCCCTGAATCAGACTGATAATGCAGTCTTACAGGACGGCGAGTTGCAACAAACACTTGTCGATTATTACAACAACTTATTGGCTGACATCGTTTGTCGTTTTCAGAAGACGGCTGCACTGAACGTCAGAAGCCGACTGCACTATAGCAGCGGAGGGGTTGGATCCATCAGGCAACGACGGGCTGCTGCCGGCCATCAGCGGACGCAGGGAGGACTTTCCGCAACCGGCCGTTCGATGCGGCACCGATGGCCTTCGCGCAGGGGTAGTGAATCCGCCAGGATTGACTTGCGCTGCCCTACCTCTCACTAGTGAGGGGCGGCAGCGCATCAAGCGGTGAGCGCACTCCGGCACCGCCAACTTTCAGCACATGCGTGTAAATCATCGTCGTAGAGACGTCGGAATGGCCGAGCAGATCCTGCACGGTTCGAATGTCGTAACCGCTGCGGAGCAAGGCCGTCGCGAACGAGTGGCGGAGGGTGTGCGGTGTGGCGGGCTTCGTGATGCCTGCTTGTTCTACGGCACGTTTGAAGGCGCGCTGAAAGGTCTGGTCATACATGTGATGGCGACGCACGACACCGCTCCGTGGATCGGTCGAATGCGTGTGCTGCGCAAAAACCCAGAACCACGGCCAGGAATGCCCGGCGCGCGGATACTTCCGCTCAAGGGCGTCGGGAAGCGCAACGCCGCTGCGGCCCTCGGCCTGGTCCTTCAGCCACCATGCCCGTGCACGCGACAGCTGCTCGCGCAGGCTGGGTGCCAAGCTCTCGGGTAACATCAAGGCCCGATCCTTGGAGCCCTTGCCCTCCCGCACGATGATCGTGCCGTGATCGAAATCCAGATCCTTGACCCGCAGTTGCAAACCCTCACTGATCCGCATGCCCGTTCCATACAGAAGCTGGGCGAACAAACGATGCTCGCCTTCCAGAAAACCGAGGATGCGAACCACTTCATCCGGGGTCAGCACCACCGGCAAGCGCCGCGACGGCCGAGGTCTTCCGATCTCCTGAAGCCAGGGCAGATCCGTGCACAGCACCTTGCCGTAGAAGAACAGCAAGGCCGCCAATGCCTGACGATGCGTGGAGACCGAAACCTTGCGCTCGTTCGCCAGCCAGGACAGAAATGCCTCGACTTCGCTGCTGCCCAAGGTTGCCGGGTGACGCACACCGTGGAAACGGATGAAGGCACGAACCCAGTGGACATAAGCCTGTTCGGTTGGTAAGCTGTAATGCAAGTAGCGTATGCGCTCACGCAACTGGTCCAGAACCTTGACCGAACGCAGCGGTGGTAACGGCGCAGTGGCGGTTTTCATGGCTTGTTATGACTGTTTTTTTGTACAGTCTATGCCTCGGGCATCAAGGCGAGCTCAGAGACCATGGAAAGCATGTTCTCGGACTTACGTAGCAACTCGTTTCTTTTCGCAGGTTGAGCCACCTCCGCGCTTCATCAGAAAACTGAAGGAACCTCCATTGAATCGAACTAATATTTTTTTTGGTGAATCGCATTCTGACTGGTTGCCTGTCAGAGGCGGAGAATCTGGTGATTTTGTTTTTCGACGTGGTGACGGGCATGCCTTCGCGAAAATCGCACCTGCTTCCCGCCGCGGTGAGCTCGCTGGAGAGCGTGACCGCCTCATTTGGCTCAAAGGTCGAGGTGTGGCTTGCCCCGAGGTGATCAACTGGCAGGAGGAACAGGAGGGTGCATGCTTGGTGATAACGGCAATTCCGGGAGTACCGGCGGCTGATCTGTCTGGAGCGGATTTGCTCAAAGCGTGGCCGTCAATGGGGCAGCAACTTGGCGCTGTTCACAGCCTATCGGTTGATCAATGTCCGTTTGAGCGCAGGCTGTCGCGAATGTTCGGACGCGCCGTTGATGTGGTGTCCCGCAATGCCGTCAATCCCGACTTCTTACCGGACGAGGACAAGAGTACGCCGCAGCTCGATCTTTTGGCTCGTGTCGAACGAGAGCTACCGGTGCGGCTCGACCAAGAGCGCACCGATATGGTTGTTTGCCATGGTGATCCCTGCATGCCGAACTTCATGGTGGACCCTAAAACTCTTCAATGCACGGGTCTGATCGACCTTGGGCGGCTCGGAACAGCAGATCGCTATGCCGATTTGGCACTCATGATTGCTAACGCCGAAGAGAACTGGGCAGCGCCAGATGAAGCAGAGCGCGCCTTCGCTGTCCTATTCAATGTATTGGGGATCGAAGCCCCCGACCGCGAACGCCTTGCCTTCTATCTGCGATTGGACCCTCTGACTTGGGGTTGATGTTCATGCCGCCTGTTTTTCCTGCTCATTGGCACGTTTCGCAACCTGTTCTCATTGCGGACACCTTTTCCAGCCTCGTTTGGAAAGTTTCATTGCCAGACGGGACTCCTGCAATCGTCAAGGGATTGAAACCTATAGAAGACATTGCTGATGAACTGCGCGGGGCCGACTATCTGGTATGGCGCAATGGGAGGGGAGCAGTCCGGTTGCTCGGTCGTGAGAACAATCTGATGTTGCTCGAATATGCCGGGGAGCGAATGCTCTCTCACATCGTTGCCGAGCACGGCGACTACCAGGCGACCGAAATTGCAGCGGAACTAATGGCGAAGCTGTATGCCGCATCTGAGGAACCCCTGCCTTCTGCCCTTCTCCCGATCCGGGATCGCTTTGCAGCTTTGTTTCAGCGGGCGCGCGATGATCAAAACGCAGGTTGTCAAACTGACTACGTCCACGCGGCGATTATAGCCGATCAAATGATGAGCAATGCCTCGGAACTGCGTGGGCTACATGGCGATCTGCATCATGAAAACATCATGTTCTCCAGTCGCGGCTGGCTGGTGATAGATCCCGTCGGTCTGGTCGGTGAAGTGGGCTTTGGCGCCGCCAATATGTTCTACGATCCGGCTGACAGAGACGACCTTTGTCTCGATCCTAGACGCATTGCACAGATGGCGGACGCATTCTCTCGTGCGCTGGACGTCGATCCGCGTCGCCTGCTCGACCAGGCGTACGCTTATGGGTGCCTTTCCGCAGCTTGGAACGCGGATGGAGAAGAGGAGCAACGCGATCTAGCTATCGCGGCCGCGATCAAGCAGGTGCGACAGACGTCATACTAGATATCAAGCGACTTCTCCTATCCCCTGGGAACACATCAATCTTACCGGAGAATATCGTTGGCCAAAGCCTTAGCGTAGGATTTCGCCCTCTCCCGCAAACGACCCCTATGGTGCAGCGATCACCGAATTGAAGCGCGAAGGAAAGCTGGACCGGGAGACGGCCCACCGGCAGGTGAAGTATCTCAATAACGTGATCGAGGCCGATCACGGAAAGCTCAAGATACTGATCAAGCCGGTGCGCGGTTTCAAATCGATCCCCACGGCCTATGCCACGATCAAGGGATTCGAAGTCATGCGAGCCCTGCGCAAAGGACAGGCTCGCCCCTGGTGCCTGCAGCCCGGCATCAGGGGCGAGGTGCGCCTTGTGGAGAGAGCTTTTGGCATTGGGCCCTCGGCGCTGACGGAGGCCATGGGCATGCTCAACCACCATTTCGCAGCAGCCGCCTGATCGGCGCAGAGCGACAGCCTACCTCTGACTGCCGCCAATCTTTGCAACAGAGCCTCCGTCGCCATGCTCACCTCGCTTTGGTGCACACGAGTATTGAGCATAGTCGAGATTGGTGCAGATCACTTCTGATATTGAACTGTCAGGAGCTGGCTGCACAACAGCCATTACGCCCAATCAACTGGTGCAGTCGTCTTCTGAAAATGACACTGTTTGTATATAATCATGAAAAAATGGTGAGTAGAGTTTCAGGGTAACAGGGGATGCTTATGTCGGTTTTCCACAACTGGCTACTTGAGATCGCATGTGAGAATTACTTCGTCTACATCAAACGCCTTTCCGCCAACGATACCGGCGCAACAGGTGGTCACCAGGTAGGGCTTTATATCCCTTCAGGTATCGTTGAAAAACTCTTTCCGTCTATCAACCATACCCGTGAACTGAACCCTTCGGTTTTTCTCACCGCACATGTGTCATCGCATGATTGCCCTGACAGCGAAGCCAGGGCAATTTATTATAACAGCCGTCATTTTGGTAAAACCCGGAATGAAAAAAGGATTACCCGCTGGGGTAGAGGCAGCCCACTTCAGGATCCTGAAAATACAGGGGCTCTGACGCTCCTGGCTTTCAAGCTTGATGAGCAAGGGGGGGACTGTAAGGAAGTAAATATTTGGGTATGCGCCAGCACTGATGAAGAGGACGTCATTGAGACCGCTATTGGTGAAGTTATACCCGGAGCGCTTATATCCGGCCCCGCAGGACAGATTCTAGGCGGACTATCTCTACAGCAAGCGCCAGTAAATCATAAATATATTCTACCTGAAGACTGGCACCTGCGCTTTCCGTCGGGAAGTGAAATTATTCAGTATGCAGCCAGCCATTATGTGAAAAATTCCCTTGATCCGGATGAGCAACTTCTTGACCGCCGGCGCGTGGAGTACGACATATTTCTATTGGTTGAGGAACTGCATGTTCTGGATATCATCCGGAAAGGATTTGGCTCTGTGGATGAATTTATTGCGCTGGCCAATTCTGTCAGCAATCGCCGTAAATCCAGAGCCGGGAAGTCTCTGGAACTGCACCTGGAGCATCTATTCATTGAGCACGGCCTGCGACACTTTGCGACGCAGGCCATCACAGAAGGTAATAAAAAACCCGATTTCCTTTTCCCTTCCGCAGGGGCTTACCACGATACTGAGTTTCCCGTAGAAAATCTGCGCATGCTGGCAGTCAAGACTACCTGTAAGGATCGCTGGCGTCAGATACTGAATGAGGCCGATAAAATTCATCAGGTGCATCTGTTTACACTCCAAGAGGGAGTTTCTCTGGCTCAATATCGGGAGATGCGGGAGTCGGGTGTCAGATTGGTCGTGCCATCATCGCTGCACAAAAAATACCCGGAGGCGGTGAGAGCTGAGCTAATGACGCTAGGTGCGTTTATTGCTGAGCTGACAGGGCTTTACGCAGATATTCCATAGATTATCTCCCGGCATAAATACCGGGAGGAGCGATCAGATTCGTTCAACCTTGCACGAATCGGCATTAACCGCTTTCAGGATATAAGGTTCAAGCAGTTTGGCTACGGCTTCAAACACGGGCACCACTACGGAGTTACCGAACTGCCTGTACGACTGAGTGTCTGACACAGGAATGCGAAAAGGCCTGCCATCTACTTTTTCAAAACCCATAAGGCGCGCGCACTCTCGTGGAGTCAGCCTGCGGGGCCGATGCGCCTGATTTTCTTCGTTCGCGAAGTCTGTTTCACCTGTGGCCATATCCCAGCCACGGTCTATCAGAATTTCAGACCCGTCTTTGTGATAGCGAGCAGAAAGCGTACGGGCAATGCTTTCTTTATTTTCAGGATTAACGAGGCCAAAACCGAATCCGTTACCCTTAGCTGCGTGCTTTTTGGCGTAGTTATAGAGATACTCCCAGAGTTTCGGCGTCAGTATATATTTGCTGTCAACCACGGGTTCCAGCAGTTCGCCAAATGACGGACGCTGTTCCGGATAAAAACGACTAATATCGCGCAGGGTAAAGCCCTGGTGAATGTTCAGATCACGACGGAAACCGACCAAAACGATACGTTCTCGGTGCTGAGGTAAAAAGTGCTTTCCGTCGATAACTTTAGGATCGTTTTTGCCCATCTCAGCTGCATCCGCAACTTCATAGCCCAGTTCGTCGAGGGTATCCATGATGACTTTAAAGGTTTTACCCTTGTCATGGCTCTTCAGGTTTTTAACGTTTTCAAGAACAAAGATGGCAGGTTTTTTTGCGCGTATAATACGCGCCACATCGAAGAAAAGCGTTCCCTGAGCCTCACATTCGAAACCATGCGCGCGCCCGAGCGAGTTTTTCTTGCTTACGCCCGCAAGGCTGAACGGTTGACAGGGGAAACCTGCTAGAAGTACATCATGATCCGGCACATGCTCATTAATGTAAGCATAGGCATCGTTTTCAGGTACTTCAGGTTTATCACTGAGCGTGACTTCCCGAATATCGAGATTGAAAGTGTGTTCCTGAGCATCGTTAAACCAGTTAGCTTTATATGTGCGCACAGCCTCTTTATTCCATTCACTGGTAAAAACGCACTGGCCACCGATGGTTTCGAAGCCCTTCCGTATACCTCCAATCCCAGCAAACAGGTCAATAAACCGGAAGGCATAGTCAGGGTGATGTGCAGGCGCTTCCGGAAGCATTTTTCGTAGAAGTTCCTCTTCGGCTAACGTCAGCGTCTTAGGTGAGCACTTACCATTAATCCAGCGATTAAGAGTCTCGCGACTCCACTCATTTTTACCAACTTTTCTAAGCAGTTCAGCCACGTACTTCTGGTCATAGATTTCCAGCACCTGCCCGAGCAGCTTTTTATCATTTTCCTGTCGCAGTTGTTCTTCCGCTTCTGCTTTCTCAAGCAGATCCTGCGCCAGTAATTCAAATTCAGACATATTGCCTCCATTGGGTCTTATGGGTGAAACTGTATCACTCATTTGACCCAGATTGAATGTTTTTATCTGGATATTTAAACAGGTTTATTGTTAGGTAACGCACGTTGGCCACGCTGGAGCGTCTTCTGGGCCTGCTGTCGGCCTTTGAGGTCGTGGTATGGATGACGGATGGCTGGCCGCTGTATGAATCCCGCCTGAAGGGAAAGCTGCACGTTATCAGCAAGCGTTACACTCAGCGCATTGAGCGACATAACCTGAATCTGAGACAACATCTGGCAAGGCTGGGACGGAAGTCACTGTCGTTCTCAAAATCGGTGGAGCTGCATGACAAGGTCATCGGGCATTATCTGAACATAAAACACTATCAGTAAGTTGGAGTCATTACCGGTTCTCTTTGTCTTTTAGTGATTCTATAAACCTCATTACGTCTGAATATAAAAATCTATTATTTGATTTATGTGGCTCATGAGGTTGTGGGATGGTCTTGTTTTTGAATGTGCCAGTTTTCTTAATGGCAAAGATTAATTCACCTTCTGTTATTCCTAACATTTCAGCAAATGTTTTTGCTTCTATAGTTACTGACTTCATTTAATTAACTCTCATGGTATCGATTTTCTTTACCGGCATCTTTAACAATGGTGCTCGTTTCTAGTGTTGCTGCGGTACGCTTCATCATCGTCTGCGGGGCGGTTGCGATAGTGAAGGAGCTGCCGGGCGTGAGCAAATCTATCAGGCGCTGGCCGCTGATAATCTCCATCCGTTCACTGGCAATACTGACAGATTTTGAACCTGCGCCGGTTTTCCCGGTATGGCAAAACAGACCGCGACAGTTATGACGTTTAAGCAACTTCTCGAACTCCTGTACGTGCTGTAAAGCAATATGGCCGCGATAGCGTTTAGCCTGAATAAGATAGCGATATTTTCCTATTATTACCTGGCCGTCAATGCCTCCATCGCCGGTATAGCGTTTGTTTCTGATGGTTCTGAAGCCATGCGCTTCAAATCCTTCCAGCAACAGTTCTTCAAACACAAAAGGATCAATTTTCCTCAGGTAGTTAATTTTTTGTGGGAAGCCCGGCAACGTCTTTATGCGCTCCAGCACCCGCCGCGCACTTTGCTGCTTCCTTTTGTGTCGTCGGTTGCGTACTGAACGCCGGAAGAATACAACGGCAAACAGTGCGATGGCGCTGCAAGCCCATAGAATAAGGTTTTCTGTAGTGGGGAAGGGGAACATGGTGATAGTGTGCTTTCTGTGGGTAAAGAAAAGGGCGGTTAAACCGCCCTGGTGTTTAGCGACGGCTGTAAACCTGCCACGAAGCGCTGCCTGACTGATTTTGGCAAATCCGCCCGTAAAGTACGGTGCCGGTCGAGTAGCGGGCGCCATTCAGATAGCAATAGCCGCTGGATTGCAGCAGTTCGTTGCGCAGCTTTTCTTCCTGCTTTGATAGCCGGGACTCCGCAGACTGCAAACGAACGGATAATTCGTTAATCTGGCGTTGCTGGTTATTCATCTGGCTCTGCATCGCATTACCTTTATCTTGGCTGACGCAACCAGTTAAGAGAGCTGTACAGGCTAATGCACTTAATATAATTTTTTTCACGTTGGCTCCTTAAATTGAGATTATTCCTAGCCCGCCTATAAGCGAACTTTCCCGTATTTACTTATGATCTGGCTTATCATCGACTGGTTACTTCCACCTTCGCCATTATCCGGGCATTCATTAAGAAAAGCCTTCCTGGCATCCCTCGTGTGGTTGGGTAAAAAGCCGTGCTTGTTCTTTTTAACGATATTGAAGAAAGCAGCTTCAGCACTGTTACACTCGCTTCCGCCGCTATCGCCGGTGAGCTTGCCCGCCATGCACATAATAACTTTGCAGGGATCTTCAGCATGGCTGGCAGGAAGATAAAGCAGACTACCAGCTGCTATCAGAGGGATTAAGAGTTTCTTCATTGTTTTGTCCTTAACAGTTTGTTCAGATATACACCCGCCAGAATGTTGATAACGGTAAGTAATATTAATAATAACGCAGAGTTATAAATAGATTTGTAACCTATATCGCCTGCGATATATTCGACAATAAAAACGAAAATCGTTAACATTGCGAACAACTTGATTAACTTTCCTGTAATTTTCTTAACGATATAAGCAACTGAATAAGAGCCGGATTTGATGATGCTGGCGAGTAACCTGATAGCATGGACTCGGAATTTTCTTAAAATGGGCGGAATGGAAAATGCCTTTTTCTTCCTTCTGCCTTTTTGCTTTTCCGCAAAATCAATAACATCGCCCATTTTTATACTCTCCGGTTATATCTTTAGATCATCAAGTGATAAACCACTATCAAGCAGCTCTTTGAGCCATGTTGGTCGGCGGCCAGTCCCGGACCAGGTATTTTCTGCGTTCCTGGGGTCGCGGTATTTTACTTGTCTATGTTCTCTGGGGTTGGCAACGCCCTGCATTTTCATGGCTTCCAGGCTAATGCCAGCGTCCAATTTTGCAGTTAGCCAGGCCGGGCGCTTCCCTATACCAGTCCACGTATTAAAAGGGTTATCCGGGTCACGATACATGGGTTCACCTTTGGGGCGTTTTTCTGATTTCAGGGGAACCAGCATTACCTTCCTTCCTTCAGAGGTTTTCTTTTCGTTTCTTCTTGACACGATCTCATTAGCCCTTATCATAAACATAAGTCGTCGAAATTACAATTACGCGGTGAAACGTAAATGAGTAAACATCCAAAACTTCTGGTTCTCGCTCTGGCCTGCCTTGCTTGTGCTGGCCGTGCCAGTGCTGCGCCTGCCTCAGATGAAGTTGCCAGGCTTGCGCAGAGATGTGCGCCTGATGTTTCACCCTTAACAATGGCGTACATCGTCGGCCATGAGTCCTCAAATGGGCCGTACAGGATCAATATTAACGGTGGTAGTACCCAGTTAAAACAGCAACCACGTACTGAAGCTGAGGCCGTCAGCGTTTCGAAAGTTCTGCTGAAGGATAATAAAAGTTTTGATATGGGCCTTGCACAAATTAACTCAAATAATTTAGTGGGCCTGGGTCTTTCGGTTGACGATATTTTCAAGCCCTGCATCAACCTGCGGGCGAGCCAGACCATCCTTAAAGCCTGTTATGATAGCGCCCTGAAATCCTATCCAGCCGGGCAGGTTGCGCTGAGACACGCGCTTTCCTGCTACAACACCGGCTCACTCATAAACGGGATTTCTAACGGGTATGTCACGAAAGTTATCAACGTGGCGCGTCAATCAACTGATTTGAAAATCCCTACGCTGCTACCTGATGGCCAGACCAGTGAGGACAGCACCGCGACTGAGCCTCAGCAGGCAAAAAGTACGGCCACGCAGTATGACGGTGAACAAGATGTTTTTGGTTCGGGTGATGGCGATGCCTTCAGCCGAAATAATACGGATGCCTTTTTAACCAAACAGGAAACAGCGAAGGGGGAGTGAGGTTATGGATGGAACGTTTGTACCTTGTATTGCAATCACAGATCCTGGAGCTATTTGAAACAGGAAAAGTGAAGGAGGTAACGATAAAACGGGTTTCATTAAAGACGTGGTATCCCGTTTTTCAGATAGACGATGAACAGTTGGGCCAGATCGCATGTTCCATTCGGGTTAACAAAGAGCATGAACTACGAACCTGGGCTGATTTAAGGCTACTGGCAGAGTTTTTGAAAGATAAGTGTGGCGTTGAAGAATGCCGGTTAAATCTGCAATCAACAGAAGATAGTGAGTAAGGAGAAAGTATGACCACGTTGTTTAAGAAGTATGGCCCTGCGGTAGTTATGGGCGTTTTGTCCATTGCCCTGCCGCAAATTGCGCTGGCCGCTGGCACCGATACTGGTGAATCAACCGCTACATCAATCCAGACGTGGTTGAGCACATGGATTCCAATTGGTTGTGCTATTGCGATCATGGTTAGTTGCTTTATGTGGATGCTTCACGTAATCCCGGCACTGTTGCAAAGTTAGCGATGAGGCAGCCTTTTGTCTTATTCAAAGGCCTTACATTTCAAAAACTCTGCTTACCAGGCGCATTTCGCCCAGGGGATCACCATAATAAAATGCTGAGGCCTGGCCTTTGCGTAGTGCACGCATCACCTCAATACCTTTGATGGTGGCGTAAGCCGTCTTCATGGATTTAAATCCCAGCGTGGCGCCGATTATCCGTTTCAGTTTGCCATGATCGCATTCAATCACGTTGTTCCGGTACTTAATCTGTCGGTGTTCAACGTCAGACGGGCACCGGCCTTCGCGTTTGAGCAGAGCAAGCGCGCGACCATAGGCGGGCGCTTTATCCGTGTTGATGAATCGCGGGATCTGCCACTTCTTCACGTTGTTGAGGATTTTACCCAGAAACCGGTATGCAGCTTTGCTGTTACGACGGGAGGAGAGATAAAAATCGACAGTGCGGCCCCGGCTGTCGACGGCCCGGTACAGATACGCCCAGCGGCCATTGACCTTCACGTAGGTTTCATCCATGTGCCACGGGCAAAGATCGGAAGGGTTACGCCAGTACCAGCGCAGCCGTTTTTCCATTTCAGGCGCATAACGCTGAACCCAGCGGTAAATCGTGGAGTGATCGACATTCACTCCGCGTTCAGCCAGCATCTCCTGCAGCTCACGGTAACTGATGCCGTATTTGCAGTACCAGCGTACGGCCCACAGAATGATGTCACGCTGAAAATGCCGGCCTTTGAATGGGTTCATGTGCAGCTCCATCAGCAAAAGGGGATGATAAGTTTATCACCACCGACTATTTGCAACAGTGCCTCTACTCTTGCCACAGGTTTACGAGTAGGTGATTTGGGAGGAAGCGTCTTAGCCTTTGAAGTTGGCGCGAAGGAGAGAATGGCACTCCGTGCAACGCATTAATTACCGCGGATATCCGCCATCACCTACTTGCGCCTGTGTGTACCATTTCATCAGCTCTGCAGTTCCCGGCTCGTTTTCGGCGGGGGCCCATGGGGCGGCATCTTGATCAGCAACAGGCTGGTACCTACCGTGTTTTACCTCAAAAATAACGCCGCCTTCATCCAGTGACAATACGGTATGCCAGGTGCCTGCATCCATCTCCAGCACTTTACAGTCCTCACCTAACACGACGCGCTGGGTCAGGTTACCCAGGTCATCAAAGTTCAATACCAAAAAGCGACCGGTAAGGGATGTCAGCAGTTCAAAAGTATGCGGGTGGCGATGAGGGCGAACATAAGTTCCCGGTTCCATAGCAATAGCCAGACGCTGCACCGGGTCGCTCAATTCAGGGTGGAAATTATGATGGGCACGTAAGCGGGGGGAATTTGCGGCTTGTGCGCTTTGCTTGCGTAGGTCGTTGAAAGTAAGTTGTTTCATATTATAAGCCTTATTGCATTCTTGCAGCTTACGGCAACCAGGTTGCCGTAAGGCTTTTTGTTATACTAACAATCGATTAGCCACGGCATTCGCGGAACAAATCGCGGTCAGGATTATAGACGCTGGTGCTTACGTCCCACAGCCCCAAAATCGATGAGAACAGGTTGTCGTGGGAATATGATTTTTTCGCCGCATTATTTTCAAGGCAAGACATGTTGATGTGTTTCCCGGCGATAAAGCCCGGTGACATCCAGACCTGCATCGGAATATGCGTCTGCTGATCCGGTGCCAGTTTGTACGGCGTGCCGTGCAGATATAGCCCGCTTTCGCCCAATGATTCACCATGATCGGACACATAAAGCAGCACGGTGTTGTACTGATCGCTGTAATTTTTTAGCTTTTCAATCATCTCAGCTAATACATAGTCTGTATAACGAAGGGTGTTGTCGTAGGTGTTGACCAATTGTTCCTGAGTACAGTTTTCGATATCGCTACGTGCACATTCGGGCATGAAGTGGCGATGCTCAGCCGGATAACGCAGGTAATAAGTCGGTCCATGGCTGCCAATGATATGGAAGGCGACAAGCTTATCACCTGGCATTTTGGCGATTTCATCATCAAGGTTTTCCAGCATCACCTCGTCATGGCACGTTTTGCCATCGCACAGTTTCGGGTTATCACTAGGCTTAATTTCGACAGTCGGGATGCGGCTACATACGCCTTTACAACCGCCATCGTTCTCTTTCCATAACAGCGAGACACCGGTTTTCTGCACGATGTCGAGGAAATTTTCACTGTTAGATGCTTTTTTACTGTCGTACTCGGTGCGATTCATATTCGAGAACATGCACGGAACGGATATTGCGGTAGCGGTACCGCAGGAATGCATATTTTTAAACGAAATAACGCCGCCGGATTTGCTGGTAAAGGCATTGGTATCACGCGAATAACCGTTCATCGAGAAATTCTGGCTGCGTGCCGTTTCGCCAATCACCAGGAACATCAGCGTGGGTTTTTCGTGAGCGACGACGCGTTTAGCATCATTCCCCAGCGTCTGGAAAGGCACTTTAGTCGTAAAGTACGTATCCTTAACATACTGGAAAGTGCTGTAAGCGTAGTTCGCCGGGATGATCTCTTTATTCAATGTCGAGTTATTGCGGCCGACAGAGGCATAATCCTGATAATAAAGTGCGGCAACACCTGCAATCAAACTCAACGATGCCAGCACGGAGAGCAAACGGTAAGCAATGCCTTTATACCATTTTTCAGGATATTGAATTTTTATTGAAAAAAGGAGGATGGCAGGAAGGATACCGGTAAAGACGAACCATATAATAATTGAGCCATTAAGATAGGAATGCGCTTCCTGGGGGTTAGTTTCAATAATGTTTTGAATCATCGTTTGATCAAACATTACTTTATATTTTAGTGTCGAATAACTGACCAGTGAGCCAGTGATAAACAGTAAAGCAAAGAAAGGTTTCAGCAGAAAACGAACTGAGAAAGGCATAAAAACAACGTTAAGCGCCGCAACCAGAACAAAGGGAATAGAAATGACAAAACCAATTTTGACATGCTCTAAATGCGACAAAATCTCGTAAAAATGCAGCAATATTGGCCAGTTAAGTAAAAACGCAAAGATCATTGCCAGAAGTAAAACCAGCGGAATAACTTTCACCCTGAAAAGTACAGGCATTAACACCTCCGGAAAATAGTAAACCAGTAAAAACATTGATGATAATTACAACAATTCAATCTAATATTATGATTGCCTTATTCGCTGCAAAGCAGAGATTATCATTCTGAAATCTTAGGTTAACCTTAACGAGGCTTTGTTGAATAAATCAGATTTCGGGTAAGTCTCCCCCGTAGCGGGTTGTGTTTTCAGGCAATACGCACGCTTTCAGGCATACCTGCTTTCGTCATTTTGTTCAGCGCTCGTACCAGGGCCATAGCCTCCGCAACCTGACCATCGTAGTCACGCAGCGTCAGTGAACCCCCGAACAGCTGTTTTACCCGGTACATCGCCGTTTCCGCTATCGAGCGACGGTTGTAATCTGTTGTCCATTTCCACCGCGCATTACTCCCGGTCATTCGCTGATTAGCCACTGCACGGTTACGGTCTGCATATTCACCGGGCCAGTAACCCGCACCTTTTCGGGGAGGGATAAGCGCGCTGATTTTCTTATGCCGCAGTTCATCGTGACATAGCCGGGTATCGTAAGCGCCATCGGCGGCGGCTGACCTGATTTTCCGGTGGGTTTGCCGGATTAACCCGGGGAAGGCCTCTGAGTCCGTAACGTTGTTCAGCGACAGGTCAGCGCAGATGATTTCATGTGTTTTACTGTCAACGGCGAGATGCAGCTTACGCCAGATACGGCGGCGTTCCTGGCCATGCTTTTTGACTTTCCACTCGCCTTCACCGAAGACCTTCAGCCCGGTGGAATCAATTACCAGGTGTGCGATTTCACCCCGGGTGGGCGTTTTGAAACTGACATTAACCGACTTTGCCCGCCTGCTGACACAGCTGTAATCCGGGCAGCGTAGCGGAACGTTCATCAGAGAAAAAATGGAATCAATAAAGCCCTGCGCAGCGCGCAGGGTCAGCCTGAATACGCGTTTAATGACCAGCACAGTCGTGATGGCAAGGTCAGAATAGCGCTGAGGTCTGCCTCGTGAAGAAGGCGCTGCCGACTCATACCAGGCCTGAATAGCTTCATCATCCAGCCAGAAAGTTATGGAGCCACGGTTGATGAGGGCTTTATTGTAGGTGGGCCAGTTGGTGATTTTGAACTTTTGCTTTGCCACGGAACGGTCTGCGTTGTCGGGAAGATGCGTGATCTGATCCTTCAACTCAGCAAAAGTTCGATTTATTCAACAAAGCCGCGGTGATGCTTACGGTATGGTGGTTATCAAGTTTTATCCTGATTAGCACCCTTAATGGCTATTTCGATAATCAGGACCGCGATTTTCTGACAGGTAAACTTCAGCTCACCGAAGAGTTTCTTAAAACAGAGACGTTCCGGAACAAAACGGATATTAAGTCATTATCAGAAAAAATAAACGATGCGATGGTAGGGCACAATGGTTTATTCATTTCTATAAAAAACATGGAAAATGAAAAAATTGTTGAACTCTATGCCAAAAATTCTGTTGTTCCAGCGGTCCTGCTTAATAAGTCGGGTGATATTCTCGACTATATGATCCAGACGGAAGAAAATAACACCGTGTACCGCAGTATCTCGCGGCGGGTTGCCGTGACGCCGGAACAGGGTAAAAGCAAACATGTCATCATTACGGTTGCCACGGATACTGGGTATCACACCCTGTTTATGGATAAGCTCAGTACCTGGCTGTTCTGGTTCAATATCGGTCTGGTCTTTATTTCTGTTTTTCTGGGCTGGCTGACCACACGTATTGGTCTGAAACCGCTACGGGAAATGACCAGTCTGGCTTCCTCCATGACCGTACACAGCCTGGATCAGCGTCTTAATCCCGATTTGGCTCCGCCGGAAATTTCTGAGACCATGCAGGAGTTCAATAACATGTTCGATCGCCTGGAGGGGTCATTCCGGAAACTGTCAGATTTCTCGTCTGACATCGCGCATGAGCTGCGCACAGCGGTCAGTAATCTGATGATGCAGACGCAGTTTGCACTGGCTAAGGAAAGGGATGTTTCGCATTACCGCGAAATCTTATTCGCTTACCTGGAAGAACTGAAAAGGTTGTCACGAATGACCAGTGATATGCTTTTTCTGGCACGTTCAGAGCATGGTCTGCTGCAGCTGGATAAACATGATGTGGATCTGGCCGCCGAACTGAATGAATTACGTGAGCTGTTCGAGCCTCTGGCAGACGAAACAGGAAAGACAATCACCGTTGAAGGAGAGGGCGTTGTTGCCGGAGACAGCGATATGCTGCGACGTGCTTTCAGTAACCTGCTTTCCAATGCAATCAAGTATTCTCCCGATAACACCTGTACAGCGATACACCTTGAGCGTGACAGTGACTGTGTGAACGTGATGATTACGAATACGATGTCCGGCCAGGTTCCCGCTAATCTGGAACGTTTGTTTGATCGGTTCTATCGAGCTGATTCATCAAGGGTCCACAACACGGAAGGCGCGGGGCTGGGATTATCAATTACAAGGTCGATCATTCATGCTCATGGCGGCGAGCTGTCAGCAGAACAGCAGGGGCGGGAAATTGTGTTCAGTGTGCGCCTGTTAATGGATTAATCCCGTTCTTCAGGAGAAACCTGGAAGGTGACAAAATTGTCATCATTCAGTCACGCGATAAACAGAGGCGGTTTTTTATAATCATACATAAATCAGGAGCAGAGTGATAACGCAATCGCCTGGTTCCTGGAGTGATGAATAACCCGCCCTGAGATCAAATGCTTTCTCTGTTATAAGCCGTTGATTGTTTGGGTATGAAAACACCGGAGACCCAACCATGAAAAAGATCCTTGTATCATTTGTTGCCATTATGGCTGTCGCTTCATCCGCCATGGCTGCAGAGACAATGAACATGCATGACCAGGTAAATAATGCCCAGGCACCCGCCCATCAGATGCAGTCAACCTCTGAAAAAAGCGCTGTTCAGGGAGACAGTATGACAATGATGGATATGAGCGGACACGATCAGGCTGCAATGTCCCATGAAATGATGCAAAACGGCAACGCTTCTGCCCACCAGGACATGGCGGAGATGCATAAAAAAATGATGAAAGGCAAACCAGGGGCCACCAACGAATCAGCAACGTCATTTTCAGAAATGAACGAGCATGAAAAAGCCGCTGTTGTGCACGAGAAGGCGAATAATGGTCAGTCTTCCGTTATTCATCAGCAGCAGGCTGAAAAGCATCGCAGCCAGATCACCCAGAATTAACCCGCAGCTCCACTTGTTAGACCCTCATTTGACGCCGAAGTCACTGGCTTACGCTCCCGTCCGGGAGCGTTTTTTTTATTCTTTCATTTATCATTGAGTCTTATGGGAATGGATTTAATCAGTTACTTAATCCCTGCCTCAGCAACAAGTCCCGGAAAGAGCAGCTTTATATTCCGGGTTTTTCTGCTCATAACCTCAACGGTGGCGCTTAGGATGTACTTTGTAAGTACCCAGAGTGTGTGTCATCAGTACCGGTGTTAATGCACCAGCCCATTCCAGCCATGTATACCCATGTAAATCCCAACAGCAGCAATCAGGGCGCTTGAAATATAGGGGGCTCTTCTGGCGATGGTATTGAAGCCACTCCAGCGTTTGGCGACCTGACGAACGCTGATCGCCGCACCCACTCCAACCGTTACGAGGGTCAATGCCAGGCCGATACTGAAACAAACAACCAGTGTGGCACCCAGCGTAAGCGCTTTAAGCTGAAGGCAGATCAACAATACAGTTATAGCTGCCGGGCAAGGGATAAGCCCTCCTGTCAGTCCAAATATCAGGATTTGCCCGTTGGTTACTTCTTTCCCGTCGAAGCGGCGTTTTATGTCATTGGCATGAGCCAGTTCGTGAGCGTCCTGATACTCTTTCGAATTCACATCCAGCCCATCAAGCTCAGAGTGGTCATGGTCATGGTCGTGTTCAGCGAACGCCACATCATAGTCATGGACATGACCACGATGTCCCAGAGACAGACGTACGTTGAAACTGTGAGGCTCAGGGATGGGAGATGTTGACTCCAGATAATCACCATGATCAACAAATTCAAAAGTCTGAGAGATCGTACTGTTTTCCCGAAGTGTGGTTAATGAGATATCTTCAGAAGCCCATCTTTGGCCACTAAGAGTGCGTAGCCGCCAGTGGGGAAGTTGTCCTTCTTCAAAAATGGACAGTTCAACTTTTCCATGGCCAGTATCGATCAACCTTGTTTCGTCATGGTGATGATGTTCATTCTCCTGCATTCCCTCCAGCCAGTTTTTCTCACCGCTCCAGGTTCGCCAGAACATCCAAAAAGCCGTACCAAGGATGATCACTGAAGAGACCATCTGTAGCCAGGGTTCGGCTGATTCTGCGGTAAATTTATTACTGATATACATCCCTCCAAAAGCAATCAGCCATACGACTGCAGTGTGCGACAATGTTGCCGCGACACCCAGCATCACGGCCTGACGTACGGTGCCTTTTATAGCAATGATGAATGCTGCCATCATTGTTTTGGAGTGCCCGGGCTCCAGTCCATGAAGCGCGCCAAGCAGAATGGCGCTGGGGATGAAAAACCATGCGTTGCCTTGCTGAAGAAGTGTCGTAAATTCGTTCATGAGAATCATTCTTGGTTATTAAGTGTAGGCCGGATTCTACTCCCCCCCAGTAAAATATACTACCCCCCAGTAGAATAACGCTGGTATAGTTACATAAAATATCCAGGAGAGTGAGAGCCCACATGTCACATACCATCCGCGATAAACAAAAACTGAAAGCACGTACAAGCAAGATCCAGGGGCAGGTTGCTGCGCTGAAAAAAATGCTTGATGAACCTCACGAATGTGCCGCTGTACTGCAACAAATAGCCGCCATACGTGGTGCCGTGAATGGTTTATTGCGTGAAGTGATTAAAGGACATTTGACTGAACATATTGTTCATGAAAGTGAAGAACAGAAACGAGAAGAAGACCTGGACGTTGTGCTGAAGGTTCTGGATTCTTACATCAAGTGACAGTTTGGCTAAAAGCCCTGAGCATTAATTTATCTAAATAACACGTTATCAAGTGACGGTTTTGGGCTGTTTGTAGCGGCATAGTGAGTTTGTTTAATCAATGAGCTTTAAGATGCCCCCCTTCATGCAAGGCAACGCGTACATTTCTGGTACATCTACTTCCCTTACTTTGCTCAGGGCAACCCACATTGTTAAAGCCTCTACTCGCTGACCATCAAAATCACCCAACGTCAGATAATGGAAAAAAATTTTGGATGACATTTTGAAACGTGTCCTCTGCTGTGAACGTCGAGAGATGCTACGCGAGAAAGGAGATGACCTACTTAGTATCCTGTTAAGTAGGTCTATCTGAAGAAGTAGACAACTTTAAAGTCTTTTTCATGTTAAAGGAGACAACTTTAATGTCTGTGTACACCTACCTTTGCTCAAATCAAAATGTTCTGACATACCAAAATGGAGTGTAAAATGACTCAAAACCAGGGTTCTGAGCCAGTACCGGCGAGCCGGACAGGGCAGCTCATCAGCGCCCGGGATATGGCCATGCAGAAATTCGAAGAAGGGATGCGGTTAATCTCGGAAGCGTCGGAACTGTGCGGTCTCTCTCTCTTCACCAGCAGAATTATGCAGCCCAACGCATTTGGTCTTCCGTCGTCACTGGATCGCACCATCGAGGAGGGGCGTAAGGAAATTGACCGTAAAACGTGGAAAAGGCTCTTTGAAGAAATAGGTATGGACCGGTACTGGAACCATAAGCAAAAAGAAGCCTTTAACGAATCCCTACGTACGGATCCGCCCGTCGCTTCCCTGGAGATTGTTAAGGGAACATTACAGCATGCACTGGCTAACAGACGAGACACGCTTGCAGAAGGTTTCGTTGATGTTCTCAACAAGCTTGACCGAAGTTTTAAAAGCAATGCACGGCAATATACAATGCCGAAAAAGCTTGTTCTTCGGGGGATTTTTCCTGGTGTGAACGTACTGAGGTACAACGGTTTCTCGCAGGACAATCACTTTTGTTTACGCGACTTTGAGAATATTGTATGCATCTGTTCTGATACTCCAACACCTGCAACCGGCGGTGGGCTGAGTATGGTCGACAGGCTGACGGCCATGAGAAATACAGATTTCACAGGCGAGGTCTGCGATGAGAATGGCTGGCGGTGTCGCCTGTTTGAGAATGGAAACGTTCATATTTGTATCGACAGTATCTCGCTTCTGAATGCTCTGAACGATCTTATCAGCATATATTTTGCAAACCAGCTTCCGGCCGCAGGAAAAAAATGATGATCGAAAACGATAAAGAAAAAAGCCTGAACGATGCTACCTCGCCAGAGGTGCAGAATGACATCCGCAGCGAATCCACAGAAAAATCAAAGGAAATGGGTCGTTCAAGGTACTCATCTATTGCGATGATCGATTACTTCAATGCAATCGAACGTCTGTGCGAAGAGAAAAAAATTAACCCGGAAAATATCGATCTGAGCTTCAAAGTTCACTGGCTCAGAAACGCTGTTGGCGGCTCGTTTGCAAGGTCACAGGAGATGTTCGCTGAGTACCAGAAGTATGTTAAAGAGGTTCCTGAAGAGGCCCGTTACCTGGATATACCCGATGAGGTGAAGGTTGCACTCGGCGATATTATCTCGTACATCACCTGGCACTACCGTAGAAGCTATACCGCAATACAGAGTGATAGTGTTAAAAAAGCTGAAGCACGTAGCATGCAGCTGGAGGAGGAGGTAACGCAGCTTTTACAGCGGCTTGAGCAAAGCGCTACCGATATGGATGAGCTGAAACTTGAGAATCAGGCGCTACAGGGTCGATTAGAGATCCGGGACAGTACCGTCAAGGAGTTAGAAACAAGGCTGAATGTTGCCGAAGCAGAACTCGAAACCTGCCATCACCAGTTAGATAGCACACGGCATGAATTAAGCCTCGCACAGCAGTCAAATGACTCACTCTCCCAGCAACTGGCTGAACGTAAAACAGAGATCGCTGGTCACCTTGAATATCAAAAAAAGCTGAACGAAGAGATCAACACTCAGCGTTCTGATAATGCCGGTCTTTCCAGACAATGCGACCAGTTAAGTCAGACTGTGTCAGATACAAAGGCAGAGAGGGACAGGTTTGAACAGGAATTGATTGCTGCACAGAACCTCTGTGCTGAGCTGAAAAGTGCACTGTCCGGGAAGGAGGGTGACCTGGTGGCGGTGAATGCCGAGCTTACTGAACTCCATAAACTAAACGAGTCGCTGAGCGCCGACCTGAAAAAAGTAACTTTGGTCAGCCAGGGCTATGAAGCGGAAGTGGCTGAACAAAGCAGTGAATTAAAAACGCTCCAGTCCAAAGTAATGAAGCTGGAAGCTACCCTGGAGGCAGAGAAAACAATCTCAGAATCCCTGAAAGGCACCATTGATACATTGACTGGTGCAATGGCAGGGGGAGGTACTGGAAAGTCAAAACAGCCGCGTAGTAGAAAAACATCATGATAAATGAAGCCAGGTTGATAGACTTCTCTGCATCCCCTGGCACAGTAGACCTTCTGCGGACATTCAGCCCGTCCGCAGGAGTTTTCGTCCTTCAGTCAACAAATGCACTACCTTTTTTGAGTCTCCACTTTCCAGTGCAGAAAACACGTTACCGATTTTACCAACAGCTTGTATCTGAGTGATAACCCCAGTCTTGTAATCATCAAGGATCCCTGACAGGAAAGCGTTCAGTTTTGTCTGTTCGCTTAGTGAAAGCATGTATGACATTTTTTCTCCATTTTAAGCAGGTGTGCCAGTTGAAAGAGGTTTACGTGATTCTGGAAAATGAGGCAGCACCATAGTTTCAGATGCTGTGGTCGCATCCCAGTGCCACCATCCATAAGGCCCATATTCACGGTTGTAATAATCTTTTTTGAGTTGCTTTCGGGCCAGATAAGCAGGAGTGGCCATACCAAATACTTCCATCGGGAACGGCTTATCGCTTTTTGTGTCGAGCAGGTAGAAGTCAGGGAACACCTCACTAATACTCGCATCATAACGCATGGGCTTAACGTACTGCCGGTGCTCTGCATCCAGCTTTTCTGCAACAACCGCCTCATAGGAGGAGTCCAGAGGTATCCAGTTCTCGCTAACGTGCATCAGCACAATTTGATGAGCTCTTACAGAAGGGCCTCTGCCGGTTACCGCAGCTGGTGACGTCAACGCAAAGACAACTATTTTCGCCCCGGATTTCCATGCTGCGTACTCCGATGAAAATCGTTTCTTTACGCTATCCCAATGGCCTTCTGAATTGAAAAAAATCAGCGGTAGCCCCCCAAAATTCCGCAGGGGTAAAAATTTAAGTGGCTTCTCATGCTTTTCAGCATCGTAGCGAGGTAAAACTGACAGGAGCATGAGACGTTTATCACTCATCGCCTGTGATGAAAGACGCTGAATTTGCGACTGAGCGACAGGTTGTTTCGGGTCAGGTACACCAATGAATAAATGGTCACCTATGCAGGCTCTGCCGGTACGAATTTGTTTAGCGGTTTCAAGCAGACGATACCGTACCAGTGAATCGTTACGTTTCCCTGCCATTTTCGGGTACCAGACATTCAGACCAGACTCTGTCCACAAAAGACTAAGCAAGCCCAGGAGGGTCATTGAGGCCTGACCTCCTTCTGGTCGCTGAACATGGGGCAGGGGAGGCACTTCTGATTTTTCAGGAGGATCTTTCTCTGTCATACCGATACCGAGCCTTACAGCCATATCACCTTCGGTTGTAATCCGGACCACACCACTCGCATATCCTTTCAGGCCGGTATGCCGGGCATCAAGGGAGAAGAATACACAGGAAGGATCATGCTCAATGCCCGTGTTAGCGGCTTTGACGAGAATAAAGGCATCACCGTTCGGTAAAGCACGAACATAAAGTCGCTTTTCTCCTTTTCCACGACATCCGCAGGTGATGACTGATTTTTGACCTGAGGTGTGGTGTGCCTTTTTAAGAGCCGACTGCCACCCTTTAGCAAACTCATCCTGCGTTTGAAAGTCAGGTGAGTACCTTTTGACGTTTGGATCGTCGTCGTAAGCAATCATCACTGCGAATTTTTGGCTCATAGTAGTCTCCTAAACAGGAAGTTTAATATCCCAACCAAAGCAACACTTCCTGAGCGTCATACTGTTCCTTTACGCCCATGTCGCTAAAGAATTCTTCGAAATCTGTTTCGGGAACGCAATGCCTGGACAGTTCTTGTAATGCTCGTTCTTTAGATACCGTCTCACCTTCAGCTGATTCGAAATACGTCATGGTTGACCTCTGACATTATTACAACAATCTTAAGCATTTAAATTGATGAAGGAGCTCAGGTCAGCTGACTTCGTCGTAAAACTGCCGCAAGCGCTGGGAGGCTGCAAATTCAATTCGAGACTTCAGCAGTTTGGCGACGGCCGCAAAGACATCAACGACCACGGAGTTCCCAAACTGTCTGTAAGCCTGTGTATTGGACACAGGGATACGGAAAACACTTTCCCCGGGTTTATCGAAGCCCATTAGCCTGCTGCATTCACGTGGCGTTAGCATGCGTGGCCGACGGTCCATGTTGTATGTGTTATGGAAATCAGTTTCTCCCAGCTCATGAGACCAGCCCCGATCAATAAGAATTTCAGATCCGTCTTTCATATAGCGGCTTGAGAGGGTTCTGGTGACACTATTAACATTGGAAGGATCTACTAGTCCAAAACCAAAACCATTGCCTTTTGCCGCATGTTTCTTTGCATAGTTGTATAAGTACTCCCAGAGTTTAGGGGAGAGGATGTATTTACTATCTACGCTCGGATCCAGTAAATCTGAGAGAGAAGGGCGCTTGTCCGGATAAAAGTCTTTAATATCTCTCAGAGTAAAACCGTCTTTCAGACGTAGGTCGCGGCGAAAACCAATAAGGACGATACGTTCACGGTGCTGGGGTCGGAAATGACGGCCATCGATGACTTTAGGATCATCCGCGCCCGTGCTTTCGCTGTTTGCGACGTCGTAGCCAAGCTCATCGAGCGTTTTCATGATGATGTTAAAGGTATTACCCTTATCGTGACTCTTCAGATTTTTTACGTTTTCCAGAACAAAAATTGCAGGTTGTTTTGCCCGGATGATCCTGGCCACATCAAAGAAGAGCGTACCCTGAGTGTCGCACTCGAAACCGTGTTTGCGACCCATAGAGTTCTTTTTACTGACACCGGCGATGCTGAATGGCTGGCATGGAAATCCCGCAAGAAGAACATCATGATCCGGGATAGAGGCATCGATAAATTTGTATGCCTCGTCATCAGTAACCTCGGGCCGGTTGCTAAGAGTGATGTCACGGATGTCTGAATTGAAGCGGTGCTCGTTCTCATCGCAATACCAGTTCGCCCGGTAAGTACGGCTGGAATAAGTATTCCATTCGCTCGTGAAAAGACATTTACCACCGATGGCATCAAATCCGCTTCGCAGTCCACCTATCCCTGCAAACAGATCGATAAAGCTAAAGTGCCTGTCCTCATAATCAGCAGGTCGTGAAGGTATTAAAGTCTGTAGATAGCGTCCATCTGCGATACTCAGATCACAATGCTCAGGTATGCATGTAACCTGACGTTTAAGGGATGCACGGGACCAATTACTGCCATTTTCATCATTTAATACCTGAGCCAGATATTTCAGGTCATAAATAGTCGAAGCTGTTAACAAAGTTTTGTGGATCAGAGATGGTGTTTTATCCACATCATTCAGGTCTGTCTCAAGATCATGAGTGTAACGTTTCATCCAAACTCTCTCAGGAATAATATCTTTGAGATAGATTAACACGCTTAATTTGGATTATTTTTTGGTTCAGGTTCTAAATTTATTGTGATTATTCTGCCTTTAAGTTGCAAAAAGATTGGTTTTAAGCCCGCCCATGAAATAATGACTTGTTAAAATACTGCCTGTAAATAGGCTTGTGGATACATGTCTGTACTCAACAAATTCAGGTGAAATGATGTTTTTTTTTACAAAGTTACTTTTGCCCATCATGATTGTTGTATTCCCAGTGGCGTCCTGGGGGAACTCAACAACTTTTGAGGCAAAGGTGGTTAAGATTGTTGACGGTGACACCATAACTGCGTTGGATGCTCAAAACACAACCATCAAAATACGGATGTATGGTATAGACGCTCCTGAATCTAAACAGGCTTTTGGCCAAAAAGCAAAACAGGCCTTAACCACAGCTATAGCAACTAAAATCGTTACCGTGATAGACCATGGTACGGATATCTATGGCCGTATGTTAGGTACCATCTGGTTAGATGGATATGATATCAATGCCTCTATGGTGGACAGTGGATATGCGTGGGTTTATCGGTTCGAAGATAACGCCATTGTCCCTGGCTATATCAAATATGAATCCGCAGCACAAAAGGAGGCAAAAGGGTTATGGGCAGACACCAACCCTGTCCCACCATGGCAGTGGAGACAGGCAAACGAAAAGCCCAGAAAGGTGAAAGGGAAGAAATAACCATGATGAAAGAGCCTCATCCGTTACTTCAGTTGGTACTAAACGATTCCGGTCGTCTAACCATGCCTGTTTATTATAGAGATCAACAGTATTGCCCGACTTGCCTTACAAAGGTGTTGAAGAGTGAGGATGGAAGTTTGGCGCACCTCGGGGAAATAAATCAAAATACATGTAGACCTTCTATTTCAGTAGTTGTGACAAAAGCAATTATTGAAATGTTATGTGACGGGGAAAAAATATTTGTAAATCCAATACGATACCGAGGCCGGGTGCTGGCACCCTCAGTAATTTTTTCTCCCGACACTCACACTTTCAAACCGTTTATAAATACAGACTATCAGCCTGTGGGAGCAAACTGGAAAAGTGAAAAGGGATATAAACTCGGTCTGTTTTATCTCAAAGATCGAGCCAACTCTATCAATAAAGAGGAATTTGATTTCATTGCCGTTATAGACCCTAAGGCAATGCAGAAAGAATTTATTTCGGCCTGGTCTGAGGTTGATGAAAAAAATCCATTGGAAACGCTGAAGCAGATCTTACGATCTAAAAACAACTCTTCTTTATGGGTAAAATGGCCTGGCAAAATTGAGCATGCGCAAAAAGGAAATTGCAACGAAAATTACTGGTTCGATTATCAATCTGATAATCAGGAAGTGAACTGTACGGTCTCTGTTGTAGGTATCGAAGGTAACAGTTCCGGTGAGACAATTTATAGATTGCAAACTTTGCTAAAGCGTAAGCTCAATGAATATCAACTGGTTCGGTCTTTAGGGACTATTATGCTTCTTGATAATACCGGGAATATGATTCCATCAAACCATCCTTATTTTGAAGTCATCTCAAAAGCATGTATAAATGGAGTGCGTGACTTTGTTCGTCAAAACCCGTGGGTAGTCTGACGGTCAACTATAAAGCATAATATAATTAGTAATAACAAGGAACAGACATGAATGAAAACTCAGTAATCTTAATAAGTTTATTTTGGTTTTTTTTTGGATCGAGTGTTGTAGCTGGTTTTATGGATGCATCATTATATTGCTGGATTTTTGCAGCCATAAGCGCATTGTTTCTTCTTTCGGTGATACAAACACCAAAGGAGTTAACGGTATCTATTCTTCTTGCGGTACTTATGGCAAGCTCCGCAGGTGTTTTCATTCTGGCTTATAAAGTCAAAACGAATGTCGTTTCACCAATCTATCTCTTAAAAAAGCCTACTGCATACATGGCTGAAATAGATAACCGAAGGATTCATGGTTACTAAATATTTTGCAATTGCATCATTTGACGGTCCGGGTTTATTTACCCACAGCATCGACTAATTCAAGAGGTTACATATGATAGTTTCAGAAGCAATTTTTTATTCTTCTATTATTTCCTGGGTTCTTTATTGGTGGTTTATTGGAAATATTACTAAAAAGGTAGGGATGCTTGTTGTTCCACTCACGCTTACCTTCGGATGTTACATTTATGCAATTCATTTGGATGATTCCGAACAGCAAACCAATTTACGTTGGGAGCAGATCGGTTTTATTACCTTTATAATTGTGATAATGTGGGCAGGAAAGTTTGTGATGAAAAGACTATCTGAATGATGATCTAATCCACACTTTTCGATATCTTAGAAAAGTAACTTTGTGAGCAAACAGTCATATGACATGCAAAACGCTGATCTCAAAGACAGATGATGGATACACATTTAGCATTTCACCTTACGAAGACGGGTACCGCTTATCAGTCTCGCCTGAAAATCGTCACAATGGTACCCAAAGCTTTGACGGCTGGTTCCCACGTTTTTTTTCCGAACCACAGTATGCCAAATCATCTTTAACTAAGTTTCTCGGTGAGTCCTTAGTATGGGAAGAAGATTCAAGTAATGCTCTATGAGATTACTTATTATAAATTTTTCTATTAATCTCCATGGAGTGATATATGAATTTGGCCTATTTTTTATTTTTGTCTATAACTGTTATGCTTACGAGCTTTATTATTAAATCACTTGTCGTATTGGTAAAGTTCAAATTACTTCGTGATGAACGTCTCGAATATACCAGCAATAAAAATATTGATGAGATGTACGATTTAATGAATGCGAAGGAAGAAATCCTCATAAGGCATCATAAGCAGATGTTGGCATTGCATCTTTCACTATTAATATTCGTTCTATTTATTGCTTACATTTACTAAAAATAATTTTATTCAACATTTCAACAAAGGGTTTTCAATGGAAAGCTTCGAAACTGAACAAATGATTCAATATGCTTTCTACATAAATATCGTAATAACGACTGGTTTGGCATGGTTTTGCTTGCGGTCAGGATTGCATTACAATTTTTTCAGAAAAGCAGAGAGTGCCAGAACAAAAGGGCTGAGTAGTACCTCTACTGAACACGGTCCAGCAATTGTGAGAATAAAGAAGCTACAAGCATTAGTAGATTTTATTAGTAACTGTGCTTTTCTAATCCTTTCAATTGGCACAGCTTATATTTTGTATTTTTGGATCCACAGTTAACTCATACAAGGTAACTTCGGCAAATAACAACTTCTAATGCAGGACTTTAATAACTATAACGGATGCTACATGAAAAACGACAGTTTAATTACGCGGTATAAAATACTTAAAGGCGAACGCGATGAGTCTATCTTCACCATAATAATCGCGCTAGTAGTAAAGCTGGGGCTGGTAGCCCTGGCATTCTATCTGTTGCTTGGTTCCACGATTGATTGGTCAAGCTGGAAAACCTATGCCGCCATGTTGATCTTTGGAGCATTTCTCTAAAAGGATGACCACGGCAATACCAGGTCAGACAACAAGGTCGTTAGCATGATCGTTGGAAGCAACGGAAGCACCTTGAAAAAGGTCGGCAGCACTATAAAATCCATCAGCAATGCACACAAATAAACTACTGGTATCTTAAAATGAAAGTGAAAGAGTTGATCGCCATGCTGAACGAAAGAGACCCTGAGGCAATTGTTCTGATTTCCGGCTATGAAACGATCGGCGGCACGGAAGTCGCAGAAGCTGATTTGCTCATTGATATGCAGTCAATATGCTTAGAACAGGCTGATAATCTCACAGGAAACCGTAAAGTTGTTTCTTCCGGTGGTGAAGATTCAGTTTGGTTAGGCTGGAAAGATGATTACCGTACAAAGGTGTTTTTAGAAGATGCCCAAATTCCTGATCAAGATGAATGACGGTCAGCGTTGGCTTCAAAGGCAATCTATCAGTACGTGAAACGTAAATGTTAAAAAATAACCACATATGAATCAATAACTTATGTCAAAGCTAAGTAGAGATGTCCGGGGTGGGGCAAAGTTCAAATGTCCTTTGATAATATTGAATTCCTGGATAAAAATCGCATCTTAACCTCTTCGTTTGAGTACCTTGTTGGGTTGACCCCGTATTCGCTTTATTTGTAGTATTGGGCTGCTTTGAAGTGTTTCATGTTCAAACGCGACGTGTTCTGTAAGTTCTTCCTGACAACAGAGCCGACAATATATACACATCCGCTATGGAGAATCTGACAACCGCTATGCGTATTACGCCACCCTGAGTTTTTCCTTCCTCTGTCGTACTGAGCAAGCCTCAGCACGCACTCAATAACATCCCGTCTGCGGATGTGCTTTACCGTACGTAAAAATGTAGCCCTCCAGGGCTGACTGTATCTAAAAACTGAGAAATTACTATGTTGCTGTCCTCGACGCGTAAGGACTGGCTGGGTAACGTCCGTGGTGACGTTCTGGCCGGTATTGTTGTCGCGCTCGCACTCATTCCAGAAGCGATCGCCTTTTCCATTATCGCCGGTGTTGATCCCCAGGTGGGCCTCTACTCGGCGTTCTGTATTCCTCTCGTTATGGCCTTCTTTGGCGGACGTCCGGCGATGATTTCGTCCTCCACCGGTGCAATGGCTCTCCTGATGGTGACGCTGGTGAAAGATCATGGCTTACAGTATTTACTGGCTGCCTCCATACTGACCGGGGTATTCCAGCTGATAGCCGGATATCTGAAGCTTGGCGGGCTGATGCGTTTTGTTTCACGCTCAGTGGGGCTTTGTTGAATAAATCAGATTTCGGGTAAGTCTCCCCCGTAGCGGGTTGTGTTTTCAGGCAATACGCACGCTTTCAGGCATACCTGCTTTCGTCATTTTGTTCAGCGCTCGTACCAGGGCCATAGCCTCCGCAACCTGACCATCGTAGTCACGCAGCGTCAGTGAACCCCCGAACAGCTGTTTTACCCGGTACATCGCCGTTTCCGCTATCGAGCGACGGTTGTAATCTGTTGTCCATTTCCACCGCGCATTACTCCCGGTCATTCGCTGATTAGCCACTGCACGGTTACGGTCTGCATATTCACCGGGCCAGTAACCCGCGCCTTTTCGGGGCGGGATAAGCGCGCTGATTTTCTTACGCCGCAGTTCATCGTGACAGAGCCGGGTGTCGTAAGCGCCGTCTGCCGATGCTGCCCTGATTTTTCTGTGAGTCTGCCGGATAAGACCCGGGAAGGCTTCTGAGTCCGTCACATTGTTCAGCGACAGGTCTGCACAGATGATTTCATGTGTTTTACTGTCAACGGCGAGATGCAGCTTACGCCAGATACGGCGGCGTTCCTGGCCATGCTTTTTGACTTTCCACTCGCCTTCACCGAAGACCTTCAGCCCGGTGGAATCAATCACCAGATGCGCGATTTCACCCCGGGTGGGCGTTTTGAAACTGACATTAACCGACTTTGCCCGCCTGCTGACACAGCTGTAATCCGGGCAGCGTAGCGGAACGTTCATCAGAGAAAAAATGGAATCAATAAAGCCCTGCGCAGCGCGCAGGGTCAGCCTGAACACGCGTTTAATGACCAGCACAGTCGTGATGGCAAGGTCAGAATAGCGCTGAGGTCTGCCTCGTGAAGAAGGTGTTGCTGACTCATACCAGGCCTGAATAGCTTCATCATCCAGCCAGAAAGTTATGGAGCCACGGTTGATGAGGGCTTTATTGTAGGTGGGCCAGTTGGTGATTTTGAACTTTTGCTTTGCCACGGAACGGTCTGCGTTGTCGGGAAGATACGTGATCTGATCCTTCAACTCAGCAAAAGTTCGATTTATTCAACAAAGCCGTTTTGAAACTGACGTTAACCGACTTTGCCCGCCTGCTGACACAGCTGTAATCCGGGCAGCGTAGCGGAACGTTCATCAGAGAAAAAATGGAATCAATAAAGCCCTGCGCAGCGCGCAGGGTCAGCCTGAATACGCGTTTAATGACCAGCACAGTCGTGATGGCAAGGTCAGAATAGCGCTGAGGTCTGCCTCGTGAAGAAGGTGTTGCTGACTCATACCAGGCCTGAATAGCTTCATCATCCAGCCAGAAAGTTATGGAGCCACGGTTGATGAGGGCTTTATTGTAGGTGGGCCAGTTGGTGATTTTGAACTTTTGCTTTGCCACGGAACGGTCTGCGTTGTCGGGAAGATGCGTGATCTGATCCTTCAACTCAGCAAAAGTTCGATTTATTCAACAAAGCCGATAGACTTTCCTCCGACTGAAACAACAGGATGATTGAGCCCATGCTTCGATACGAGTTAACGCCGAACAATGCAGGTTTTATACTGTGGGGAGATTCAGAAGCCCTGAATGAATTACATGAACTCATTCATTACATCGTGGATGAAAGCCCACTGATTAAAGTTAAAGACGGATTTATGTTATCCCTTGCCTATGATATTCGTAAAGCACGGGAAGGTAATCGTCGTGTTGAGCAACATCAGTATGATCAACATGATACATATAAGCTTTATGGTGTTGAGCTTTTATGGCCTCTGGTCCTGGTACAGTCCTCAATACTCAGAAACTCAATGGGTTATATTCAGACAGACAAAAACCAGCTGTCTGTCATGTATGCCTTTGAATACCTGATAGAATCAGCATTAACAGAGTCTGAGAGAACAACGTCGAATGATATTATGCTAACAGTAAAATATGCATCAGACTCTGATTTTAATTTCATTGAGGATAATATTGACAGCAGGTGCTGCTATTTTATCAGCCTATCTCCGGAGCAAAGAAAAAAGCAGTTAATCAGTATTGTTCGTTCTTTTCATTCATTATGGGGTAAGTATGCCCGTGAAAAGCAGGACATAAAGATGCTGAACGAAATGAATAATACATCATGGGTCTGGCCGGACAATATCAACTGGTGAGCAACCACTGTCCGGCCAGTGAGTACCATCAGCGGGCTCTTTTACCAAAAATGTCCTCTGAACGTGACTGAAGCTGTTTGAGTGCTTCGAGCATGTCATCATTATCCAGTGAGCGCTGGGATTTCTTCCCTTCCTGCTTTGGCCGTCGTCGGGAAGGGCCATCTCCAGCGGGAATTGACTGAGAGCGCGTGTTATCCCGCTTGCTCTGCACCAGACTGATAAACTCCAGGGTTCGGCCAAGACGCTTGTTATCGACAATCGCGCCCTGGTCGATTTCTGACAGTCGGTCGTAGGTAGAGTAGGGAAGTAGCGTACCGTTCAGGCGCAGCTCTTTTCTGCCATCAGGATAGTGATACACATCGATATATTTACCTATTGCACGGCGACTCAGTTCGCTGTCTTCAATCAGGTACAACATTTTATCATATTGTATCGTCAACGATTTTGAGACTTTACGTTTTTCACGAACAGTGAAAATAAGCCCCAGGTCCTCATCATGTTCTACAGCACGGTGTACGTCAAAATCATGTCGCGGTACTTTGCCAAAACGGCGGTTATAGTCAGCCATATAGGCCTCAGCGAAGTCATTTGCAGCCTCCATTGAACAAATGCCCTGTAACCGCAGCTCTTTGACCAGACGATCCTGTAAAGTGAGGTGAGCTCGTTCTACACGCCCTTTGGCGGGACTGGTTTCTGCACAGATAGTCTGGATGTTCAGTTCATGCATGGCTCGCCCAAACTGAGTATGCCCGTCTCCGCCTGTGGCGTGTTTATTGTTAACACGAAAAACACCGGCTTTATCGCTGTACAGTGCCAGCGGTTTACCATGCTTATCGATATAGCGCCGCGTGGCTTCGAAGTAAGAAAACGTGGACTCCGATTTAACAAACAACAGTTCCATCAGTTTGCTGGTTGCATCATCAACATAGACCAGCGCGGTGCAGGCCGGGCCACGGCCTTCAAACCAGTCGTGATCACAGCCATCTATTTGTATCAGCTCACCAGTACACGGACGCCGGTACCGTGGTTGAGGGATCCTTGCGGCACGTTGTTTACGGGGAACCCATAAGCCAGCCCGCACCATGATGCGCCGGACAGTTTCTTTGCCAAGAAACAGTCCGTGGAGTTCTTCGAGCTTTTCACGCGCCAGAGTCGGACCGAAATCAGCATAACGCGTCTTGATCAGTTCCAGAGCCTGATCTGCGAGCCCGGGTGGCAACTGGCGGTTACCACGCATGCCACATCGTCTGCTGGCCATACCAAGCGGTCCGCCTTCACGGTAACGGGCAAGAAGTCTGCGGCATTGCCTGTCGCTGATACCGAGGTGCTCGGCCGCACGGCGCGTTGTGATGCGACGTTCAATGACGTCCTGTATAATCTTGATCCGGTTGATCTCTTTCAAAGTAAACACTCCTGAGCTTTCTGCGCTCATGATATGCCTCCCGGTAGTTTAAACGGACCAGTGAAGCTTACCATAGCGCGGACATCTGAATTGAGCCACAGGCGGACATTACTATTGAGCCATTACAACCTTAGTACGTATAATGTATATTATGTAAGATCAGCGTTAAGTAGTCGATTTATTTGAAAGTGACGTCGTCTTTAAGTTAAAATCACCTATAATCAATACCTACTGGAGCAGCTCATGGCTGACACCTACCTCCCCCCGGGCTTTAAAAAATGCAAATCATGTCAGCAAGTTAAACCCTTTGAACAGTTTGGAAAAGAGCTCAAGGGCAAGTTTGGCCTCAAGAGTAAATGCCGAGCGTGTATTAGCGAGAAAAACAAAACGTACGCAGCAGGCCCAGGGGCCGAAGTAAAGACGCAAAATAATAGGACCTACCAGGCAGAAAACAAGACTGAGCTCGCGGAGAAAATGCGCGTTAAGCGTGCGAAAGAAAAATTTGGTGATCGCTATAATTCCTACCTCGCTTCTTTAGAGTCCATGAAAAAACTCAAATAATGTAATCGCCAACGGAGGAATAATGAATGTACATCTGAAATATGATACGATAAAGCACTATCACTTTGATTGGCTAACGCCTGCTGGCGACTATCCTAATTCAGCGGTTATGCTCGTAGGTTTCCGTGATGGGCGCTGGATTATTGTTCAAGAGTTCGGAAATGATTATAGCTGCTTCGAGGGCGTTCTGAAGAATGGTGATGATCTTAATACGGAGCCTAAATTCTATTCCGACTTAGAAAGCGTAGCGGTTGCTGCTTTTGGCATGATGAAGCAGATATATCCCCAGTACCAAGATAGCACGTTAGAAGAATTCCTCGCTGGATAAAATATTCTAGAAACCAAACTCGCCTTATTCGAAGGAAACTGACTATGTATAGAAAGGTTTTAGCTCTTTCAGCCTTACTGATTTCTGCTTGTTCCACCGATAATCCTCATAAACAAAGTATGCACCACAATGATTTTGAGCTTTCGGACTCAGCTGTAAAAATTCAAATCAAGTCTGGAAATAAGACAATCTCCGGCTCAGGTACTTGGATCGATGAACAACATATTCTTACAGCTTCACATTTATGGCTTGATGCAAGCAAGGATTATAGTCTAAGTATAATAACAAGGAATGGGAGCCAACCAGCAACAGTTATCAATATTGATGATCCTAAGAACCGGGACCTCGCTCTTTTAAAAGTAGAAAAAAATACTATTGTCAAAGCCCCACCTAATTGGAAGCTTCCAGTATGTGATAATGTTCTAGCTCCAGGTGAGTCTGTTTGGGTTCTATCGGGAATGTATAATACGCTTTCAAATACGTATGCTTCCCCCGACTCAACCTACTATTATAAAGGAATAGTTGGTTCTGATGGTTTGACTGCTTTTTATCAAAATGGAGTTAGTGGAAGCGCTGTGTTAAACCAATCTAAGAGTTGCTTATATGGTGTTGTGAGTCAACAAGACATTAAAAAGATCAATGTCTATCAGATATATATTACGAAGATTACTACAAATGAAATTATACGCGGATTCATAGGTTATAAAAATAATTAAATGAGCGTAATCTTACAACAGGCAATTCCGACGTTATCTGCGTTGGTCTACCTATCTGAACCTTTAAAAGGAACGTCTATCATGTATAAACTTTTACCCGCAATACTAGTCTTTCTTTCGGTGTTCCTTGGACTAATCGCTCTACTCAGTGCTATCAAAAATGGTTCTGATGAATTGGCGGTATTCCTCATTACACTTTCGGCGTGGTTCGCTGCTTTAAGTAAGTTTTATTCACTTAAACTGTATAAAAATAGTTAGCCTGTGAATCCAAATACAGTTGACAAGTATCCAGCACTGCCCCCGTGATTTATTCAGGTTAGAAGCATTCCCGGAGTGCAGGCTGGGATTAGAAAAGTTACTTTTCTTACGATGTACCAACCAATAGGGCACGACTTATCGTAATGCCTAATTACATATTACCTGTTTAAGTCGATCTAATAATTTCATTGGAGCAGACATGTCCCCGGAATTGGTATCAGGCATTGCACGAGTGGCGCATGAAAAGCTACTTTCAGTTTTGACGGAGTGCGGCACAAAGAAGACGAAAGGCACATGCCTTTTTGCAAGCTATCTTGTATGTTATTTAGCAAAAACTAAAGGTCTAGATGCTGTTGTTCGTGGGGGTAACGGTGCAGATGATGGCGGTATATTTACAGAGAGTGGTGGCTTTGGCCATTATTGGTGTGAATTGAACTTCGAAGAAGTGCAATATTATATTGACATCACTTCCGAGCAGTTTGGGTTTCATCCATACATAGTGAAACGCGTCAACGATATAACAGGATGGCCACGATATATTCCTGGTGATCAGGAAACGGTCGATAGTCATTTAGAACAATTATTACGCGACGGCTATACAGAATAGGCTGCGTATACACTATCGCAGCCTTTCAGGCTCTTAACCCTTGTGACCAGTTAACGGAACCACTCAGGATGACGCTGCCGATCAACGTTGATAACCTGCGAATTAAATTCAACGACATCCGCTGGAGTAAGCATTAATTCATCAGGATTTACAATAAATGGTCTTAAAACCACTTCGCCACCGTCTTCTTTTGCACCGTAGATATTAATAAGAAAGTGCAGTCGTTGATTTCCGTCAGCATTGCGTTGCCATTCTCTAAAAGTCAAAGTCTGTTTAATATAGTTTGTTAAAAGAAATGCGAATTCAGATTCTTCCGTTTGTGAGATACCGTTTTTGTTAGACATTTTTTTTAGTATCTTTCCGAGCATGGATACACAGGCATCTAGGGAAGGTGCGAATAAGCAGGTCATTTCTTCCCAAGCTGACTCGCTGATTAAAATTTCGCGGATCTGGGCCGATTTTTTTCCCGCAAACACATCGAATCAGCCTATTTAGGCTATTTTTTCCACCATTTCTGGCGTTATTTCCGGTTTTTACTGAGATCTCTCCCACTGACGTATCATTTGGTCCACCCGAAACAGGTTGGCCAGGGTGAATAACATCGCCAGTTGGTTATCGTTTTTCAGCAGCCCCTTGTATCTGGCTTTCACGAAGCCGAACTGCCGCTTGATGATGCGAAACGGGTGCTCCACCTTGGCACGGATGCTGGCTTTCATGTATTCGATGTTGATGGCCGTTTTGTTCTTGCGCGGATGCTGCTTCAAGGTTTTTACCTTGCCGGGACGCTCGGCGATCAGCCAGTCCACATCCACCTCGGCCAGCTCCTCGCGCTGTGGCGCTCCTTGGTAGCCGGCATCGGCTGAGACAAATTGCTCCTCTCCATGAAGCAGATTACCCAGCTGATTGAGGTCATGCTCGTTGGCCGCGGTGGTGACTAGGCTGTGGGTCAGGCCACTCTTGGCATCGACACCAATGTGGGCCTTCATGCCAAAGTGCCACTGATTGCCTTTCTTGGTCTGATGCATCTCCGGATCGCGTTGCTGCTCTTTGTTCTTGCTAGAGCTGGGTGCCTCAATGATGGTGGCATCCACCAAAGTGCCTTGGGTCATCATGACGCCTGCTTCGGCCAGCCAGCGATTGATGGTCTTGAACAATTGACGGGCCAGTTGATGCTGCTCGAGCAGGTGGCGGAAATTCATGATGGTGGTGCGATCCGGCAGGGCGCTATCCAGGGATAATCGGGCAAACAGGCGCATGGAGGCGATTTCGTACAGGGCATCTTCCATGGCACCGTCGCTCAGGTTGTACCAATGCTGCATGCAGTGAATACGCAGCATGGTCTCCAGCGGATAGGGCCGTCGGCCATTGCCCGCCTTGGGATAAAACGGCTCGATGACAGCGGTCATATTCTGCCATGGCAGAATCTGCTCCATGCGGGAGAGGAAAATCTCTTTTCGGGTCTGACGGCGCTTAGTGCTGAATTCACTATCGGCGAAGGTGAGTTAATGGCTCATGATGTCCCTCTGGGATGCGCTCCGGATGAATATGATGATCTCATATCAGGAACTTGTTCGCACCTTCCCTAGACTTAACGATGTTAAAATTTTGGTTGTATTAAAATCCTCCTGCGAAAGTGAAATCATCCATGTATTATCTTTATGATAGTCGGTGATATAAATAAAATGAGATGTAAAAGGCGTTGAGTGATTGAACTCTCCTAGGTAATGACTCCAACTTATTGATAGTGTTTTATGTTCAGATAATGCCCGATGACTTTGTCATGCAGCTCCACCGATTTTGAGAACGACAGCGACTTCCGTCCCAGCCGTGCCAGGTGCTGCCTCAGATTCAGGTTATGCCGCTCAATTCGCTGCGTATATCGCTTGCTGATTACGTGCAGCTTTCCCTTCAGGCGGGATTCATACAGCGGCCAGCCATCCGTCATCCATATCACCACGTCAAAGGGTGACAGCAGGCTCATAAGACGCCCCAGCGTCGCCATCGTGCGTTCACCGAATACGTGCGCAACAACCGTCTTCCGGAGCCTGTCATACGCGTAAAACAGCCAGCGCTGGCGCGATTTAGCCCCGACGTATCCCCACTGTTCGTCCATTTCCGCGCAGACGATGACGTCACTGCCCGGCTGTATGCGCGAGGTTACCGACTGCGGCCTGAGTTTTTTAAATGGCGGAAAATCGTGTTGAGGCCAACGCCCATAATGCGGGCGGTTGCCCGGCATCCAACGCCATTCATGGCCATATCAATGATTTTCTGGTGCGTACCGGGTTGAGAAGCGGTGTAAGTGAACTGCAGTTGCCATGTTTTACGGCAGTGAGAGCAGAGATAGCGCTGATGTCCGGCAGTGCTTTTGCCGTTACGCACCACCCCGTCAGTAGCTGAACAGGAGGGACAGCTGATAGAAACAGAAGCCACTGGAGCACCTCAAAAACACCATCATACACTAAATCAGTAAGTTGGCAGCATCACCACCTCGCTGAACCTTGCCATATAAGCATCGTACTCAGCCTGGTCTTCAGGAGATAAAAAATTTGGTGGGAGGAGCATCAGAATCCTTTCATCCTAGCTTGTATACCTTCTTCGTAGGCCAGCTCGCCATTATCGGTAAAAGATGGTTTTTGATGTTTATGATAAAGCTTAATTTTTCGTCAGGCTTGATAGCGTTACCGGAGAGATTTGATCTTTTCTCTTCAACTCGCAATACTGTTTATACATACAGTACAAGAATTCGAGTGTAGCTATGTCTGTTATCCTTGAGCACATTAGCAACAAGCCTTACGAAATGGCACCTTTTTTCAGTGATTTACTAAGCTGTGGAGTGATGAGTCCGTGCGCCGGGCATGAAGATAATGAATTAAATTTGCATGAATATGTAGTCCGCAACCGCCCCTCAACCTTCTTTGTCAGGGCGGCGGGCCTCAGTATGATCAATGCCGGTATCAATGATGGAGCAATACTGGTTGTGGATCGGTCTTTAACAGCACGACACGGCTCTATCGTCGTTGCGCTGGTGGATGGAGAGTTTACGGTAAAGATCTTACACACGTATCCTGAGCTGCTTTTGATGCCTTCTAATCCAGCCTATAAGCCGATACGTGTAAATCCTGAATCCCTTGAGATATGGGGCGTCGTCACCTTTGCACTGAATCAGTTCAGCCATGTACATGCACGTTGATATTAACGGAGCCTATGCGGCATTTGAGTGTGCGATGGATCCCAAGCTGTCAAAAAAGCCGCTCATCATAGCCAGCAATAACGATTCGTCCGTCATTGCAATGAATAAACTGGCTAAAAGCGTTGGTATTAAGCGTGGGACCCCAATTTTTAAGTGCAGGGATTTGATTCAGCAACACCGGATCGAAGTCCGGAGCTCTAACTTTACTTTGTATGAAGACTACTCAAATCGCTTCCATGAAACGCTGGAAAGCTTCGCGCCTCAATCGAGTCGATATAGCATAGATGAAAATTTCATGTTATTGAAAAACATGAACAAGATAATAGATTATGAAGATTACGGCCGGTTGATCAGAAGTACACTTCTTCATAATCTGTCCCTTACCTGTGGTGTGGGTTGTTCAAGCACCAAAACCCTCGCTAAATTATGCACCTATGCGAGCAAACGATGGGCAGCTACAGGCGGGGTTGTAGTTTTGACTGATCAGGCCAGGATCAGGAAGCTCCTGAGCCTGATCAGTACCAGAGAAATATGGGGTATTGGTCGAAAGATTAGTGAACGCCTGTCGGCTTTCGGGATCATCACTGCCGGTGATTTTTATAATAGCGACGTTCGCTTTTTACGTAAAAGCTTTGGCGTTGAAATCGAGCGTACCTGGCGGGAACTGCATGGCGAACCATGTTTCCGGCTGCACGAGTCTCCTCCTGTCAGGCAACAGATTATCGTTTCCAGAAGTTTTGGTCAGCGCCTTAATGAGATAGGCAAGCTACATGAGGCAGTTTCATTTTTTACCGCCCGGGCGGCAGAGCAGCTGCGCAAGGATGGCTCGTGGACCCGTCAAATCACAGTCTTCATTCAGAGTAGCAATTATGCGCAAGGTGAAAACCGCTACAGCAATTGTGGTATCGAGCCGCTTACCGCTACACAGGACACCCGCGATCTGGTTGATGCAGCCATGACCATCCTGAACCGCATTTACAGACCCGGGATAGCGTATGCGAAAGCAGGGGTAATGCTCTCCGCTATGACTGACGGCACAGAGCAACTCAGCCTGTTTGATACTCGCCCGGCCAGGCCTGGCAGTCAGGCACTGATGAAAGTTATGGACCGGTTCAATAAAGAAAAGCGCGGAGCTCTGTTTTTACTGGGGGAAGGCATTCAACAGGATTTTCGTATGAAGCAGGCCATGCTATCACCGAGATATACGACCCGCTGGGATGAATTACTCGTTGTAAAAGCGTAGCGGCCATGACCGGCATGGCCGTACTCATCAAATGTGAAAGTAACTTTAGGCCCCGCGAGCTTTTTCGATTGCGCCCTGCAAAGTTGCTGCGTCCATAGCCCCGGGGATAAATGTGGTAGTCGCCGCATTCGGCTTTTTCATATTCATAATGATGAAACCGGGTGTGCCGGTGATCCCGAGCGCTTCGCCCAGCTGCATATTGCCGGAGATCACGTTTTCATACCGGTTTTTTTCCCTGTCAGAAAACGTGCTGTTAAACCCTGACTTTTCCACCACAGTATTAAAGTCAGTGAGTTCGAATTTGCGTTGAGAGGTCATGAAGGTATGAGCCACAGCCATCAGGTTGTTGTGGTACTTACGATAGGCTTCAGCACCGAAATTCTGATAGACGTGCAGACCCGTAGCGGCCCCCATGGCAGATACAGGTTTTGAACCGGCAAAAATCGGGAATTCTTTAAAGAAGAATTTTACATCTTTGCTCTGATTCATTACCGATTCAACAACAGGTGTAACCCGCATGCAGTAAATACACTGATAGTCGAAGAACTCGATTACCGCGACGTCGGCGTCATCAGGGCCGATGTTTGGCGTCTCCTTGGTATCCAGCAGAGCTGGCGCATATGGAATTATTCGTTCCACTGAGGCACTCACGTTCTGATTTTCCAGCGCCTTACCTGCTTCCACTAAATAATGGGGATTTTTTACCAGGTAAGTAGCGGCAATTTTGCCAATTTCTTCCTCACTGAGCACCTTCGGTTTAAAATAAGTTGCCGTGATTAACGCCGAGGCAGCGGTAGCAATAACCGCAGAAATTAAAATCGTGGCCATCGGTTTTAAATAAAATTCTTTAGACATAGCTACCTTTATGCTTTTCAGCCTGTTAGTTATTAACCTGCGATGGATTATACTGGCCCGGTAAATCGGAATTATTCGTGAAACAATGCTTTTTGGAGATTAAAGGATGATTAGGCAGGGCTTTATACTCACAACCGCAATGCTTTTGAGTGGATGCGGATATCATTTCGCAAACCAGGTAGATGCGTACGATCTAATGCCTCGTCCTGTTACAAATAAAAGGTTTCAGATAGTCCCTCCGGACGAAAGTATTCAGTCCAGAATGTTTTCAGGCCGTTTTGCTGATGGATTAGCAAAAAAAGGAGTCATTATTTCCACTCACCAGCCAGATTATGTGCTCAGGTTCCGAATCAGCAGCTCACAGGAGAACATGCAGTATAGCGAGCAGCTTCTTACTGGGGTGACAGGCTACGTTGTAGATAAAAAGACAACGAGAACTGACAAGCATGGCGAATTGCATACTGACTATGACTACAAGCCAGTCGATGGGGTAATAGGCACTGAGACGATGTCGCAGATGCACTATATGCGACAGCTGGATGTCGAGGTATACCCGTCAGCGAAAGGAGCAAAGCAGGTTCTGAAAGTGAGTATGCAAAGCAATGCACCTGTGCCGTCAGACAGCATTGCTTATTCAGCAATGATCGACGCCTTTACTGATAAATTTGATGCGCCGCTGCGTTCCGGAAATTATGTTGCAGTGATCCCCTGGAACTGAAAGCAGACGGCGGGAAGAGAATGTTCAAAAGTGACTTTTGGACACGCACATTAACGTGGCTATCGCCCTCCCCCATTAAAATCATAAAGTCGGTAAAGATCGCCCATCGTGATGGAATTGGGCTTATTAATGAACAGATACTGTAACTGTTCTTTATGTTGAGTACTGGCAGCTGCATTCATAAGCACTTCCAGGTAGAACTTGTAGCCTATGCTTCGCTCTGAATACATATACTGGAACTGCATCAGTAAAATGCCTGACATAACATACAACAGCAGCAGACTGAGTAATACAGTGCTATCAGGCTGTTCCAGTGCCATACTGACATACCCTGAACCCAGAATGCACAGAAGCCACCCCGTCATTAGAGCAGGCACCCTACGACTCAGACGTTTATAACAACGTTTTATTACGGGATCCCGGAGATACTTTTTGTCAGGTATCCCCGTTGCTCTGATGACGAAGCTACTGAGTATCGACATCTTTTTTCCTTCTGGACGCTCTCAGTCAATAAATCAGGCCAGGCGCTCATTGAAAGCTACCACGAGCTGCGAATCGGGATTTTTTACCAGTTCGGGCCGGATAACTTTTAGTTGCCTCGTTGGGGCGAGCTCATCTGTAGGCCTGATGGTGGTATTACCCGGCCCCTTGCGGGTACTGTCGGTGTTTACCTTGAGCTTTTTATTTCCCAGGTAGCTTTCCATCTTTTTAGAGATGGTGTCACCTGTGGTCGCAACACCAGAGAGTTCCTTTAGATGTTCACCTTTATCCATTTGTACCGATGACATCAGAAATCCGATTCCGGGATCGTTTTCCGTTCCACAGGCTCCGTACTGACATTGTGCAGCGAAAACGGGCTGTACACCTACAGCAACCAGCATTAACGTACTCAGTAAAGTAGATTTCATACACACCTCTTACAGTCGGAAAAGTTACTTTTGCGCAGCGCCCATTTGGGTCACCAGGTTTTCCGGGCTCAGCCACCCCGTAAATAACTGCGGTTTGCCGCTTAGTGTCACCATGGTAGGAGTACCTTGCAGCGGGATTGTTGAGGCCACCTGGAAATGCGATTTGATAATGTTTAAGCAAGCCTCATCAGGACGTCCTTCCGGGATAGTTGAAACCGGATTCATCGCTGCATCCAGAGCTTCGTTTGGCTTTGCTGAACACCAGATTTTGGCCATGTTCCCGGCTACTACCGAGTTCAGTCCTGCACGTGGGAATGCAAGAAACTTAATCGAAATACCGGCATCAAGATAAGACTTCAGATCATGATGCAGTTTTTGGCAGTATCCACAGGTTATATCGGTAAAGATAGCAAGCCGGTATTTTTCGTTTGGTGATTTGTAGTCGATGGATTTTGTTTTGGATGCGAATTCCCGGACGCCCATTAAAATGGCCTGCTCAGTGGTGTTTACCACATCTTTACCTTTCACGTGGAATAAGCTTCCGGTAAAAATGTAATCTCCGTCTTTGCTCACGTAACTTACCCCCTCCCTGGAAATCACCGTAAAAATATCTTTTACTGGCGAGGGTTCGACGTGCTCGATTGAAAGCCCAATGGCTTTGAGCTTATCCCGGGCTGCATCTGGCAGTACCATTGTATTAACCGGCTCGGCATTCATCGTGAAGGCGGTACTTAATGAAAGAAGTAATACCGATGCCTTAATAATTTTTTTCATTTCCGCTCCTTAAATCGAGCACTAATATTATCACGCCCCAAAATTCCAGAATTTTGCTTAAACGCTTAAATCAACGGGTAAAGCCGAAAGAAAGTCGATAGATATATGGGAGAATAGATAAAACGTAGATTCAGTGGAGAAATCGTTGTGTTTACACCACCAGCAGATGATGTGAAACCTATTCCCGTTCCTGATGAGATTTACACTCAGTGCATTACGGATGCCGCCCGCTACTTCGGAATTGATGCTGAACTGGTTTTTACGTTGTTTGACAATGAAGGCGGTAAGGTTGGTACTTTCAGCAGGAATACTAACGGCACTTATGATATTGGCCCAATGCAGATCAACTCATCCAATCTACCTGAAATAAAAAAGCATTTCCCGACGGTAACGTGGCGGGTTCTGGCTTACGATGCTTGCGCAAGTTTCTGGGTTGGAACATGGTGGCTCTATAGAAAAATTGTTGATCGCAAGGGCAATGTGTTTGAAGGGATTGCAGATTACAACAGCAAAACCCCAAAGGTACGTGCAAAGTACATATTTAACTTCATGGTAAAGTACAATCGCCGGATCCAGCAGCGTAACGGGATGGGTGAGCTTTATCAATGGACCCAGCAACCTCCTCGATACAATGGCCATATAGCTAAAAATGTCCCGGAGCAAAACCCGACTCCTGTTGTTAAATAAATACAACCCGATATTACAGAAGATCATCGAGTGGCTTGGGTAAACCACCACAAATATTTCACACTGACTCAGGAGTAATATATTGTCTTCTTCTGCAAGAAATTTATTTAAGATTCTCTCTTCTTTCTTGATCCAGAAAAACCCTCATCATGAAGAAGTATGTGTTCATGAAGAAACAACAGCTGGTTTATGGGCCCCTCTCCCTGATTCGCATGTCGTGCTTTTCTTAGATTTCGATGGGGTTTGCCACAGGTGTAAAAATGAAACCTTTGAGCGAATGCCACTGTTAGAGAAATTGCTGGATAACTGCCCTGCCATGGTGATTGTTATCTCCAGCTCATGGCGTGAGTGCGCTAATACAAGTTATCTGAAATCTCTGTTCCGGGTGCCTTATAGAGACAAAATCATAGGTGCAACCGGTTCGGTATATTTAAAACACGGACAGACTGGTGTGCGGGCTGCCGAGTGTGAGGACTTTGTCTTTTCACATCGAGTTAAAGCATTTATCTGCCTTGATGACGACGAATCATTATTTCCGGCCGGTTATCCGCATTTGCACAAAACCGATTATTACACGGGCCTCACCGAATCTGACCTTGCAGCTCTTAACGCAAGGTACCATCAGCTCATGGGACGCTGATGAACAAAGTAACTTTCCTTTTACCCTGTCACTGCTGATCTCGTACGCCCATCCACTTTAGGATTGATTGTTTTATACCATACGCAATAATGTCTCATATGAATTCGACAAGAAAGGGACATTATGCTGCATCACTGTCAGGCTAAGTCACTGGATGACATATACCTTGAGGATATTCCCCACATCATACATCCGGCCACGGCGGTACATGACCTCGAAGATACCGCCCTGCCAAACCGGATTATTCAGGAATGGAATTTACCGCAGGGATATACACAGTTTGTCAGCCGGTATCACCAGTTCCACCATCAACGCCCCTGGCTCGCTTACCGCGATACGCTTGACGACATCAGATACGGTAAGATCGTTCTGCTTAGAAAAGACATAACCGGCAATGCCGGGCCGGGGGTTATATCAAATGGCAACCTACGCAATGACCTGCCCCTGTCCCTCTTTACCCGTCTGCGCGATATCATCTCTCGTCAGTTGAAACGCCCGGGGTATTACGTTCGATCAACGACACCAGCACAGCACGCCCAATCAACAAAAACCATTAATTCCAAAGCGGCTGGTCGTCTTCTCGCAGCTGGCGGGCTTTATAATGGAAATGTGGAGGGATTTCGACATACGGCTGAACAACTTGGCGGCGAAGCTGTTGAAGGCTATGACCAGGTATTGAACGAAACAACTTCAGGTATGCTGGTTGCAGCGGCTTCACTTCTGGTTATCCGAAATCCAAGGTCTGCGGATGAATTGACAAGTTATCTCGGCAAGTACAAAAAAGCACACGTTTTGCTCGATGATATGAATGTTAGCGAATTGAACTACATGCGCCGAGACAGAGCTGAATATTTAGCTCTCCGTGGACAATTCAACAATACTGTACGCCCTAACTTCCTTAAATCACTTTCAGACCACCCAGATGCCCTGGCTACGTTTGAACCTAACGATTTGATGAAACTTGCAACAGGCAAGGTCCCCTCTGGGTGGCAGGTTCACCACAAGATCCCTCTTGATGATGGTGGCACAAACGCTATAGACAACCTGGTACTTATTCAGAATTCACCATACCATTCAGCACTGTCGAAAGCACAATCCATCATTACGAAGGATCTACCGTATAATTCAAGCACCAAAGTTCTATGGCCATCGCCGAACGGTGTTATCTACCCGGTAGGAAAGTAAGAGGCGCTCATGAAAGATTTAACTCAACTACTCAGCAGCTTAAAGAGGTTGATGGTTGCAGATCACTACCCTTTAGCCAGCCCGGTAGCCCCGGAAGTCTTGAAAGACTTAATCTGCAATCCGCCTCCAGTGGAGTGGGCAGATCACAAAAAGAGCGCCTATATAGATATACAGAAACTCATTAAAACCAGGCTTGATTATGCCCAAGTGTTTAATGCTATGGATGGTTTTGAGTACAACGGACTTACGTTTTATAACCTTGTTCAGGCAGAGAACGAAAATCTATTGTGGTCAAATATTTACATACGCAACTTTGAAGCACGAGACAATGAAATCTACGTTGACCCAAATCTCACTGATAAGGTGTTAATCGGAGAAGATGGCATGTCACTTTTCGCTTATAGTTTTGCAGACGACTGCTTTCAGATAAGAGACAAAGCATCTACTGATTATGTTATTGAATCTCATACAGAGTTTGATAGATTTTTGTCTTCACTGATTCAAACCGTCAGTTGAATGTTCCGCAAGAGCGGTACTTCTGAAAAAAAGGCCGCAAACACATACTTTGCGGCCTTAATTGTTTAGCAGTAATTTACAATCTATTGATAGTCATTTCAGGAGGTTATATTCAACCTCCCTTATTTTTTATTTTCATTAAGCCACTGATCCGCTTTATCGACACGTGACTGGTAAGGCTCATTTGTGTTGCTCAGCTCTGACTTCATGTACTGAATGAATTCATCTGCTTTCTGAGGCCCAAAGCGTGGGTCATCCGTCAATTGCTGCCGGATAGCCCTTTCAGAGTTCTGCGCTGCATTCGCATAAGTCGAAACGCCGTCGCTGCTAATACTCTGATACCGGTCACTTACAGCTGCGACGCCATCAGACATCTGCATGTGATTAAGGACTTTACCCTGGAGAGAATCAGGCATATTTGCAGGGTTAGAGGCATCATTTGCTATCGATGTCTGGGTTTGAAGGATGCCCGCTCCCGTAAGCATCTCATTTACCGGTTTCGCCCCAACGCTGGTTAGCGTATCCGAAACAAATTGCTGGCCCCCGAGTAGCGCACCAGAAATCGCGCCCCGCTCAGTGTTGGCCTCTATCTTTTCCCCAACCAAGCGATCTGTGACGGTCTGAGTGCGGTTACCAACGAGACCACCGCCCGACCCACCTTCTCCCAGGTTTGCCCGTACGACTGACTCAAGTGAACCATCAGCTCTGTTATGAGTGTTGAAACTGCTATGGATGCTCTTAACGTCATTCATACTCCAGTTAACGTTATAGTTACCCAGTTCATTAAGGATCTTCTGGGTATCCGCTTTGAGCTGCTCTCTTTCGGCACCGGTAGCCATGGTGCTGGCACCATAGGTAAAGACAGCTTGCTGTGCCAATTCAGCTCGCTTATCGTCCCGGCTTAAGTTCGGGTTGTTGGCAACACGACTAAAGTAGTTATCAGTGTTATTAGATAAGCCACGAACTTGCCCGCTCTGATACATACTGTTCAAAGCAGTGGCTCGTTGATCCATTCCATCACCAACCACCCGACCTCCAACCTTTTCCAGATCGTTAAATGTGCCTTCTGCATTTCTGACATCCTGACCCGAATTGACGACTTTCTCTACACCCTGATTATTCAGTACAGGTCCATTCTTTTCGAGAGAATTAAGCACATTCCTTTCTTCATCAGAATAAGTGCGGCCCACGTTGTTGTTATGTATTCCCTGAATATCGCCTTTGCCCGCGTTATCAAGGTTATACGGAGTAAAGCCAGCTTCACTTTTTCCAGGGACATGCTGTGTCGCGTCCTGAGCGTTGGAGGAAAGACCGAGTTTAGCCTGCGAATCTACACTTCCACCCAGTTCCCCTACGCGTGACGCACTCATCACGCCAGACGTATTTACGCTGTCAGGAGTTCTATCCTGTGCCTGAGTGATAGTATTAATTCCTGACCCGTCACCTGAAATTCTGTCGAGCTGATTGGTGATAGGTAGCAGCTGCTGTGCATTACCACCGAAGTCGGAAACCAGACTTTTAAGCAGGCTGGAGGTTTCACGGAGATCCTGTTTATTACTTTCGGCCGTCTCTCCCCGGGCGGTATCAATCGCAATTTTTTGCTCACTGAAATCTCGGGTTGCAGCCACAAGCGCGTCAGTACGTTGAAGCTGCGATCCAAGCTGATTACTGGCCTTGAAGGTATCGTTATAGGAGTTGAATTTCTCCATAAACGCATTCTCATCCAGCCCATTCTTACGAGCAAAATTCCTTACATCATCATCACTGAAGTTTTTGTTGCGAATAGAATCGGAGAACCTGTCCAGGTTAATGCTTTGTTTAGAATCAAGGCTCATTCCACTATTGGAGCTTGCGTTAGTCGAAACCGATGTAGAAATATTTTGCGCCATCGTCTGTGTCGCCTGGTTCATTTTCGACGATGCTTCTTTAAACGCATTAGTATTGGATATCTGATCGCTGCTTACCTGAGACGCCGCTTTACTGAACTGGTCAGTTAACGCAGAATCCTGGCTAAGCTGATTCGTGATTGCTTTTGAAAGGTCATTTGAAAGCGAGTCACTGCCTGTATTGGTCTTAGATGCACCGCTACTCAATTGCCCTGCTACAGCCGCTTTCAGCCCGGCTCCATTGCCAGTTCCAACACCTCCATTAAGCCCAGCGTTGAGAATAACATTTGAAGCAATGCTGGCCATCTGAGACGCACTCACCCCATGTTTCGTTGCAATACCTTCTGCTACAGAGGCACCAATCTTATCCGAGATCTGCTTCATTGTTTGCAGGTTGGTTGAGAACTGCTGGCTCGACTGTCCTGACCTTCCAATTTCGCTCATCTGACTGTAACCAGCCTGGAATGAATTACTTGCCGCACTCATAACTGATGAGGTTACAGCTGATCCTTGTCCCTGGCTGTTAGCGATACTTGAACCAGCATTCCACATTCCAAGACGGAAATTACTTGAATCAACTGCGCCGCCATCGCTGTATCCCTGACCGGTACTGGTTAAGGCGGTTCGTGTCACGTCACCAAATGAAGATTTACCGCTGTTAGGGCCATCCCATACTTTGGGCGTTACATGACCAGTATCCACCGGCGCATCGGGGGTCACTCCCTTAACCGCATTCATCATCGGGTGAATCGACTGTGTCATCAGGAATAATGTGAGTACCGGAATCAGAGCATAGAGGGCGGAAGCAACAGACAGGTATGAACTGTATGTTTCCGCAAGCCCTGGGAGTCCCATCCACGTGACGGCATTATTCTGGCTGTTGAGGGTGCTCCAGGTATCCAAGTCGGCCGTCGCGACTTTCTTCACATACGCGTTGACCATTACTGCCGTAAGCGGCCACATATTCACGAAGAGGATAAGTTGCAAATATTTCGCCGCAGCGGCAACACCATTACCACCTAACGCCAGCAGCATAAGCAAAGCAAATGGAGCAACCATATAAGCAAACATTTCAAGGAATGCGATTGCTGCTCCCGACAGTTGTAACCACAACTGGCCCTGTGAAGCCATTGTGTTGGTTCGCTTCAGAGAAGCCTCAAACAACTGCATATCGGAAGCCAGACCGAGTGGGGTCTTATATTTGCTTGCGCCATTTCTGAGCTCATTCATAATGAACAGGTTCAGGGTGGCGTCATACGAACCAATAGCCTTACCGTACATACCATTTGCTGACGCCATAACATCAGTAAAGCTTGCGCCGGTAGGTGCACCATTTGCTTCGTCTGGAGTAAGGATGCCGTTTGTCTGTCCTATAAGGGAAATAGTCTGGCGAGCTTCAGCTGTACTGGTAACCTGTTTCACAGTTGACCAGACCTCATCACACGTACCAGATTTTGAACCGTTAGCGCCAACAATACTGGCAGAGGCATTCTTCAGTGCGCCTTTCATCGCCTGATTAATCCGGTCCATGCTATCTGCCAGATTAGCTGAGAAAATATCGTTAAAAATAGTTTCTTTACCGGCAATATTTGCGCTTGAGTTTTGGGTAGCCTTCAGGCAGTTGTATGCAAGAGACTGAACGGTAGCACATACGTTCATTGGCCCTAGCCCGCTGGCCGGTTCAGGAAATGCGGAACAGTAGCCCTGGCTATCGCCGCCCCATTGCAAAAACTTCACGAATCGGATCATCGGACCGAGGGTGATGTCATCGTCCAGAGTTGTTGCAGACAGGTCCACCGGAGAAAGCGGATCAAACGCTGTTTTATAATCCTTCAGCAAACCCTGGCTTAAGTTAGTGGTGACGGTTGCCATCGCAGCAATAAAAATTGGAATTCCGTCGACGTTTCTGACCTCTCCCGACTTTACAGATTCAATAGTTACATCCACTCGAACCATTGCCATCATGAAAAGGATCAACCCCAAAAACCAGGAGAAAAACGGTAATTCATTTTTGGTCGGAGCCTGAAGCCATAGCCACGTTTTATAGAATAGGCTCACACCTGCTACAACGGCGGCCGTGGTCAGGAACTCTTTTACACCAGTATATTGAGAAAAGATCAGGGCAATACCGGTAAAAGCCGACCAGACAAAATCAATATCACCCAGGGTATATATGTTGTAATCCATGTCAGACCTCAGTTACGTGTGCCACGAATACTTTCAGTGAAAGCCTTCCGTTGCAGGCGACGGTTATCCCAGGTTGAAATGACGTCCGAGCTGGTACCGACCTGGCTGTGCGATAGCTCATAGGCGGCTTTAACCTGTTTTGAGAGATTGTCTGTTAATCGGTTGAGATCATCCCTTTTACCCGACAGCGACTCACTCGGTATGCTCATGGTTGAAATTTTGGCCTCAACCTGGCGCAACATGTTGATTACGAGGCTCGTCGCAGCAATAGTGCTGATGTCCTGAATGTATGCGTACCCTTCCGGTGCTTCGAATGTTTGCAAAGAGTCGATAATGGTCGGGATGCCGATATAGGAGATAATGCGTAATTCATCATCTGAAACACGAACGTCGTTGATGATTTTTTTCTGTACGTTTAAAAGAAGATCAGAAATGGTATCCTTCAATCCCTTAAAACCACCGTCATTAACTTCTGACATGACAAGGCACTGAGCCTTTCGTGGGGATGATGGATCTGGTGCCGGAGAACACTTGAGCATTTTAATTGATCCGCCAGCTGGTGGCCCCATGATGTAATCCGTGACAGTCATGGTAGACGGGCGGACTTCCATTCCCGCTTTTTCGCCTTTGCTATCCCAGTTGATAATGACAGTACCTACGAGAGACATAAGTTGTTCTGCCAGTTTATAACCGGATAACTCCGTTACCCCTCCGATGTTCATCGTTCCCTTATCAATATCCATGAACGACATATAGAAGAGGTTACCACTGAATTTTTCAGCGAACTCTTCGGGATCCTTTGCTTTAACCTGAGAAGTGACAGCTTCAGGTGACTTTGTCATCGATGAGCCAAAATCAGGAATAAGACCATTAATCGATCCCAGAATTGAGGCTGGTCCAGAGCTAACTGAGTTAGCGAACTGGCTTGGCGTACCCACGTTTTCAGAAAGGAAAGAGTAAGTTGCATTGCATGAATCTTTCGCAAATTTATTTAGCGCTTGCAGTTTGTTTTGGATGTCATTAATCGTTGCAGCACAGTCAGCACAAATAGCTGAAACAGCAACGTTAAAAGCATAGATAGCCGCACCCTGGGCAATACCACGGGCCACCTGCACAAGCTGGTCCCCGTTGATCATGCTGAAGGACCCAAGAAAAACGTCAATACCGTTACAACCGACAGAAGCTTTTGGAAACGACATGGAAACAAGGTTGGTATTAACGTTTGTTGTTCGGTAAGACATTGACCCGCCAACTATGCCTGTACGGGTTGCTGTGGAAAAGGTGGCCGGGCTGGTAGACGTCATCATGCCATTGAAAATGTTACGCATTGCGTTGTCTGCATTTGCAGTCGGGGCTAAAATTGCAGCACAAACAGAAAGAGACAAAAGTAACTTTTTGAAGTTGAAAACGGCATTACTGCGCATAAGTGCCTCCAAAACTGCCGCCAGCATTGAGATAATTGACCGGATCGGCCGTAGGCATGTCATAGCCTTCGAGTTTTTGGTCCATTATTTTTTGAAGTAGGAATGGGTCTGATTCCATTTCGGATTTATTAACGGTAATAACGCCATCATCGCCGATGGTATATTGCCTTTTAATATCTAGAGTTGACTGGAACGAAGCGTCATCGATCAGATTCATGCCCTTCGCGGCAAGTATAATAGTGTTCTTTAATTCATCAGCGGAGATCATGCCTTCACTAATGCGCTGAGCTGATGTCCCATCCTTTGAAACCAGGAAAATTGTAGGTACCTCTCGAATTTTAAATTGATCAATAATTTGTGCGTTGGGGATGTTAAAATCCTGAAAAAGGCCATTATGCAATGGCCTTCCATCCATACTGATTGGAAGAATATCTACCGAATAATAGTTCTGCATAAATTGAAGTATTTGGCTTTCTTCGTGGCAAAACTGGCAAGTACTCTGGAAAAAGAAAAATAAACCTGACTTAGTAAAGATATCTTTCATTACCGTTTGCTGATTTTTTTCAACAACAGTGCGGTGAGCATCCAGTGCCACCTTTTCCACTGGTTGCCTGCGTTTTTCAGACATCATCGGGTTTTTAAGAAAATAATCTTTTGATTTGTCAGAAAAACGCGTACTGATATCCAGCATTAACCTTTGCGCCGTGTAATAACGTGATAGATTTTCTGCGGTAGGGTTATCCATTGCCTGCGTTAACAGTCGAGGCATATTCTCTTTTAGCCATTTTGAATTTAAATCTACCATTTCCTCTTTTGAAGGCGAGCTAGCAGCACCGGTTGGTGGCAAAACCTCTTCTTCTTCAGCTTCGCTTTTTTTAGCAGGATCGTCATACCAGAAGAAACCCTTCTTATAAGCCTGGCCAGATACAAAGGGCGTATCTTTTATTAGGGGTTGCTCAGGGCTGGCGTGGGCACCAGTAATTACCAAAGACATAAGCAAAACCATCTTTGAAGGCGCTAATGCAATACGAGTCATAGACCGTTCTCCTTTTCTGATGCGGTTATGATGGCATACAAAAAAAAGGTTAGAGCTCGTATAGCATGGTCGTTTTTATGTTGAAAAGGACGGAAAAGGAGTGCTGACTAAGAAGATAGTCTCGGTGATGGAAAGATCATCCATCTTGCACGTTGTCAAAAATCCGGTGTAACAAAAACATGGTTTTATCGAATATCTAAAAGCAAATATTGCTTTGAAAACAGGTGTATTTAGAGCTGAAAAAAATCATCACAAGTAATGCTGTTTCTATATTTCAAAAAAGGAATAGCTAAGGATCAAAGAAGCGAACTTAGACAAGAATATAAAATATATTAATTGAAAGCGATTAAGAAGTCGTCATGCATAGAAGGTTTTGAGAACCTAAGTAGTTTTACGTTTTCAACAGAAAAAAAGGTGCACATTTTTGGAACGAAGAAAAACTGAATAAAGAAAAATCAAATTATATCTTTACTTGTCAAGAGTTGATATTTAAGTTGTAACTAATATTTGATTGTAAAGCAAACAACAGAATTTGACTTAAGTCAATATTTAGATTCAGACAAGGCAAGTTTCGCGATATCTTTTTTAAATTTAATCTAATTCTTCTTGAGAATACCTCTCTATGGCTGAAGCAGTTGAAGATAATCTGCAACGTGGACAATGAGCATCATTTGTCACTGGCACAATGTATGGGCGTTTACATTTTTCGCAGGCACCTAGTTCTTCAATTTCTTTCATAGAAGTAAGGATTTCTATTATTTTATTAACTTCCGGTGCGCATACAAAGTATCCCAGATTATGAAGGACACTCATTATTCGGTTGAAGTCAATTTGCCGAAAACTCGCTTCCGGATTTATTGGATCAAAACCAAAATAGTTAACTGCGACATCAATAACAGCAGAAAAGGCTCGGCGGTTATCTGTGCGTTTGCTCCAGCCCCGGATACCTTTTTTGAGTTTTGTTTTTGCACCAGGCTCAAAATCGATATTTTCAGCAACATGATTACCGTACAAAATTCGTATTGTATTTTTATTTGCCCCAAGCGACATAGTTCTTGCTGCTCGCAATAGAGCATTAGCTTTTGTTTGATCGACCTTTGCCATATCAATAATCCTTTAACATAACTTTATTTGTTAAAGTGTTGAACACATCCTGACGGTGACTGGTGAACATAGTGTCATAACGTAATAGTTCCATCAAATCATCACTAACTTTTCCTAACCGGATGTCAGCAGACAATTCATAAGCCCAGGCAAAAACTTTCGTTTTAAGTGAAACACTCTCTTCAATATGCCCTTGTGAGAAAGCAATTGTACGTGGGAAAAGAACGACATCGTTAATTGTTTTTAACGATGAATAACCAATGTCTTTAATAGCATCAGCTGTAGTTGGTTTTAAACCAAAGAAAATACTTACAAACTCTGGTGCGAGCATTGAGATAAAGAACACCTGCATAAAGTAGTCATTCTGTATATCAACACATTTAGAACGCAACTCATGAATCTTCTTGGGATTATAGATATCCACTGTACCATTCAGAAAAGTCACTTTTTCACCGGCATCGTAAATACCATAGTCAATATCATTTGTATCATATTCACGAATTACATTGGAATCACCGTCCAAGACCGCAGAAAAAAACCTCTCCCATGTAATTTCCTTTCCGAGTGTACGCGGAACCAAAAAACTACCTGGACGTGTTTCCACTTCAAAAGCTAAATCAGCGGCTGTACTAAATCCTTTCCCAAATAGGCGACGCTGGAGAAGAGGAGTCCCAGTTTGATATGCAGAAGATCCATGCACAGGCAATAACATTAAAAATGCACGGTAACTACGAATAAGCGAAATCTCAGTGCGGAAAAGTTTACCGAGTAAGCTACGAGTTAAATTATCAGATTCTGACATGTGCTGATTGTCCTTGCGCCATTACAATTGTTCAAATCTTCAACATGGATTTTTTGTTAGGTGTTCGGTAGGGTGAAAAGTAACTTTTAGTATTTTCTTAAGGCTTGAATAAGCCTTAAATCTATCCCTTCAACCACACCGCTTACTTGTAACACTTTTTAACCAAACTAACCAGAATTTTATCAAAAATTCCTGCGCATGCTAACGAAATGTGAAGCGATTAAAAAAAAACCTAAATCCAGCCCCTCCCAACGTTGGATTAGAATAACGACGTCTTTCACTGACCGTCATAAACTGACATTTTTACTTTTCATCAACCTCATGCTTACATAGGATCACTAAACAAAGAAAAGTGACCCTATGAATGCCTCACATAGGGTCACTTATGTTTGAAAAGTGACCCTATGTAATGTCGTCATAGGGTCACTTTTTATAAAAGTGTCACTATGGACAAAGTTCCATAGGGTCATTTTTTTTGGAAAAGTGGCACTAGATATATGTATAACTTTAATAGAGCAATGCACATTATCAAAAGCAATAATCCACAATGGTCATTCTGTCAAAAGTAACTTTAGGGGGTAGCGATGGAAGTGAGGCTAAACTCGCTGTTACTGTTTCTGAAGGCCCCTCCCGAATGGGGGAAACAGCGAGTGCATTACATCTGTTCAATTCCCTCATCAAAGAGCATTCAAAAATCTTCTGTTCGTGAAAAAAAACGGAAATTTCCTCCGGTATAGTAATTTCACATCAGGAGGCGTCATGAGTAATTCAAATCTTATAAGTTCTATAGAGCTAACACGTAAAAATTTACGTGCTCAGATTGAAGGTTTGCGTGTTGAGGCTGAAGATCTCATTACAAAATACTGGATCAAGTGGAAGGAACGAAACCACCAAGAGATTAACCTTACCCGACATAGCAAAGTTCCAAAGAGGGAGTACCTGGGTTCTTACGCACCAAAAGTTGAGCTAATTGGTAATGCCAGAAAAGTAACGATCACTTGGCATCAGTTCAGCCCTTATAAAACAAGAGCGCCTAGCCACATGTCAAAACGGGTGCAACCAATGAAAAGTGGAAAATATTCTAAGAACTGTTTTGTAAACCATGCCAGCTGGGAATACGAAATGATTTCTGAAACGGAAGCATTGCTGGAGCCTTACAGAGAAATGCTTGAGCTCTATCATTCAGCATATATCGAACTTGGACGAAAAATCCGTCAATACTCAAAAACTAAGGTGGCACAATGAACGACGCAATTATCACGGACAATGAGCGTATTAACATTGAACCAAAAGATGTAATGGTAAAAGGTTCAAATAAAAAGCAAGGCGTAAACGCTCAAACTTCTACTCAACGTAGACCAGAGCACCAGGGTATGGCCAAAGTTATTATTAACCCCGGCACCCCAGACTTTAACCGGTTTTTAACTGCCAGAAATGGAGCAGTCATCAGAGGTTTTGATGATGTGAGTATCGCTATTTCCTCTCTCTTTAAAACGGTTGATGCAGTTAAACATCCTGACCTTGTTCAGGCTATTCAGGATTGGTTCAACGAGCTGCATGAAGAAAACAATAAGATGAAAGAAAATCTTGTTGCTTATATTAAGTCAATTGAGTTCGACAAGAATGACTCATTCATGTCATCAACTCAGTTTGTACCTTTCAGTTTTGAACCAGTACAACTCAACTTCAATAACCACAACACCATGAGGTTTTACAAGTACATCTTCGAGATGAACCAGCTCATGAACACAATGTATGAGTACAACTCATTGGGTTTACTGGCTGTAAGCGACTATCCGGTTATGTCTCACAACATTATAAAGAGTATTAATTTATATGTTGAGAATGTGAAAAAGACTCTGAATGTTTCTCGCCGTAAGGATGGGCCATACAGTCCAGCAGAGTTCATCACCAAAGTAATGCAATATAAAAGTGTGCAGGCATACATTGCAGCCGAACTGTCAGGCAAACGTCGATAAGGTATGATGATGAATTTCAGGGCGCTGTATTTATGTATTAAACGGATTTTGGGGATATTCTCATCTCAGGAGAATGATGCAACCTCTGTAATGATTGAGGATATATCAAGCCTCTCTCCTTTTGCGCAGATTCTAGGAGATCAGAAGTACACTGTTCCTGATCATCCAAATCCAGAAGTCCTGAAATTCATCGAGTATCCAACTCGTCCGACGGGCATACAGACATTTAATGAACAGTCAATCCTGTCTCTGTATCGGGAAAAGCTGCACTCAATTTCAATGATGTTAGCTATCAGCGATAGCGACATCAGGGACGATGCATATACATTTACTAATTTAGTTTTAAAGCCCTTGGTTGAATATGTTCGCTGGATACATCTTTTGCCAGCTTCCGAAAATCATCATCATAATGGTATTGGTGGGTTACTTTCTCACAGCCTGGAAGTGGCCATACTCTCTTTAAAAAATGCGCATCACTCAGAACTGAGACCAATCGGATATCAAGATGAAGAAGTAGTCCGTAGAAAAGTATATCTCTATGCTGCGTTTATCTGTGGTTTAGTCCATGATGCCGGAAAGGTTTACGATCTCGACATTGTAAGCCTGAATTTAGCTAGTCCGATCATTTGGACGCCAAGCTCACAAAGTCTTCTTGACTGGGCACGTGAAAATGACGTGGTTGAATACGAAATCCACTGGCGAAAGCGTATTCATAATCAACATAATATCTGGTCCAGCGTTTTCCTTGAGCGAATCCTAAACCCGGTATGTCTTGCATTTTTGGATCGGGTAAATAAAGAACGTGTTTATTCAAAAATGATCACCGCCCTAAACGTTTATACTGATGGGAATGACTTTTTGTCTAAATGCGTGAGGACCGCTGATTTCTATTCTACTGGTACAGACCTTAATGTTTTACGTGACCCTATCATGGGTCTGCGTTCTAATGATGCAGCAGCAAGGGCCATTAGTACCATCAAGCACAACTTTACCAGTATCAATATCAACAATTACAATGCTAAGCCTATGCACATCATTATCGTAAATGGTGAGGTATACCTTAACGAGAACGCATTCCTTGATTTTGTTCTCAATGATTTCGAATTACATAAATATAACTTCCCTCAGGGAGAGGCTGGTAAGACCGTATTGGTAGAATCCCTAGTTCAACGTGGTTACGTCGAGCCCTATGATGATGAGCGTGTCGTTCACTACTTCATTCCGGGTATCTATTCGGAAAACGAAATATCAAACATCTTTAGAAATGGGATAGGGAAACTAGAATTCTATAACCTTCTTAAGCTAAGGTGGATTGGTTTAATCTTTGATTCCTATAAAATCCCTGACTCAGTGCCGGGTCTTTTTAGCGTTAATGCCAATAAAGACTTTATTTACATTGACGAGCAAAAAACAGTTACTGAATACAGAAGACCAGTGCCCGGTCGGGACGTTATAACTAAAATTACTGATACTGTTGAGACGGCTGTTCTTAAGGTTAATGATTTAGGCCGCTCCTCTGCCTCTATTGATGTTGATATACATTCTAAGAAAAATGAAGGCTCATCCGACGATTTTGAGAAGAAAGCCGAAAGTGATAATGAAATTGATAATGACACGCAGATAGTTAAATCTGAGGGTGAGGAAGCAGCTGATCCTGTCATTCCTGATATAGAAGAAAGTGAAGATGAATCGGCAAAGGACACGGAATCCCATGTCCTGGTCAACCAACTTCATGAACTCCTTTTAAGCGCTCCACTTTCCAATGACTATATAGTGTGTGTTGATGCTGTCCCCTACCTCAACATAGATACCACTATGGCATTGCTGCCGGGATTAGATGAAAAAGCATTCAGTGAAGAGCCCTATTTCCAACTGACATTCAGAGAAGGCTCTCTCGATGGAATGTGGATAGTAAGGGACATTGACGATCTGCGTTTAGTCCAGCTCGGCGATAACTGCGCCGGGTTCCAGCTCACCTATCATGAGCCAAGAAGGCCAACAACTTTAAAGTCACTTTTCAATACTTCTATGTATCAGGCATTAGTGATTAATGATGAGTCTTCTGTTGAAAACTCTGCCCCACGTCCAAAGCAAACGCTTGAGCTGCCTCCCCCACGTGTAAATGCAGTCGAAGAACATTCTGGCGACGTGGAATATCATGGAACCGATAGTGCATCCGCGACTGGTCCGCTGAAAACTGAGGCTGTGGAATATGAACATTATCAACATCTTTTTGAGAAAGAAGATGAAGAGCATGAGATCATTGATTATACCGATTTCTCACAGCTTAGTGTTTCTCGGCCAGAAGTCGGTAGTTGTGCAACAAGCTCTTCGGTCCATAATGAAAAGCTTCTCTCCGAGCCGTCAGAATTACCAGAACTTAACCGAGAACAGAACGCTGATCCCCAGGGTACGAATGAACGCTCTATGGATGTTTCTGTAGGACAAGAAAACTCAGAACCAGATACTGAGGGTAACTGCCCACCACCAGCTGAAGTTGTGTATTCCCAGACCGAAGCAGCCGCAACCAGTGTGATGGCAAGTGAAGAGCCCGCCTTACCTCCTGTACTTGAAGAATCAAATGGAGAGCATGCGCCCACAGACGCTAAGGGGCATCATCTTTCGCCAGCACTGGCCAGACTGTTCGCCCCAACAGCACCGGTAGAAAAACAAAATCCCAAGCGCAACCGGAATAAATCATCGGACAAAGCAGAAGTACAAAAACCAGCATCACCTGTTTCTGGTCACAATCTGAACAGTAAAGTCTTTGCATCTACTGAATCAGACCAAAATGGTGAATTCTCGCTTATAAGCGAAGGTGACGTTACAGAGCTTGAATTTGTAGAAATTGCGTTAGTACTGCATCAAATTCTGTCCAAAATGGAGGTGGCGTTTAAAAGAAAGCGCAAAAACAGATTTATGGTAAGTACTCCTAATACTCTCTATCTGACCCAATCTTGCGTGGAAAAATTTGGGTCGTTAGAGGCTCAAGATCTTTTCAATAAGCTTCCTCAGTACCTCGTTAATTCTGGTGCTGTGATCAATACAAAATGCCATGCATTTAACATGCCTACTTTGCTGGCCGCATCAGACCGGGCGAAAGTGGACATTGAACGAATTATCAATAACCTGAAAGAGGCTGGGAACCTATAATGTCAGATTCGAAGAGGACTAACCTCCATGCACAAGAGAATTTTTATCGGCCTATTCTTGAGTATCGTAGTGCCTCAATACTTTTGATTTGTTCGGTTTCTATGCTTTATATGGGACTTTCTTCAGACGGACTGGACATCGCCCCAATAGTTCTGTTCACCTCAATATTGCTTTTTTTGCTGTGCCTTTATCGTTGCAAAACAGCAGCGCCATTTTTGATGGCTCATTGGCGTGTATTCAAGCGACATTTCATGTTCGTTAGTCTTGATTCACTGCGTGTAATTAACAAAAGTAACTTTTTCTCCAATGAGCGAAAGTATCGTCAACTGGTTCAGGATTATCAAAATAAAAATAAGGATATACCCGAGCGAAAGTCCTATTTTTGTGATGGGTTTGAGTGGGGTCCGGAACATGCGGATCGGGCATATCAAATAGCTAACCTCTCCAGTGATAAACGTGAGATCGAGTTGCCATTCGTCTTCAACCCAATTAAGAGACATTTTGACGCAATGGCTCGTAAGATGGGCGGCAGCAATGCAATTTTTGCTGTGGAACGTAGGGAACCCATATTTGTAACTGAAGACAATTGGTTTGGTCATACTCTGATAACCGGAAACGTGGGTACCGGGAAAACGGTGCTACAGCGTTTACTAAGCATTAGCATGCTTCATCTTGGTCATGTTGTTGTTGTCATAGATCCAAAGAACGATGCAGAGTGGCGAGAATCTCTAATGGAAGAGGCTAAGACCCTCGGTCTTCCTTTCTATAAATTTCATCCTGGCCAGCCAGCATCTTCGGTCTGTATTGATGTCTGCAACACCTATACTAATGTTTCTGACCTAACATCTCGTCTTTTGAGCTTGGTGACAGTTCCCGGTGAGGTTAACCCATTCGTTCAGTATGCCAAGGCTCTCGTTTCCAATGTGATTTCCGGGCTTTCTTACATAGAGAAAAAGCCTTCTATTTATCTGATTCACAAGAACATGAAAAGCCACATGTCTATTGTGAATCTTACAGTCAAGGTAATGGAGTCATGTTACGCGAGATATTATGGTTACGATGTCTGGACCGAAAAAGTTAAGTACGTCGCTAACGATACCTTGCCGGTACGTTTCAAGCGTCTCGCTGAATGGTTTACGGCTCATTTCATGAATTACGAGGGGTCCGAACAAATAGACTGGTTAGATACTGTTTCCCAGCTTATTGATTACTCAATGTCCGACCCAGAGCATATGGCTAAAATGACCGCAGGTATTATGCCTGTTTTCGATATGCTCATTGAAAAACCTTTAAATGAGCTTTTATCTCCTAACCCGAACTCAGTATCATCAAGAGAAATTGTAACAAGCGAAGGGATGTTCAGCACTGGCGGGGTGCTATACATTTCGCTTGATGGCCTTTCAAACCCCGATACAGCAGCTGCTATTTCTCAATTAATAATGTCAGATCTGACCTCCTGTGCCGGTAGTCGCTACAACGCTCAAGATGGTGATATGTCAGCTAATTCCAGGATAAGTATTTTTGTTGATGAGGCACACTCAGCCATTAACAACCCTATGATTAACCTTCTGGCGCAGGGTCGTGCAGCGAAAATTGCACTGTTTATTTGCACCCAAACCATCTCCGACTTTATTGCTGCGGCAAGTGTTGAAACTGCCAATCGAATTACGGGGCTCTGCAACAATTATATAAGCTTGCGAGTCAACGATACTCCTACTCAGACGCTTGTTGTAGAGAACTTTGGTAAGAGTGCGATAAGCACAAATATGGTCACTTATACGACCGGTTCAGAAACATCTTTGCCGCATAATAACTTCTCAGGTTCAATCTCAGAAAGAAAGCAGACAACTTTAGAAGAGAGTATTCCAAAGGATCTCTTGGGTCAGGTCCCTATGTTTCACATAGTTGCCAGGCTTCAAGATGGCAGGAAGGTTGTAGGCCAAATCCCTATTGCTGTTGCTGAGAAACAAATGAAGCCAAACACAACTCTGTCGGAAATGCTTTTCAAGAAGGCCGGAAAAGTTACTTTGCGTCAAAATCTCGATATCAAAAATCTTAATAAATTTCTAAGGAAGTTGCATTGATGGATGAAAAAATTGTCCTGACGCGCCAGCAAATTTTAAGCTCTGCACTAAAAGTCAGCAAATGTCGCTCGCTCGTAAAAAGGCGCTTTCAGTCTTTGGGTTTAAAGTACGCAGATTCTCAGGAAGTTCGAGATCGGCTAACTATGATAGAAAAAAACGCGTTTCATCATTTGGGAAAATTTTGTCAGAGCAACGATATCGATTCCCTATTCTCCATGGCAAATACCCTGTCTGAGCTTTTCCTTTTAAAGGGAGAGTTGATCACGACTGATCCCTTTGGGGACCGTGAAACCAGCTACTGGTCGGTACCACAAGGATCATGCCATGAATGGATTCAATCACTGACCACCAGCGAAGGTCCTGAACGTAAATTCGTTAGTTTCCGTATTTCTTTCGATAACAATGACGTACGGTGTGATCTTGTAAAAAAGAATGCCCGTATGCTTGGTTGTTATCTTTTGCCTTATTTCGTCGATTTAACACGCACGGTGGGCGCATTCATTAATTTGCCAGGTAGTGTCTCTTTTAAACAAGTACAGCGCATCAAACCCCAGATTCATCCAGAAACAACACATAGTCATATAGTTACTATTGAGGACTCTCCCTTTCTTTCTCGGTTAAAATTTAAAATCATTACTGCCATAGATCAGCTTCCTGACCCTAATGGCCTTTATACAAACACCTTTAACAGCATTATTGACCGTGCACTGCTGACTCATCTCAAAACCGAACAGGAAAAAATAGATAGTCCAAGAGTCTGCAAAAATGTGATTTCGGCTTTTGCCGACTCAACTCTTTCTCTGCCGGTGTTTAACATCGGCCTAAACGAGCAGTACAGATACTGGACGCCGTGGGGCATCAACTTTATAGAATTTTCCCGCCAGGCCGCAAAAGCAAGGACCGCTGTATTTGTTCCTGATGTGGGACAGATCGAGTGGAAAAGCGCAGAGCATAAAGAACTGGCGGAGTTAAGCCTCATCGACCAAATCATACCTAAACAGTACCACTGGCTCCTGGGTATCCCGACGATGTGGCGTAACAACTATTGCAATCACGATCAGAGGCTAGCTCTTTTTCGTGAATGGAGGGAAAGCAATGGCTGCGGATAATACAAGCAGGGCAGCAGTGCTCAGAACAATGCTTTTTTTTGGCATGGTCATTTATTTTGGTTACAGCTTGGCTTTCCAGAATACTGAGGAGCTCAAATATCAGATTACTCAGGAGGTTAATGCAAGCCGGTCCATCATATCAAATGACCGTTGGAAGTCTGTCATTGCAAATAGTGAAGCGACTTTAAATTGGTTGGTACATGACTATAAGTTAATTGACTATCTGAATACTATTCTGATCCCTGACACCAAAAAACCAGCCAGAGGTATTAACATTGTTGCTGAAAAATTTACCTCTATTAATTACACTATGGCCAAAAACATACCCCTCTTACTTTATCAGTCCATTTTCCGGTGGAACTTAATCCTGGGGTGGCTAATCGTTTTTCTGCCCTATCTATTTGCCATGCTAGCAGATGGAATGTACCAGTGGAAATTGAAGAGGTACGTATTTGGTAAGGTTACAGTTCAGTTTTATCGTATTTGGTTTCGAGCATTTTGGGTGATCAGTGCTTTAACGATGGTCTACCTGGTCATGCCAAATATGTCACTATTTAACAATATCGCTCAACTTTTCCCACCAGTCGCTTTATTGATACTGGGAATTGCATTGAATCGCTTGTGGTCTAACTTTCAAAAACTCATGTAAAGGTGGTCAGATGTTAAGCAGTAAAAAAAGGAAGTCCCCTACAAATATCAAAGAATCGCTCAATGATAACGCTGACCGTTTTTATAAGATGTTTCGCATTCATACCACGGCAAAAGTTGCTATGTCGCTAATTGCCATGACCGCTGTAGGGTTTTCTTTCTACAATCTTTACGAACAATGGCAGGACGCTGAAGGGAAGAAAGACCATATAGCTGTAATACGGATTTCTGGCGAGATGGGTACCGGCTCGGAAACGGGCGATGGAACAGTGATCGCAACAGCTCTTGCCAAAGCTTACAATAATCCCCATGCCAAAGCAGTTATTATCGAGGCAGAGTCAGGTGGTGGTGGTCCCTCTGACGCCATCATTATTTACCGCCAGATAAACGCGCTTAAAAACCACCAGCCACAGATTGAACGCGTATCAGATGCCGGTGGCTCTCTTTCATCTGTAGCCGCTGACAAGAGTAACAAAACCGGGAGCACAGAACGTGGCGATGAAGCACGGTCGAAGCAAAACTCCCTCGAAGTACTCTCCAGCGGTACCGGTCGTTTTTTCTCTGATATCGCAGACTCATATAAACCAATCATCGTTAGTGTGAAAGGCATATGCGCATCCGCATGCTATTACGCGGTATCGCCCGCTGATGCAATTTATGCCGACAGTAATGCCCTGATCGGTTCTATCGGTGTGCGTATGGACCACTGGAATCTGTCAGAGATCATGAGCACAGTAGGCGTCAAGAATGAGCCCCTTACGGCCGGTGAGTTCAAAGATGCTCTTGACCCCTTCCACCCATTGTCCGATTCAACGAGGGAGTTCATGCAGAAGGAGATCCTGAACACGATGCATGAAAAATTTATAACTGATGTTGAACTTGGACGGGGTAAAAAGCTTCTCTCGCGTCATGATGCCGATGCTGTTTCTCTCTATTCAGGCCGTGTATGGCCAACACCTCAGGCAGTTAAGTACGGCCTGGTGGATGGAGATCTTACGTCAGTAGAGATCCGTACACGTCTTTCAAAAATGTACTCCACTGACACGTTCAAAAACTACAATGAGCCTCATCGTAATCTCCGTTCTGCACTCGGCATGCTGATGAGCCTGTCTTCAAATATTGAGAGCCTTACCGGTACCACTACCCGCTTAGTAGAATCTGTTAATGCCACCAGCTACCCCTCTGTGAGGTAACATGGATGCTTTCAATCTGCTGTGGAGCATTACGGGGGTAGCTTTCATTATCCTTATTTTCGTCGTGTTGCTGTGTCTGTTGGGATTTATGACCTCTGCCATAGCGGAACGGCGGACTGCAAAGGCAATTGAATCTGGGCTTCCTGAAGAAGCTCAGGGGCTACTTAGTGATCTCACCTTTCAGTTGTCGGCTCATAGCACTACGCAGGTTGATCACATTCTCGTAGCCCCACATGGTATATACGTCATAGAGCAGAAAAACTACGTAGGCAAGCTCTACGGTACTCTGGAGGAAAGCCACTGGCGGAAATGGACTCAGTCCCGAACCCTCAAGTTGCAGAACCCGTTTAAGCAAAACCAGGGGCACATCAGGGCTATTCAGTCTGCTCTTAAGGCTAGAGAACTGGAATGTATCAATGTCGTCATCATAAACGGACGTTGTAAGTTTGATGGCATCAAGCCGGAATGGTTATGTATGGGGATGGACGATTTTATCCATAAAGTCAAACAACGACGAGGGCTACGGTTGTTCACACCGGAGTCTGTTCAGCACATCTGTTCGGTGTTGAAGTCAACAAGGAAGTCGCCAGGGCTCTATACGGACCTTACTCATATTCATAACATAACGACAAAGTACAAAGCCCCGATGAAATTCGAGCAACGAGTAACATACATTCTGCTCAACTTTATCCATTATCTGTGGGCAAGTCTGTTCACTAAGCAGAAGCCTTAGCGCTCTATCATTGGTAAGGCTGTAAAATGTCTGCAAAAGGCCCCATCGGTAAATTGTTGGGGCTTTTTCTTTGCGTAGTTCTGATACGGTTTATCCTGTGGAGCATTATGGCCACCAGCCAGCTGGTGACTGGCCAACGCTTTGTATGACGTAGCCTACTCAGGGCAGGCTATTTTAGAGGGACCGATTTTTATCCGGGCTAATTTAGAAAGAGATAATTTGAACTTAGGCGGGCTGACCACCAGCAGAGAGGTAAATCACTAGCCGGTGATATTGACAGAAGTCGTCAGGGGTTTAACGCCGGAATATTTTGCCAGGCCTCCTGCAAGGTCTGCAAGACTTCTACAAGTGATAGTGACGGCCACAGGACTGTTTCCGTCATTATCACTCCAGGTGGCTCGCACTCTACTGGTACCAGAATTAAAACAACACGAGTTCCTTTTACCTGGTAGGCAAGGTTTACTGCCGGTTGGCGGTAGGAGGCCAGTACACCCTCACCATATTGAGCAGGGTTACTTGCCCAGTTCCGCACCATTGCATACACCTGAGGCATATACCGACTATCCAGATCCCCTTTGGGCCGTCTGAACGGCACGATTTCTTCTGAGCGGTAGGTGGTCGTTGTTGTATTGGTTGTCATCTTTGTCACCTCCCCTGTTCGTCCATTTAGAGTTTTAAGCTGCTTTACACATCACACTCAACTGATTATTTAAGCTGGTCATCGTCTCTGGCCAGCATAGCCCAACCATTCGCCTGGTTTTCGCGGGAGTAAGGATTCATTTCAAAATAACTATCTACCGCGTCGCTGTCCGCAACAGAACTGTTGTTAGCTCTCTTTGAACCCTGAACCACTACAGCATCAACCTCTGCGGCTTTCCCGTTGCGCTGTACCAGGATTTTAACCGTATTGGGCTTACGTCTTGCGAGCAGTTTGTTGGCGATAAAAAGCACAACAATCCAGGCCAAAAGCACGTATAAAAATGTATTCATAATGCCCTCCTTTGTATGTGATTATTATACCTGCTTCCATTGCAGGCCAAACAGGTTCGGTGCATGAAAAATAGACTTCTCTCCGGCGTATAGCAATCTACTTACTGATCTGTTTTCGTATCAAACTGTATGGCATAACCGAGGGGCGTACGTGGTGAGTCAGAAAGTTACTTTTCCGTAATAGTTAATTTCAGATCCTTCTTCCAGTTACGCTTCAGTATAAAACCGATACCCTCTAATTCAGCATCCTTCACGTTTAATACGCTTCACTTTAAGGCAGGGCTTTTCGGTTGAAATGAATTCTTTTTCCGGTTGCTGGACATGGGTTTCATCCTGATAGTTAAAGTTGCAGGCTATCAGTCACCACCACCACCTCCGTCACCTCCTCCACCGCCACCATCACAACCACCAGCTATGCTATTTTCACCATTACAATCACCTCCGAGGGGGTTCAAATGGCTGCTCCCCTGTAGATGGTGTCCTTGCCAGATCGAACCCGAACCAGCGCCTCCTGAGCGTCTTTGCTTGCCCTGAGGCAATTGTGCAGGCTCACCAGCACCGGCGGTACCAAAAATGTCCCGGGCAATTTTATAAAGAAGGTAAAAAGGTACGCCCAGCATCATAAAAAAGATTACTGAAAATATTACACGTTCCATTGATGATCTCCTGTCTTGTGAGAGACCAGTTATATCAGGGTGATTCAGTATTTCCGTTTAGAAAAGAGTACTAATTTGGCCCTGTTCGCTCTTAATTTGCCATCCGGGAAAAAGTCATAGGGATAGGCCTGCCAGAGTCAATAACTTCCAGTGATCTGGAGGAGACCCCGGCTCTCTGAGCCCTCATGGATGGTACGGCTTTACCCCTTGTAAACAGATTCACGTTCCGCAGGACAAACATCGACTACTGACGTCTCATATTTGCTGACGCTAATCCGACGTCTCATTGCCGTCTGCTTGTTTTCTTTAAAGGGTGTATTAGACGAATATCAAATCGGAATGGTAGGGGATGTGTGGGCACCATGCCCGGCCCTCTTTGAGCATCTGAGAGATTGGAGACCTAGCCGGGTAAGATAGCTACTTTCTTACGGGTTACCCTTCAAATCCAAAGACGAAACGGACGCTGCCGTTCTCCACGTGGAGACGCTTTACTTCTTCGACAAATTCCTGGATCACCTCTCCGGCGTTATCGGGTGGTATGGCTGACAAAATTTCTTCCGAAGTCAGCCATGAGTATGAATGTTCACCGAATAAATCATCATCTTCGGACGGTATATCATCAGGTAATCCGCGTAATGCGTGGATAAAAACTGCTGATGTGCTCGCCCTTTCACGATCTACATCAAATCCGAGCCAGGCAAAGTGGAGATATGATCGGTCCCCTTTATAATTGCTTGATAAATTAATCCATTTACCAGGCTTTTCTTCCCTTTGAAATCGCCAGCAGATATCAACGCCCATTAAGAAACTCCATTACTATCGTTCGTATGAGATAACTATCATTTCAGAATACTATGACTTCTTCCCGTATAGAACTAATCGCTCACGCCATTTAGCTACTTACTTTTTTTACGTACGCTTGCAGCGCAGTACCTTGAGAGAAGTAAGTAAGACTGGGCGAAGCCAACCGGTTCCGCCACCTCGCTCACCGGCTTTTAGGCGTAAGCACTGAAGTCAGCCTCCATGCTAACTGGCGAGCCTGCGAAAGTCAGACTCGTTGTTATAAAGCGGCATATCGTAAGCAGTGTCTGAAATGAACATTCGGATCTGCTCAAGCGTCATGCCACAATGAAAACGGGTTACGCTCACATTGGCCCGGGGGAAGTCAGCACAAAATGCATTCAAAACATTCTCATGGACAATACCAATGTTGATTAACGCAGCTGGCCCGTTGTCACGGAAAGATACGACACGGAATCCCCCATACCAGCCTGACTGGGAGAAAAATGAAAATGCACTCGTTGCCAGACCATTAGACAGGTCATAGCGCAATTTCCCGCTCAGAGACTGGCTGTCTCTGCTGTACACGCGATTAATGAAAATGCCGGGACCAACTTCTACCGGCTGCTTGTTGCTTGCTAAACACGGAAAGCCCACCAGCGAAACCTCCCTTTCTCCTAACCAGTTTACCTGATACCCGGCAGTGAGAAAGTCAGTCAGTTCTACGCCAGAAAGAGCATTAATGGCCGCAATATCGGTATCCAAAATATTTACGTTTTTCATATTCATCTCATCTATATTCTAAAGTGCGTTTTTTGTCTATCAGCCCGAGGATTGAAAATTTGAATATTTAATGTGACAGAAAAATACCTGTCACCTTTTCAAAAACTGCCTGCAATTGAATATCGAGAGAGTCCATTTTAAAATCCACCAGCTCAGCTTTATTATCGCAAACCGAATAAAAATAGGAGTCAAATGCGTCTGTATCTTCATCTTTAAAAATACGGAAGGAATTAATTTTATTATGCCCTTCAAATTCGGCATGAATACCATAGCGAACCGAGCCGTCATCGAACTGAACAACCCGTCGTACAGAATTAATCCGGACGTACTGTTTTAAGGCCCTCGCGAAATCGGCATTTAACGCCAACGCTCGTAAGATTGAATCAGCGGTTTCATTCTGCTTTTTACGATCATATTCAAACATCCCACAGCCGGTGTTACGAAAGACCGGCTGAAGAGCATTAACCAGGTTGAAGGAATCCACGTTTCTGTCGTTTCTGTACATGAGATATCTCCTGCCCCTCCGCTATACGAAGGGGCTTGATAGGGTTACTGCCAGGCTGCGATCACTTCTTCGCACTGGAAATGAGATAAGCACTGCTGGAGTAAAAGGGCCAGCACCGCTGTGTTAGGGACGCGATTGTTACACCACGCGTTGAATAGCAGCTGCCATGGACCGGCATAATACCCGGCCAGTTTCTTTTTTTGTTTATCTGTGCAGCAGCTGGAAATGGCCTGCTGATAAAGGCTTTCATTCTCGGCACCAGAGCGTTGTTGCAGTGCCTGATAAATATAGGAGTAGACAGAATCGGAGCAATTAGATGCATAGGCCAGATTGGTTTTCATAATACCTCCTGTGTTTTTGGGTATTATATAAAACTCCGACCTACTGGCTAATAACCCACACTGTAATTTCTTTTAAAAACACAATAAATTTTCAAAATTGGACCAGTGTGGATTTAAGCGAGCAGTTTAAATCTTTATGAACTAGCTTTCAAAGAGGTTGGTTTTTCGGGAAGTTTTTTGCCAGACCAGCATGTTGTTTTTTTTTCTGTAGTGCAGATTAGCTGGTACCTGCCCCTTCTTACCTCTTTGAGCAATGACTGTTTGAAATATGGTAAGCCCAGTTCAAAAACCCAGTAACGACCGTCTGCAAAAACGACTGAATTTTCAACGCCATCCGAAGCCACCAAGGATGCATCATTAAGTAGACGTTCTTCATAATGAAATGGTAATGAAAATGTCAGATATAACGCACAAAGTACAAAGATTCCTGTGAGACTAACTGCCAGTGAACCACAATAACCAGAATAAACATTTAAATTTCTTTTGATAAATTTCTCATGCAAGATTACAAGCAGACAGAATACACAAGCTACCAGCCCAAATCCTACATGCAGATAAAACTGTCTTATTTCATCATTCCAGACGATGTTGTCCCATTTCGTGCTTAAGATTGAACCCAACAAGGAGATAATAAAAGCGGCAATTTGAGAACTGATAAAGTAGGAGAAAGCTGACTTTGAAGTTATTTTTTTCATAGAAACAGGAACCTCTTTACCTCGTTCCTGATCAGAGAAAAGACACAAAACGCACCATGCGCAAAAAACTGCAAGTCCAGATGCAATAATCTCGCGTAAAAACATATTAAACGTTTCCGATAATGAATAAGTAATTACCATATCCTCTCCGTAAGTCTACATATAATTCAGACGTGACAAATAATTAAAGGCATTGCTATTCTATCATTATGCATTGCGTTTAAAATCATTTCTAATTCAGCAGAGTAGCGATACAGGCATTTCGCTATCCTAAAATCTGGTAGCTTTCCATTTCCTTGCTGAGATAAATCAAAATAATTCTATTTATTGCCTATTCGGATGCTGCAAAACCTTATAAATCCGGATGTATATCACTTAACAGTGAACCATTCGGTGACTTGCTCTCCGTGAGGTCCACCGGGTTTATCCAGTAGGGAACATTCTGCTTTTACCGTTTACTGCATACGCGAGCAGGAATTCTGTTGCAGTTCTGCATTTGCCTGCTTTTCCAGTGCTGTCATAACCCGGCGGAGCATCGCCAGAGCCTGAACAGGCGAGCTCCCAAACTGCACTTTCACTTCATCCGTATCATGATCCTGAATCAGGTCGAGGATGTTCACTTCGATCCCTGCCCCGTTTTCATCTTTTGCCGTGCACTGAATACTTACCCGGGTCACCGAATCCGTCAGGACTGGCAGTGGGTTAGTCTTGTCTACGTTGATAAAAGCCTTCTTCATTGCCCTGTTTCCCCTTGTCCTGAAAAAGTTACCGACCCGTCCGGATGGAGGGGTCGGTCAGAAAATCATGCCTGTCCCTTATTCATCTTCTCAGCATGCTTACGCAGGTACTCTTTCAGGTCAGCATGAGCATTGATGATATCGTTCATTTCATCATTGGTCAGAACAAGCGTGTAAGTATCAGTGCTGACAGATTCACCTTCTTTAAGCTTGGCTTCTTCAGCAATACGTTCAAAAATCGGGATCGCGGTGTCGGCAATGACGGTCACGGTCTTTTTGTTCAGAACGCTGGACATGGATGGTGCTTTACCTGCCGGGTTCTGTTTAGGAGCGCTGTCCTTTGGAGCCGGAGCTGGTTCCTGTACCGGTGGCGTAACCAGCGTCTCTGTATTGCTTTCATCATTCAGTTGATCCGGTACCGGGGTGTTAACGGTAGCATTACCTGCCGGTTGCTCATCACCGGAGTTTTCCGGAGTCTGCGGATCTGCCATGCGCTCTTCTACCTTGGCAGCTTTGACGAATTTCAGCGTGTTTTTCGTCGCTTTACCATAGATGGAGATCGCCTTGTTGATGTTATCTACCGCATCCTCACCGCTGTACATATACTCGTCCAGCGCAACGTACATGCTCACCTGATCGCTCACAAGCATGGTCTGTAGTTCAGAAGGCAGGTCCAGTACGCGAACCATCTGGCGAAGATGCTGCTCTGATTTACCACGTTTTTTTGCCAGTTCCGCAAAGGTCTTAGGCTCTTCTTTATCTTCAACAAGACGCTTAATTGAAAGCGCTTCAGCTACGACAGACAGCGCCAGGTTGGAGTTGCCGGTCAGGGTGAAGAGTTCTGCTTTTGAAGCGCTACCGCGAAACTCTTCGCAGCGAATACGAGTAATGCGTTCACGCCCTTCTGCTTCCAGCTGGCGGTTTGCAATAGCGATGGAACGGATACGGCAAGCCCCCTGACGCAGTACAGGTACGCCATTAACCATCTGAACAACGATAGGCGTCACGCTGAACGGGTCTTCCATGTAGGCATCGGCCAGGCTGTTCAGGTGTTCCACAACGTGAGGCATTGAATAGTAGAGCTCGCCCATACCGGCCGTGCGGGTGTTAAAGCCTTCCTGCTCTACAACAACCGAAGGGTCAATGATAAGGCCGTTACCTTTACGGGCACCGTTACCAGTGCGTTCCAGGTAACCACGAAGGCTGATTTCGTTGCTGTTGTTTTTTACTTCAGTTTCGATTGCGGACATTTTTGTTCTCTCTTTTGGTTGGTTGTTTAACTGCGCTACAACACAACAATACCAGGTTCGACATTTTTTCTAATAGGTTGCACAGAAGAAAAAGTAACTTTTCTTAAAAAAAATTCCTGAGACAATACTACTCGATCCGTCCGTTTTAAATCTTCACAACAGTGGGCCGTTTTTACGTTTAAGCAAAATAGCTGGTTCAGAAGGTGAGTCGGAGAGAAAAGTTACTTTTCCGGTTGTCTGGGCCAGTGATGAGAGAGTGGCAGGACAGGAATGGCTAAACCGGTGCGGGTCTCTTGTAAGTCGCAGGGGATTGAGGAGATATAGAGGTAAACCGGTACGTTCAGTTTTTGGATTGAGCCGGGCTTTTGGCCCGGGCTTAAGGAAGCGGAAATTTGAACGAACTGGCAGGTAATGATTTATGCCGCCGACAGCTGGCCGTCAGTGCTTTGCTGTTCTGGTTTGACAGTTGGGGGATAACCGGCAGTTAGCCGCTGGCATTCCGCATCACAGAAAGCCCTGAGGTTGCTGAAGACGGACTCCATGAAATCAGCATGAGCATACGAGTCTACAGGACGTGTCTTGTTATCTTTCATCTTGTTCTCCTCAATCATTATTAAAACCAGCGGATTTAGTTCCTGGCGCTCCATCTGCTGACCGGCTTTCCCAGAGAGCAGCGATGTGTCGGGTTCTGTTTCTCATTTTATCGTTTTCATCGGGCCCATCCGGCCGTATAAGAGACCGATTTGGCATGTTTAAGAAACGTACTGGCGACATTAAAAGCTGAGGTTGGCTTTGGAATAAAAGGATACTTTTCCCGTTTGTCAGGTCTTTCGCTACCGCTGCACGATGATTCTGTCAGGCATTCTGCGCCCTCCTTGGCTGTACATCTTGAAACAAGCGGTGGGATGTTCCCTTCCCCCTGCTCACCGCAGAATAATTGGCAAGTCCCGACGGTCGTTCCGTACGAGCCGGGTCCAAATAATGAATAAATACAACGCCACTTCAATTGTATTGACAATAGAAGTTAGGAGGATCATAGTGTCATTCATGGTGCGGCTTTCGCACCACCGCCCCGGCGGTACCGGGCAGAACTGGAGTACCTCATGAAACTTTCCCGTCAGACGACTTCTGATACTTCTGTTGATGGCCGTTCACGCGCATATGCCTGGGGCCGTGTCCATTATTTCATTATCGAACATGCACCAATGGCTGAGCTGGTCGCTATTGACGAGCTGCTGGAAAAAGCTGGCTGGAGCAATGACGGCTGTCCGAACTATGAGAAAGATGACGAGTTTGGTAATGCTGGTTACAGCTGTGGTTACTGGATCGATATTGACAGCGTGGGAAGCTTCAAGGCTGACTACAAACGTCTTAAGGGTGAGATTAGTGCGCATATCGCCTCAAAGGCGGCAGAGGTGGAGATCCGCGTACTGGACTCGATGTCCGACAAAGAATGTAAAGATGTTGCCTCGGTGGCATGTACTGTTCGCCGTGACTTACGTACGCAGTCCGAATCGCTTCATTCACTGCGTACTATCGTAACGGTTGATCATTACAATCCCTATGTGATCACCAGCCGCCCGCTGAGCATTTCCGCCTGGACACTTATCCACGACTGTCTGAAAACCGGCACCATCAATGACGTCTGTTCACGGTTGAGTTCATTAATCCTGCACTCTGAAGCCGCGATTGCCCGTTGTAAGGGAAGCTCCGACTACTCTTCGGAACACGCTCAGCTATCGTTTTTTGCTGGTAACGACTATGTCACCAGACGCACCCTTGTTGATGCAGCTCACGAAGAGGCTCTGCGAATGAACCGCCGCTTTGATGAACGTATTGCAATGAACGCGGATTCTGATGCCAGAAGGCTCCAGTGCGAATTCAACCTGAGCAACCATGTCGTACAGCGTCGGACCGTTGAATCTGCTCATATCCAGGCAATCAACGAAGACGTCACCCGTTCACAGGCGGAACCACGCTGCCCTGGAAAGCTTCTTCTGAAAATGACCAGTCATGAGGAAGTGCGGGACTCACTGAGCACCTGTTAGTCCAGCGACACCCCCTGCGGCTCTACTACCGGGCCGCAGTCTGCTCCGGCCAGATGGTGCCAGTGGCGTAATGAATTTGTTTAATAAGGCTGAGTATGATGAATAAAGAACAACTAATCGACAAACTGGAACGCGTGGTATGTGGTCAGTACTCCTACGAAATGCAGGAGCTTGCGTATTCGGCCCTCTGCTGCATTAAAGGCACCCCGGACGACTGCGCTAAGTTCCCTGTTACGCGTCCGCTGCCTGACACCTTAGTGGACGTATGGGACGAGATCGGGCAATACCTTGGCACAGGCAAAGCCATTGAAACTCGCAGTTGCGGCGTTTCGCTTCTGCTTCATGGACACTGCTACGATTCAAATCATGTGCTGTACTGGCGCAATGCTGGCGCACTTCCAGCAGCTTGCGATACGCCACTGGCTGGTGGGTCTCGCAAACTGTTCACCTGCTCAGCCTGTGGAGTGGACGGTCTGGATGAACCACCTGAAACCAGTTGCCACTGCTGCACAGAGGGGGCCCACTGGATTGAGAGCAGGCTCTTCACCTCCGGGCAGGCAGACCCTGAAGAATTTAGACCCGTGGCGGTCGTGAAAGAGTGTGCAGGCTCAACGCCGGATGATCGGCTCATCTGGAGCGTGATTGAACAGCTCAACGGCGAACTGGCGGAAGGCGATAAACTATTTAAGCAACGCTGACAGATCACGTCAGCATTTATATCAGACGAACTCCAGAATAATTTAAAGCAACCATGAACATGAAAAAGCCCAAAGCTGCATTACAGAATGCCATGAAAGAAGATGTGCCAGCTGTGACACAGATTCAGATGCGATCTACGGTTTCCAGAAAGGTTCGCTATGTAAAACAGGCAAATCGAGAGGGTCTGAAATTATCTGAGTGGATGTCGCGGCATCTCGACGCTGTCTGTGATACCGCAGATGAGATTCATAAAGGCAAACGCTCAACTCCGGTTGCGCCTGGGAAGATTCCCCCTGAGGTATACCAGGTGATATACGATCAGTGCGGCGGGTTCGTGGAGTGTGATGCTAATGCCCAGGTAATCTGGGAAGCCTGCCGTGATGCCATTCTTAACGGAGACAAAGGGTAAACGGCAGGTATCGCCTGTCATTTTTACCCTTGTGAGGAAAATCCTGATGAACCATGAGAGCCGAACTGTATACCTGAACACGGCCATTGAGGCCCTGTTGAAAGCTGAGGCGGCTCTGAACGAGCTGGCATTAGCCTATGTACTCAAACCAGGTGAAAAGGCAAGCGCATGCCATCCCCGAACCGGTACGCTTTCCACAGCTTCCCAGGTAAGAAAACTTCGCCGTGTTCTAGAAAAAAACAAGTTATGACGGCCCTTATACGCTGGCATAATGTACCGTGCTTCGCTCATCCCAGCAGTATGGGTTTTAAACTCTTCCATTTTTAAGAGTACGGGAAGAGCCTTATTATTGTCGCATACCCTACGGATGCATTGCAGTTCAAACCGCTGTTCGGTGCAATTATTGCTGTATCCGGCGGATTTGAAAATGACAGAAATAGTGATGTAAAGCTCCGCCATTAAAGAAATGCCCCGTAGTTTGGCGAATCAACTTTCTGAATTATCTCGATGAACACCATTTAAGGAAATCGAATGTGTGATTTTTGCAGGGCTGACGAAAATTACTTTCATATGGCAGAATGCGTGTATGACCAACTGGTTAAAGAGTATCCCGTAATGTGGCTGCGGGATTCAACCCGGATCGGGGCCTGCTACCTCTGTCGAGAACTGCTGTCGCCGGAGGGGATGGTCCTGGCGATGCAGAGCGCTTTCCCTGCGAAGGGATGGCGGCTGCGTATTTGGTACAATGAAACCATTGACGAAGAGATAGAACCGCAGCGTGGAGACTGTATTGAGCTGTCCTCCAGGGCGGACGCTCTGCTGTCCTTCATGTCGTTCCAGGAAAAGGTTTAGCGCTGCGGCCCCCCTCACAAAAAGGCGCTTTCCGCGACAAATCTGGTACGACCGGACAACGTTGAGTCAATTCTTGCTTCCCCGCAGAAGAATCCCTATGAAGTAAAGTAGAGGTAGGCATTACGCCCACCAGCAAACCTGATAACTGTTCTTTGCGTAACATCCTCAAACTTCTGGTGCCTTCGTAGACTGCGATGCGAATGCCCATGAGCTGAATTCACCGTATCATTTGACCGGATGCAGCGAGAACAGAAATGACAATGTTTGAACGATTTGCCAGACGGCCATAAAACTCTACTGGGTACAGAATAAGGACTGACCGCAATGGCTACGTTCTATGAGCTACCGACCAGTGAGAAGTCCATTGTTTCCGGTACGTGCCCGGACGAGCACCGGTGAAATTTTTCCCGACTGGATTACGCTAAGGCTTTTGAACGGTTTGCGTGAAGTGGGACTCTTTGGGTCTGGTTCTTGATTTATACAAAAGGCTATATGCCACAAGACGGGAGGAAAAAAGGGTTTCCCCGACTGGAGAAACCCTTTCAAAAGGTGCCGATGGCATACTAATCCACACCCCGAAAAGAGGGGGTTGCCCCCCTCTTTGTCAGCTACTTACCGGATTCGTAGGCCAGGATAGCAGATACCTCCCTTGTTCCGTCTTTCATCCGCAACTCGCAAAGCGAGTTTCGTGTGAGCCAGGTGAATATCAACAGCGTTAAACAAACTATTAATATGCACAAAACAATGGGTTGGTTCGGCATTTTCATGGCCTTCTTCTCCTGTCAACGCAAAGCAGAAGTGTCACCATCGGTGCGAAACAGAGATGTCATGCTTTGGTTCAGAGAATGCGTTTGACCGCCTCGCTATATACTTCCGAGCGTTCTCTTTTCCCAACAGAAATCACGAAAACGACAACTTTCTCGTCTATAACCTGGTATACAAGGCGATAGCCTGAAGACCGGAGCTTAATCTTGTAACAATCAGGCATACCACGGAGCTTGTTTGCTTCAATCCGGGGTGACTCAAGTACTTCAACCAGCTTCTTTTTCAACTGTTCACGTACCGTCGAGCCCAGCTTTCGCCATTCCTTTAGTGCCCGCTCGTCAAAATCCAGAAAATACGCCATCAGAGTTCATCCAGCGTCACACGTACTGGCTTAGGATTACGAAGTCGTTCTTTCACTATCTCCACAAGTTCAGCATCTTCATCACTCAGGAGTGTCTGTTTGAACGGCAAGCGTTCATTGTCAGCGATATACTCGAGCATGAGACGAAGCGCTTCAGAAGGAGTTACGCCCATTTTTTCAAGCGCGGCGTAAGAACGCGCTTTAAGTTCATCGTCAATACGTAGGTTAATGCTACCCATGTCTTACACCCCTTGTAATTACAAATGTCATTACAAGTATCGCACTACAACATGCTTAGGGCAAGTCACGAAGTAAGTCAGAAAGTAGTCGTAAGAACGGTGATCACTGTCCGCTTTGTGCCAGAAGCGGACTTTTTAAAAATATTGCGTGCCCAACAATTGGGCGCAGGTCACATCAAGTACCCTCAGAATTATAGAGAATACCTGAAATTTTTGTAGAGCGAGGTTTGTTACCCTGCCCGACCAGCGACATGTGGTTAGTTTAGTGATCAGAAATGTCGAGCGTTTGGTCGTTCATTGACGCGGGATCTTCCAACGGTTCCACATGAGTGGTGATATGGATAAAAGGCAGTGCGGTGCGGATATCATTCTCTATACGCTCGGCCCAGTCGTGCCCATATTGAACAGTCCATCGCCCAGGAACTAGGATGTGCATTGTCATAAACGCCCGCCCGCCAGCCTGGCGTGTACGTAGTGCATGGAAATCAAGCCCCTGTTCACGATATCCTGCCAGCAGTGACTCGATTTTTTTGAGTTCTTCCGTGGGTAGCGATACGTCCATCAGACCTGCAGCTGAACGACTCATAAGCTGATAACCAGTCCAAACGATGTTGGCTGCGACCAGCAATGCAACGATCGGATCGACCCAAAACCAGCCGGTCAGATAAACCAGTCCGACACCAAAAATGACACCGACCGACGTCCAGACATCGGTCAGCAGGTGATGAGCATCTGCCTCAAGAGTGATAGAGTTGTGCTGCCTGCCAGCCCTTAACAAAATGCGAGCCGTCACAAAATTAAGGATTGATGCGACTGTTGAAACCAGTAATCCGAGACCAATCTCCTCAAGCGGCTGTGGAGTTAACATCCGCTCAACTGCGGTATAGGCGATACTGGCTGCCGCCAATAGGATCAGAAATCCTTCGAAAGCACTCGAGAAATATTCGGCTTTGCCGTGCCCATATGCATGGTTCTCATCGGCCGGAAGCGCAGCCAAGGTCAGCATCCAGAGCGCCATTAGGGCTCCTGCGAGGTTAACTACGGATTCGATGGCATCAGATAGCAGACCGACCGAACCGGTCATTTTCCACGCCACACCTTTGAGTCCGATAGTGGCAATAGCCGTGGCAATGGAAAGCCAAGCGTAGTGCGTCAGCGGACGAGGTAACCCTTTTGTTTTAGTCATTATTAACTTCCTAAAATAGGACGACTAACTCACATTTCTATCCATGATAGATAATTAAACAATCATTTCGCCATGAATATTTTTTCGTTTTTATTAAATTTAATTAAAAAGTCTCTGCAAGTGCTGTTTCATCTTCTAGTAAACTAAATTTTATTTTTAGGGTTTTCTTCAACTTGAAGTAATATTATCTCACAACAGATTAGTCACTTAGGTTAACTGAGCGGCTTTTATATTTTTCAATTAAAATATGCAAAACTCCCATTGCACCATGTGCATAAAAATAGACCTCAATGAAAGTAGTAAAGAACTTATGCCAGTGGATTACTGTTTCAGCCAGATTTGACTGCATGGTATTCAACAAGAACCATAGGCCACCTGAAAGTGCTACAATTAGCAATGCTAGAACTCCAAATCCTTGGATTGTACTGGCAATACCTCCCGAATGTGCATCGGGCAGTCGGAAACTAGTCAACGTTTTTATATCTTGCTTAATACCACTAAAGTCAAGCCCTACCCATGAAAAATAATAAGTAAAACCTCTTTGAGTAAGCATCCAACTTAACATAATAAAACCACAAATAATCAGTCCTAACCCTGAAATAATGTGCATCCAGGTTATAACTCCTTCAAGACTATGTTCACCAATTGCTTCGGTCTCTGTCAGATTAGAGTTAATAATTTGTGATAATATTAGAAATGCCACAATGATGTGAAGAATACGAAAAAAAGGAGCGTAATCATGGGGTAATAGATTCCAGAGTCGCAATTTCATTAATGAGTCCTTAGTAAATTTATCGATGATCTTAATCATACAAAAGAATTATTAGGATAACCTTAATTCTTAAAATTGCAGCAGGCATTAGTTCACCTCTGATATGGCCACTTGCGAAATGGGAATGGTAACTGTTATTACTATGTGTTTACTTGCTGTTCTTGTTACGCAGCCCCTTAAACACATTACTTTCAAATATGATTTCCTGCTGGGTTTAAATATGTGTCTTTCTATAGTGCGGCAACCTATTTTTACACCAACTCATGAATTAAATAAGAATCATAAATTAAATGAGAGGTTTAATTCTCTTGCTTAACGCGATGATATTAAATGGAAATTTTAATTTTTGTAATTTATTAAACAGTTAGAATGAGACATGGTAAATACGATCTTCCTTTAGATAATTCTGATAGCACTTTTTCTACTGGGCAGTCTGCAATGTCCGCTTCACGCCCTGAGACATTCGACAAGCTTTTTATGGCTTCAGTAAGGGCGAGTGTCTCGCTTCGAGAGCCAGCAAATATTTCGCTTCGTCATAACAGGTTCTGGCCTTCCAGCAGCGGTAAATGATCCTTATCCATTTGAACGCCAGTGCCCGGATCGCAGACTGATGAGATTTGCCCTTTTCTCTAAGGCCCTGATAATACAGTTTGGCCCAGTATGATGAATTAACCGTCTTGGCAGCCCATTCAACAAAGGTCTGCCTGACGAACTTGGCACATTGCCATCGCCAGTGAACCCATGATTTTTGGCCGCTTCGTTCGGTCACCGGTGCTATACCTGCGTAGTTTTGAATTTCTTCAGCGCTGTTAAACCGGTCACGATTATCACCAAGTGCAGCAAGCATCCGTGGGCCCATGCACGGTCCCATGCCCGGAAGTGATTTGAACAGCCCCGCATCTGGCAATGTGTCAAACAGCGTTTCGATTCGTTCGTCATAGGTTTTGATGATTTCACTCACGACTTTAATTTGTGTCGCAGTGCTGCTGCCATCAAAGCATTAGCCTCTATAACACTCGGGTCTGTAGTCAATGGGATCGCATTATCAATACTCGCAACACGTTGCTCGGTAAGGGCCATAGCGCGACCACCTTTGGCATTCAGAAAGTTGCGGATCGTGTCGCGTCTGGCTCGTTTCAGTTGTTGCAGACTGGGCCACCGGATAATCAGCTCACACAACAGTAAGCTACCCCGATGTGAGAACCACTCCAGTGGCTGAGGATAATACTGTTTAAGCGTGTTGATTATCCGGTTCACAAAGCGTCGTTTATCTTCAACCAACTGACGACGTTGCTCAACCAGTTGCTGAAGTAAGCGAATATCCGCATTGTCGGGTTCAATAGCTTTTATCTTCTGGGGGTAACGCAGCATTAACTCTAATGCCAGCTCGGCATCCTGCGGATCATCTTTAGCGCCGCTGGGCGAGAAGGCTTGCCGATAACGAGCCAGGGACAATGCGTGGACGGGGAAAACGGTGATAAAGGGGTATTTTTGAAGAGCATATACCACGGGGCCCTTCTTCAGTTCGAGAGCTATTGCGATTCTACCTTTTACTTTCTGGTGTAACTCAGTAAGCCAGGCATCAAGCGCTTCTGCTGTATGTTCAATCACATCGAATACGCGTTCACCGTTTTTAAACTGAACACAGACATCGTGTTTTTTATCAGCCCAGTCCAGACCAACGTGCGCAGCAAATTGATTAGTCACAGTCATCACCAACTCCTTTTTATCGGGGATTGGTATGCATTCCACGCTCTTCGAAAGAAATATAGCCAGCAGTTTATCTGCATGCCCTGAGTATTCGTTAGCGAACGTGGAGCACCTACTGGCTCGAAAGAAAAGCGGCGATCATCACATGATTCTCGCTCAATATTCGTAACCAGTAAGCGCATACCCTGAATCACTTCAAAGTGTAATTCTCAGGGTACGAATGACTATATCTCGCTCTTAGCGGACATTAGCATAGGCTATTTACCATAACGCCGCATTACGCGTACCGCTCAGACGGCCTGAGCGCGTTTCTGACGTGTCCCCGTTAAAAACAGTAACAAACCACCCGAAAATGCACGCCAGAAACGCTACGTAAGAATCTATCCTATGACTGGATATGCACTCAACTGAATAACGCCTGGTTTCAGTCCATTTTATCGGGATCAGCCTTCTTTCTGGGTAATTTAGGGGGCTTCACTTGCTGATTACTTTGCGTGCGGCGCGTGAGCCAAGGATGGTCAGCTTTAGGTTTTACGTAGAATTTTGAGCGTAAATCAAAACGGGCATTATCCACACGTTCATGGACACTTTTTTCATCATCCAGTGGTATAGGCTCCGGGCCATCAACATATTTTTCCCATCCCAACGCTTTCCCATCATACAGAACCTTAATTTCACCGTTAAAGCTTTCGCATACCGTGACAACCGAATGCCGAAGTCGATATCCCCGGCCTTCACTGCGAATCTGAAACGCACTGCTTTTGTACTGGAAAGTGAGATTTTTGGAGAGAACGCGCTTCGCCTGGAGGCTGAAGATATAACCCAGTTCCTCTTCAGAATGGTGTACATCAAGATGGGCGTTATCAGCAATACGAGGCGGCGTAGCAAACCGGTTGTTATAGGCTTCAATAAAGGTCGGCAACCATGCGTTTGCTGTTTCAATATCACTGATACCCTGAAGCCGCATTTCTTTGACCAGCCTGTCCTGCAGTGTCTGATTGGCACGCTCTACCCGCCCTTTTGCCTGCGGGCTGTTGGCATGGATTGGCTCGATGCCCAGTGTCTTTATCGCACGTGTGAACTGAGTCAACTCTCCTTCCCGCTCCGGGTTATTTACTCTGAATATACTGTGTCTGTCAGAATAGAGAGCCAGTGGTACGCCATGATCATTAAGGTAACCCCGGAGGGTTTCCATGTAAGCCCGGGTTGTTTCTGCAGGAGCGAATCGTAGCGCCATCAGAGCGCTGGTAGCATCATCGATAAAGACTATCAGTGTGCATTTGGGGCCCCGACCTTCAAACCAGTCATGAGGCGAGCCATCAATCTGGATGAGTTCACCGTAGGATGGGCGCCGCATCCGGCGCTGATAAATTCGGGCAAACTTACGACGACGTTCGCGCCATATGCCCTCCTCTACCATCCACTTCCTGAGAGTTTCAATGGATAAACACAAGCCGTGTATCTCGCGCAATTTTTCGGGCACTGTTGCAAAGTTAGCGATGAGGCAGCCTTTTGTCTTATTCAAAGGCCTTACATTTCAAAAACTCTGCTTACCAGGCGCATTTCGCCCAGGGGATCACCATAATAAAATGCTGAGGCCTGGCCTTTGCGTAGTGCACGCATCACCTCAATACCTTTGATGGTGGCGTAAGCCGTCTTCATGGATTTAAATCCCAGCGTGGCGCCGATTATCCGTTTCAGTTTGCCATGATCGCATTCAATCACGTTGTTCCGGTACTTAATCTGTCGGTGTTCAACGTCAGACGGGCACCGGCCTTCGCGTTTGAGCAGAGCAAGCGCGCGACCATAGGCGGGCGCTTTATCCGTGTTGATGAATCGCGGGATCTGCCACTTCTTCACGTTGTTGAGGATTTTACCCAG
>NZ_CP114222.1:0-36936 GCF_056673375.1 Enterobacter cloacae complex sp. HYC003_NIDB
TAATTAAATTACCTGACGGCCGCTCTGGCCGGATCCGACTTTTATGTTATTCCACAGTTTCCGGAAGTGTACCACGCACACGGAATAACCACAGCGCCCTTTCAGGGTGGTGAGCGGCCGGTCACGGGGCAGGGGAGGGGCACAACATATATGGTCACTGACAGCTGGAAACACCGCTACATCTTGTGTTTCCGGGCCGCTGCGCGCCGGCGGGGCTGAATCAGATCCGGAACTGCCTTTTTTCGGATCTGAGCGGGAAAAGTGAGAAACCAACATAGGTGTAACATATCCATATGCCGGGCATCTGCATAGGCAAAGCATACGCATATACCTACCATCTGCATATGTAACACCTATACAAGCCGGGCTTGCAGGCATATACTTCACCTATGCGGGAATACTCCCTGGCACACTCAGCATATGAGGAAAAACCATGCGCACAGTTTCGATATTTAAAAACGGCAATAACCGCGCCATCCGTCTGCCCCGGGACCTGGATTTTGATGGCGTCAGCGAGCTGGAGATCGTCCGGGAAGGGGACAGCATCATTCTGCGTCCCGTCCGGCCGACCTGGGGCTCGTTCGCGCAGCTGGACAGGGCCGATCCGGACTTTATGGCGGAGCGTGAGGATGTGGTCAGCGATGAAGGACGCTTTGAGCCATGAAGAAAACCTGGATGCTCGACACCAACATCTGCTCGTTCATCATGCGCGAGCAGCCGGCAGCGGTGCTGAAGCGCCTGGAGCAGGCGGTGCTGCGCGGTGATCGCATTGTGGTCTCGGCCGTGACGTATGCCGAGATGCGCTTCGGCGCCACCGGCCCGAAGGCCTCGCCGCGCCATATTCAGCTGGTCGACGCGTTCTGCGCGCGCCTCGATGCCGTCCTGCCCTGGGACCGCGCCGCGGTGGACGCCACGACGGACATCCGGGTGGCGCTGCGCCTAGCCGGGACGCCGATCGGCCCGAATGACACGGCCATTGCCGGGCACGCCATCGCGGCGGGCGCCATCCTGGTGACGAACAATGTGAGAGAGTTTGCGCGGGTCCCGGGCCTGGTGCTGGAAGACTGGGTGAAATAATCCCGTAATAATTTCCGTGACGGAGACGACAGACATGAATGGGCTTTGTTGAATAAATCGAACTTTTGCTGAGTTGAAGGATCAGATCACGCATCCTCCCGACTGGATTTGCCCCTATATTTCCAGACACCTGTTATCACTTAATGGAGTGACCCCGAGCCCGTAGACAAATCTGCCCTATAGTTTGAGCATAGGAGGAGTCTATGGGCACATCACGTTTTACCCCTGAATTTAAGGAAGAGGCCGTCCGCCAGATCACCGAGCGGGGCTATTCTATTGCTGAAGTATCTGAACGGCTCGGCGTGTCGGCGCACAGCCTATATAAATGGCTCCGGGCTGTTAAGCCTGACAACAGTGGACAGCAGGCACAGGATTTACTGGATGCCAGAACAGAAATTCTCAGGCTGAAAGCACAGCTTAAACGCACTGAGGAAGAGCGGGATATTCTGAAAAAGGCAGCGCGGTACTTTGCAAGGGAGCCCGACTGAAGTATCGCTTTATCAACGATCACCGTGAAATCTGGTCGATCGTTACAATGTGTCGGGTCCTTAAGGTTGCCCGTGCCGGATTTTATGTCTGGCTCCATAACCCTGTATCTGCCGGAGAAAAGGATAACCAGCGACTGCTGGAACTCATCCGCGACTCCTATACGCTGAGTGGTGGAGTTTACGGTTATCGCAGGGTTCATGGCGATCTTCGCGAAATTGGCGAAGTGTGCAGCAGAAACCGGGTTGCCAAAATCATGAGGAAAAACAGGATTCAGGCTATACATGGTTATAAAGTGCCACGCGGGAGCCGGGGACGACCGTCACTGATAGCGCCTAATCACGTGCGGCGTGAATTTACTGTAGTGAAGCCCAATCAGGTGTGGGTCACCGACATCACCTACATCCGCACCTGGCAGGGCTGGCTGTACCTGGCAGTGGTTATCGATCTTTTTGCCCGTAATGTGGTGGGCTGGTCGATGAAGCCGACACTGTCGCGCGAGCTGGCACTGGATGCGCTGCTGATGGCGGTCTGGCGACGTAAACCTGAAGAAAACGTCATTGTGCACAGCGATAGTAATAATGCCGATGTCAGTCTTTACCACCACTTAGTTTGCCGTTTAACCAGATTGGTGTGATTACTGATGCAGTGAAGACCTTCCCGCATCCTGACTCACACAGCGATCGACCTTTTGTGTCCTGCCCTGGACCCGTCGGTTGCCGGAAGCGCCTTCATGCGAGGCATCTCCTCACCGATGCGCGTGACTCAAGAAGGGCCTGACGGCTTGTCTCGTTACTGTCCTGTCCGGGTTATCTGTCTGGAGATTCAACTCTGTTTCCTCACAGGAGCTCTGTCATGGTTGATAAAGTTACCGAAGCTGCCGTTGTGGGTGGCGTGGATACACATAAAGATTTGCACGTTGCCGCTGTCGTAGATCAGAACAATAAAGTCCTTGGGACTCAGTATTTCTCCACAACACGACAAGGTTACCGGCAGATGCTGGCATGGATGACCTCGTTTGGGACATTAAAGCGAATTGGTGTTGAGTGCACAGGTAGACGACGTTACTTTACCGCTAGTGTTTGATATTGAAGAGCTTGGTGAGCGTACCCCTTATCCGAAATTTGAACGTACGAATGAATTCTGCGAGTTGTTTACGACCTTAAACCGAGATGTCTTTGATCCGCTTGGCGTGGAGTTTGGTATGCGTACCATTCGACAGGGGCTTAACTACGTAAGTTTGTTTAGCGATGTAAACGACAATAAGTCTCTGGCCATCAACAACTTTATCGTTCATAAGGTGCTACCAAAATTCACATTTGATGGTGATAAGCAAGTAGGCGATTACAGTAAAGCTGAGCTTGTTAGCCGTGTATTCTTGCCTCGCCTTGAGTCGCTGTTGGATAATCAAGCAGAGATAACGGCGGAGTTTTCTTGCACCAAATCGGTAGAGCGTTTGGTTAAAACGGCTGAATCGAATGATGGCGTTGTGAACTACTAGGCGTAATCATGGAAGCTCCATTCGTTATCAAGTTTATCGAGACCAAATGGCACGATAAGCAAACCTTAGTCAGTGTTAGCGAGTCGGAGTACTCGCTAAAGCTTGAGCAGACGGGGAACAATGCATTTTCCGCACACACCACCATCTACCCTAAGGTCGATGAGCTACGTTTTGCTCAACTTGCGATAAAAACTAAGCAGGGTGATCAGTCTCCGCCTTACATTGTCATGCCTAATGGTGATAGAAAGCAGTTAGAGTCGATAACCGATCCCGCATCTAATGCTGTGTGGTGGGTTGAGCCTGCTCATTGGGACGCAAAACAACGGGTGTGGCGCAGTGAAGCGAGGCGAACGGCTGGTCAGATCACGTTTGTTATTGGTAACTCGACACTAAAGCTTGATATTGATATCTCCGAACAGACCAAAGATACGTGCTCTGATCCTTCAACTCAGCAAAAGTTCGATTTATTCAACAAAGCCGTCTCCCGTATGACGGGTTCTATTTAAGATGATGTTAATTTCAGTATCTGTTATTACAGTTGGGTATCGGTGATGCTGCCAACTTACTGATTTAGTGTATGATGGTGTTTTTGAGGTGCTCCAGTGGCTTCTGTTTCTATGGGGTCAGTTTGGATATCGAAAATTATTGTACGTTAAGGTCGTTTTTTGACCTTTCTACTTTAGCTGGCCTCAGCCGACGAAACTTACCGGAGGCCGGTATTCTGTTGTTTTTCCAGATGTAATCGCCTGTCAGATTGATATGCTCCCAGCCTAACGGCGACAAATGTGACAGCAGTTGCTCGTTGATCTTCACCCCTTTACGCTTCAGGGCATCGACCGCTCTTTCCATATACACTGTATTCCACAGCGAGATAGTTGCTGTCAGCAGCGTCAGTCCACTGGCGCGGTAGCTCTGATTTTCCGGTTTACGATCCCTGATTTCACCCAGACGGTGCAGGAATACCGCGCGCGCTAGAGAGAGCTCCCATCGCTGCGCGACGGGCCCCAACCGGAGAACCAAGTTAGTTACAGCATTCAAATGAAAATTCATCATAAAACCGGCGCCGGTTTGCCAGCCAGGAGCCCCTCCCCACCACTGAAAAGCGCCGCCGCCCCCGGCCGAAGGCCGGGAGTAGTGTCGCTTTTAATGATGGGTGTTGTAACTACTCTTCGTCATCTCTGTGAGTAGTGTCGCGGTAAGTTCTGGGATACACGCTCGTAAGCGGCCCTAACGGCCCGCTAACGCGGAGATACGCCCCGACTGCGGCTGTCGCCTTGCCGGGACCACTCCGACCGCGTACAGAGGCATCTGAGCCGTTTTTAGCGGGTATAGCTTTGCAGGGAAGGGGGTGGGTGAGGCAGAACCTGTCAAAACAGCAGCCGGCTGCGCCGGGCGACGGCGCCATTTACCCGCAGTACTCGGGGTCTGACGCTCAGTGGAACGAAAACTCACGTTAAGCAACGTTTTCTGCCTCTGACGCCTCTTTTAATGGTCTCAGATGTCCTTTGGTCACCAGTTCTGCCAGCGTGAAGGAATAATGGCCGAGCATATTGATATGTCCGTGGCAAAGCGGGGAGAGGCGTGCGATATCTTCATCATTCAGTGTTTCACCCTGCGCCCGGAGATGATCCAGGGCTGCCTGCATATAAATAGTGTTCCATAACACGACGGCGTTAGTGACCAGCCCCAGTGTGCCCAGTTGATCTTCCTGACCGTCGGTATATCGTTTTCTTATCTCACCTTTTTGACCGTGACAGATGGCTCTGGCAACGGCATGGCGACTTTCTCCCCGATTAAGCTGGGTCAGAATGCGCCGGCGGTAATCTTCATCATCAATATAATTAAGCAGATACAGCGTTTTGTTGATGCGCCCCACTTCAATGATTGCCTGAGTCAGTCCGGAAGGACGTTCACTTTTCAGCAATGAACGGACCAGCACTGAAACCTGTACTTTGCCCAGCTTCAGGGAGCCAGCGGTCCGGATCATTTCGTCCCACTGAAGGACTATTTTTCGGGGATCTGATTGCCCTCTGGCAATATCATTCAGCACGCCATAGTCGGCATCATGGTCCATTCGCCAGAAAACCGAAGCACCGGCATCAGCCAGGCGTGGAGAAAACTGGTATCCCAGCAGCCAGAAAAGGCCAAAGACAAGTTCGCTGGCACCTGCTGTATCGGTCATAATTTCGGTTGGATTCAGCCCGGTCTCCTGTTCCAGAAGACCTTCCAGCACAAAGATAGAGTCCCTCAGCGTCCCCGGTATAACGATGCCATGAAAGCCGGAATACTGATCGGACACAAAGTTGTACCAGGTGATCCCTCTGTTATTACCAAAGTATTTGCGGTTCGGTCCGGCATTGATTGTTCTGACTGGCGTAACAAAGCGCATTCCATCTGCAGATGCCACTTCTCCTCCACCCCATATCTGTGCCAGTGGCAGCGTTGCCTGAAAATCAACCAGTCTGGCATTAGCGCTGGTGATAGTTTCAGCCCGCAGATAGTTCGCTTTTGTCCAGTTCAGCCGGTGTCGGGTCAGTGCAGGAACATTTGATCTGATCAGTGGTTCCAGACCGATATTGCAGGCTTCAGCCATCAGCACGGCGCTGATGCTGACGGGCAGATCATCAACTCTGGCACTGGCTTCACTAGCATGGAAAAACTCATCAGCAAATCCGGTATGGGCGTTAATTTCGAGCAGCAACTCCGTTAAATCCACCGGAGGGAGTAGATCACTGATCATTTTGCTCAGTCGTTTCAGACTGTCCGGCTCATCAAGACTGGCGAGGGGAGAAATTGTCAACCGGGGCTTCGGGCCAGAAACATCGAGTTCGACAGCCTCATTTTCGCAAAGACGTGCAGCAACCTGTCTGTAACGACTATCAAGCTGATGACCCAGAGATTTTATTGCTTCCTGCGGGTCTGTCGGGTGCCCCAAAGAACGATAAACCTTAATCCGGTTTGCCTGCCAGTCAGCACCCTGTAGTAATCTTGCACGAGGATCTCCCCACCGGTTACTGCCGGTAACGTAGACATCCCTCCGCCTCAGACTATCCTGCAGTTTACTGAGAAAGCAGAGCGTGTATCCCCTGCGGGTGATATGTTTTTCCTTGTTAATCACCAGCCGTTTCCATGACCGACTGATAATTTCCGTTGGTGCGTCGTCAAAAAACTGCCGCCGTGAGCTGAACTCCCGGCTGAGGTAGTCACAGGCATTCAGAGTGGTAACCCCGGCAGGTGCGGATGAAAATTTAACGGTATTCAGCAGATGGGGCAGGAAACGACGAACGCGCCCGTACTGCTCCACCATTTCTTCATGAAAATTATCGTCTGAGGGCCGGGCAATTTCACGGACAAGCGTGATGATTTCAGCCAGCTTTTGCCTTGGGATGTAGCTGAACACCTCAGCACGAATCGATTCGTCCGGTGTTTCTTCTTTCAGCAGGTACGAACATGCGCTGGCGAGCGCCAATGCAGATTTATCCAGATCCTTCAGCGAGCGGAGCCGTTTTTTCTGCCCAATCTTTCTGGCGTCACGGATGATAACGGCCAGCATGGCGTCCAGAACGTCCAATGCATCATCCAGCGCCAGCGTTTCCCATGCAAGGACAAAGGCAACCAGAACCGCCATCCTTTTCTGCGGTGACATCCTGGCAATATTGAACACCGAAGTCATACCAGCATAACGTGCGAGATTTTTCAGGCGCACAGCCGGGAGTGTACTCAGGTTTTCAGCATGCAGGCCAAAATCGTTCAGAGTTTTCCAGCGTTCAATTGCTTCATTAAACGCCGGACCACTGATGGTCACAGGGCCCTTTTTCAGTGATTCCAGTAAAGACAGGCGGCTGCAATCAGTTGGCCCCAGCAGCATCTCCAGCTGTGAACGCTGTTCGGCTGACGGTATCAGTGCCAGTTTGTTCCACAGGCGCAACGTCGCCTTTTCCCTTACCTCTGAAATCAACCGGGTCAGCGTAGTGGCTCCGGGGAGAATAATACGATGTTGCATAAGCCACCCTGTCGCCAGATCGAAAAGCAGGCCAGGACGTTCGTTGCTTATCCAGCTCCGGGTATATAAAAGACGGGTAAGGCGAAATGTCCAGGGCCAGGCAAATTCACGATACTGATAGTGCTGACGTATCAGCGCTGCATGCTCACGGCGGGTATTTTCCCTCTGACCGTATTCTGCAAGAACGGTGATATCACGAATCCCGAGCTGTCTGGCGGTAAAATGCCGGACGCCGGAAGGAATATGATTCATATCGGTGAGGAAGGTGCCCAGAAAACGGACACATCCAATTTGCAGGGCAATGCCCAGACGGTTGTGATCACCTCTGCTTTTTCCGATAAATTCCTTGTCTGCTTCATCAAGGTGAAAATATCGTGCCAGCTGAAGCTCATCCGGTTCACCGGTGAATCTGCCATAGCTTTCAGTCTGCTCAGTGGTCAGAAAGTCAACGGGCATATCGGCCTCCCTGCCTGACGGGCATTTAGTAACATTTTTCCAACCGTACGAAATGTTATAAATTATCGGACATCGTAAAACTGTTACATTAATATGTCTATTAAATCGTAAATTTGTAATAATAGACATGAGTTGTCCGATATTCGATTTAAGGTACATTTTTATGCGACTTTTTGGTTACGCTCGGGTCTCAACCAGTCAGCAGTCTCTTGATCTTCAGGTCAGAGCACTCAAAGACGCAGGTGTGAAAGCAAACCGTATATTTACCGATAAGGCATCCGGCAGTTCAACAGACCGGGAAGGGCTGGATTTGCTGAGGATGAAGGTGGAGGAAGGTGATGTCATTCTGGTTAAGAAGCTCGACCGTCTTGGCCGCGACACTGCCGATATGATCCAACTGATAAAGGAATTTGACGCTCAGGGCGTGGCAGTCCGGTTCATTGATGACGGGATCAGTACCGACGGTGATATGGGGCAAATGGTGGTCACCATCCTGTCGGCTGTGGCACAGGCTGAACGCCGGAGGATCCTAGAACGCACGAATGAGGGCCGACAGGAAGCAAAGCTGAAAGGAATCAAATTTGGCCGCAGGCGTACCGTGGACAGGAACGTCGTGCTGACGCTTCATCAGAAGGGCACTGGTGCAACGGAAATTGCTCATCAGCTCAGTATTGCCCGCTCCACGGTTTATAAAATTCTTGAAGACGAAAGGGCCTCGTGATACGCCTATTTTTATAGGTTAATGTCATGATAATAATGGTTTCTTAGACGTCAGGTGGCACTTTTCGGGGAAATGTGCGCGGAACCCCTATTTGTTTATTTTTCTAAATACATTCAAATATGTATCCGCTCATGAGACAATAACCCTGGTAAATGCTTCAATAATATTGAAAAAGGAAGAGTATGAGTATTCAACATTTTCGTGTCGCCCTTATTCCCTTTTTTGCGGCATTTTGCCTTCCTGTTTTTGCTCACCCAGAAACGCTGGTGAAAGTAAAAGATGCTGAAGATCAGTTGGGTGCACGAGTGGGTTACATCGAACTGGATCTCAACAGCGGTAAGATCCTTGAGAGTTTTCGCCCCGAAGAACGTTTTCCAATGATGAGCACTTTTAAAGTTCTGCTATGTGGTGCGGTATTATCCCGTGTTGACGCCGGGCAAGAGCAACTCGGTCGCCGCATACACTATTCTCAGAATGACTTGGTTGAGTACTCACCAGTCACAGAAAAGCATCTTACGGATGGCATGACAGTAAGAGAATTATGCAGTGCTGCCATAACCATGAGTGATAACACTGCTGCCAACTTACTTCTGACAACGATCGGAGGACCGAAGGAGCTAACCGCTTTTTTGCACAACATGGGGGATCATGTAACTCGCCTTGATCGTTGGGAACCGGAGCTGAATGAAGCCATACCAAACGACGAGCGTGACACCACGATGCCTGCAGCAATGGCAACAACGTTGCGCAAACTATTAACTGGCGAACTACTTACTCTAGCTTCCCGGCAACAATTAATAGACTGGATGGAGGCGGATAAAGTTGCAGGACCACTTCTGCGCTCGGCCCTTCCGGCTGGCTGGTTTATTGCTGATAAATCTGGAGCCGGTGAGCGTGGGTCTCGCGGTATCATTGCAGCACTGGGGCCAGATGGTAAGCCCTCCCGTATCGTAGTTATCTACACGACGGGGAGTCAGGCAACTATGGATGAACGAAATAGACAGATCGCTGAGATAGGTGCCTCACTGATTAAGCATTGGTAACTGTCAGACCAAGTTTACTCATATATACTTTAGATTGATTTAAAACTTCATTTTTAATTTAAAAGGATCTAGGTGAAGATCCTTTTTGATAATCTCATGACCAAAATCCCTTAACGTGAGTTTTCGTTCCACTGAGCGTCAGACCCCTGCTCCTCCAAGCCAGTTACCGCGGTTCAAAAGAGCCTCAACTCTTGCGAACCTTCGAAAAAGCCACCTTGCCGGGTGGTTTTTTCGTTTACAGAGCTAAGAGATTACGATTCTCCCTAAATGATCTCAAGAAGATCCGTTTAAAAAAGCGGGTTTTATGGTTGGATGAAGTTCGTCTTACCCAGTCACATATTAGATTTATTTGAATTACTACTAGGTTTCGTAAGCCATGCAAGAATTCCTGTAACTAACAAAATAGGCCCTGCAATGTACGTAACATAGACTCCAACATACGACACTGTGAAACATATGAGTACGTATATAGCCAGTGTTGTCCAAAAAATGACTGCCGTTTTACAGTGAATCCACTCTTTCATTTTTCAATAAATCCCACACCGTCTGGAGATCTTACTATCGTTTTACCAGGATTAGCTTTCGCCCAAACCAAAGCATCTTGAAAAGAAGAGAATTCTTTTTCGAATTTTTAGCTTTTTGGCGCTCATCTCGAAAATATTCGCTGTTATTCTCATCAATTATCCGATCAAAATCAGCACCAGCTCCGTAGGTACGCTCAAAATCCCCCATTTCCTACCCCCATAAATTTAATAGAAAAACAGATTTAAAATATCCAACAGACACTCTTATTTACCATAACATCTCTTGGACGCACCCTCTGATGTAATGGCTCAATAGTAATGTCCGCCTGTGGCTCAATTCAGATGTCCGCGCTATGGTAAGCTTCACTGGTCCGTTTAAACTACCGGGAGGCATATCATGAGCGCAGAAAGCTCAGGAGTGTTTACTTTGAAAGAGATCAACCGGATCAAGATTATACAGGACGTCATTGAACGTCGCATCACAACGCGCCGTGCGGCCGAGCACCTCGGTATCAGCGACAGGCAATGCCGCAGACTTCTTGCCCGTTACCGTGAAGGCGGACCGCTTGGTATGGCCAGCAGACGATGTGGCATGCGTGGTAACCGCCAGTTGCCACCCGGGCTCGCAGATCAGGCTCTGGAACTGATCAAGACGCGTTATGCTGATTTCGGTCCGACTCTGGCGCGTGAAAAGCTCGAAGAACTCCACGGACTGTTTCTTGGCAAAGAAACTGTCCGGCGCATCATGGTGCGGGCTGGCTTATGGGTTCCCCGTAAACAACGTGCCGCAAGGATCCCTCAACCACGGTACCGGCGTCCGTGTACTGGTGAGCTGATACAAATAGATGGCTGTGATCACGACTGGTTTGAAGGCCGTGGCCCGGCCTGCACCGCGCTGGTCTATGTTGATGATGCAACCAGCAAACTGATGGAACTGTTGTTTGTTAAATCGGAGTCCACGTTTTCTTACTTCGAAGCCACGCGGCGCTATATCGATAAGCATGGTAAACCGCTGGCACTGTACAGCGATAAAGCCGGTGTTTTTCGTGTTAACAATAAACACGCCACAGGCGGAGACGGGCATACTCAGTTTGGGCGAGCCATGCATGAACTGAACATCCAGACTATCTGTGCAGAAACCAGTCCCGCCAAAGGGCGTGTAGAACGAGCTCACCTCACTTTACAGGATCGTCTGGTCAAAGAGCTGCGGTTACAGGGCATTTGTTCAATGGAGGCTGCAAATGACTTCGCTGAGGCCTATATGGCTGACTATAACCGCCGTTTTGGCAAAGTACCGCGACATGATTTTGACGTACACCGTGCTGTAGAACATGATGAGGACCTGGGGCTTATTTTCACTGTTCGTGAAAAACGTAAAGTCTCAAAATCGTTGACGATACAATATGATAAAATGTTGTACCTGATTGAAGACAGCGAACTGAGTCGCCGTGCAATAGGTAAATATATCGATGTGTATCACTATCCTGATGGCAGAAAAGAGCTGCGCCTGAACGGTACGCTACTTCCCTACTCTACCTACGACCGACTGTCAGAAATCGACCAGGGCGCGATTGTCGATAACAAGCGTCTTGGCCGAACCCTGGAGTTTATCAGTCTGGTGCAGAGCAAGCGGGATAACACGCGCTCTCAGTCAATTCCCGCTGGAGATGGCCCTTCCCGACGACGGCCAAAGCAGGAAGGGAAGAAATCCCAGCGCTCACTGGATAATGATGACATGCTCGAAGCACTCAAACAGCTTCAGTCACGTTCAGAGGACATTTTTGGTAAAAGAGCCCGCTGATGGTACTCACTGGCCGGACAGTGGTTGCTCACCAGTTGATATTGTCCGGCCAGACCCATGATGTATTATTCATTTCGTTCAGCATCTTTATGTCCTGCTTTTCACGGGCATACTTACCCCATAATGAATGAAAAGAACGAACAATACTGATTAACTGCTTTTTTCTTTGCTCCGGAGATAGGCTGATAAAATAGCAGCACCTGCTGTCAATATTATCCTCAATGAAATTAAAATCAGAGTCTGATGCATATTTTACTGTTAGCATAATATCATTCGACGTTGTTCTCTCAGACTCTGTTAATGCTGATTCTATCAGGTATTCAAAGGCATACATGACAGACAGCTGGTTTTTGTCTGTCTGAATATAACCCATTGAGTTTCTGAGTATTGAGGACTGTACCAGGACCAGAGGCCATAAAAGCTCAACACCATAAAGCTTATATGTATCATGTTGATCATACTGATGTTGCTCAACACGACGATTACCTTCCCGTGCTTTACGAATATCATAGGCAAGGGATAACATAAATCCGTCTTTAACTTTAATCAGTGGGCTTTCATCCACGATGTAATGAATGAGTTCATGTAATTCATTCAGGGCTTCTGAATCTCCCCACAGTATAAAACCTGCATTGTTCGGCGTTAACTCGTATCGAAGCATGGGCTCAATCATCCTGTTGTTTCAGTCGGAGGAAAGTCTATCGGCTTTGTTGAATAAATCGAACTTTTGCTGAGTTGAAGGATCAGATCACGCATCTTCCCGACAACGCAGACCGTTCCGTGGCAAAGCAAAAGTTCAAAATCACCAACTGGCCCACCTACAATAAAGCCCTCATCAACCGTGGCTCCATAACTTTCTGGCTGGATGATGAAGCTATTCAGGCCTGGTATGAGTCAGCAACACCTTCTTCACGAGGCAGACCTCAGCGCTATTCTGACCTTGCCATCACGACTGTGCTGGTCATTAAACGCGTATTCAGGCTGACCCTGCGCGCTGCGCAGGGCTTTATTGATTCCATTTTTTCTCTGATGAACGTTCCGCTACGCTGCCCGGATTACAGCTGTGTCAGCAGGCGGGCAAAGTCGGTTAACGTCAGTTTCAAAACGGCTTTGTTGAATAAATCGAACTTTTGCTGAGTTGAAGGATCAGATCACGTATCTTCCCGACAACGCAGACCGTTCCGTGGCAAAGCAAAAGTTCAAAATCACCAACTGGCCCACCTACAATAAAGCCCTCATCAACCGTGGCTCCATAACTTTCTGGCTGGATGATGAAGCTATTCAGGCCTGGTATGAGTCAGCAACACCTTCTTCACGAGGCAGACCTCAGCGCTATTCTGACCTTGCCATCACGACTGTGCTGGTCATTAAACGCGTGTTCAGGCTGACCCTGCGCGCTGCGCAGGGCTTTATTGATTCCATTTTTTCTCTGATGAACGTTCCGCTACGCTGCCCGGATTACAGCTGTGTCAGCAGGCGGGCAAAGTCGGTTAATGTCAGTTTCAAAACGCCCACCCGGGGTGAAATCGCGCATCTGGTGATTGATTCCACCGGGCTGAAGGTCTTCGGTGAAGGCGAGTGGAAAGTCAAAAAGCATGGCCAGGAACGCCGCCGTATCTGGCGTAAGCTGCATCTCGCCGTTGACAGTAAAACACATGAAATCATCTGTGCAGACCTGTCGCTGAACAATGTGACGGACTCAGAAGCCTTCCCGGGTCTTATCCGGCAGACTCACAGAAAAATCAGGGCAGCATCGGCAGACGGCGCTTACGACACCCGGCTCTGTCACGATGAACTGCGGCGTAAGAAAATCAGCGCGCTTATCCCGCCCCGAAAAGGCGCGGGTTACTGGCCCGGTGAATATGCAGACCGTAACCGTGCAGTGGCTAATCAGCGAATGACCGGGAGTAATGCGCGGTGGAAATGGACAACAGATTACAACCGTCGCTCGATAGCGGAAACGGCGATGTACCGGGTAAAACAGCTGTTCGGGGGTTCACTGACGCTGCGTGACTACGATGGTCAGGTTGCGGAGGCTATGGCCCTGGTACGAGCGCTGAACAAAATGACGAAAGCAGGTATGCCTGAAAGCGTGCGTATTGCCTGAAAACACAACCCGCTACGGGGGAGACTTACCCGAAATCTGATTTATTCAACAAAGCCACGTTGTGTCTCAAAATCTCTGATGTTACATTGCACAAGATAAAAATATATCATCATGAACAATAAAACTGTCTGCTTACATAAACAGTAATACAAGGGGTGTTATGAGCCATATTCAACGGGAAACGTCTTGCTCGAGGCCGCGATTAAATTCCAACCTGGATGTTGATTTATATGGGTATAGATGGGCTCGCGATAATGTCGGGCAATCAGGTGCGACAATCTATCGATTGTATGGGAAGCCCGATGCGCCAGAGTTGTTTCTGAAACATGGCAAAGGTAGCGTTGCCAATGATGTTACAGATGAGATGGTCAGACTAAACTGGCTGACGGCATTTATGCCTCTTCCGACCATCAAGCATTTTATCCGTACTCCTGATGATGCATGGTTACTCACCACTGCGATCCCCGGGAAAACAGCATTCCAGGTATTAGAAGAATATCCTGATTCAGGTGAAAATATTGTTGATGCGCTGGCAGCGTTCCTGCGCCGGTTGCATTCGATTCCTGTTTGTAATTGTCCTTTTAACAGCGATCGCGTATTTCGTCTCGCTCAGGCGCAATCACGAATGAATAACGGTTTGGTTGATGCGAGTGATTTTGATGACGAGCGTAATGGCTGGCCTGTTGAACAAGTCTGGAAAGAAATGCATAAGCTTTTGCCATTCTCACCGGATTCAGTCGTCACTCATGGTGATTTCTCACTTGATAACCTTATTTTTGACGAGGGGAAATTAATAGGTTGTATTGATGTTGGACGAGTCGGAATCGCAGACCGATACCAGGATCTTGCCATCCTATGGAACTGCCTCGGTGAGTTTTCTCCTTCATTACAGAAACGGCTTTTTCAAAAATATGGTATTGATAATCCTGATATGAATAAATTGCAGTTTCATTTGATGCTCGATGAGTTTTTCTAATCAGAATTGGTTAATTGGTTGTAACACTGGCAGAGCATTACGCTGACTTGACGGGACGGCGCTTCCCTACCCTCATGGCCGCCTCCCAGGAATCGACCCAGGTGCTTATCGTGGACATAATCCTTTACTCATAAATTTATCTTATTCCATTATTGTACCTGTCGCGCAAAAGTTGCAGAAAAGCCATAAACGCAGGAGAATCCTGTCGGCGGTGAGGATAATAAATATGGTAGCCGTCAAAATATGGACACCACTCGGTCAGAACAGCAATCAGCTTGCCGCTTTTGATATATCCATCTGCAACATACTCGGGAATATAGGCAATCCCCAGCCCGTCTAATGCTGCATCGAGCTGATGAATCGTGCTGTTCGCAATATATTGCCCTTTGACTTTCAGACTGAATTTCTGAGCATCTTTCTCGAATTCCCAGGCGTACAATCCACTCGTATCAGAATAGCGGACGTTAATGCAGTTGTGGTTCAAAAGATCCTGCGGCTTCCTGGGCTTAGCATAACGCTTAAAATAATCTGGTGCAGCAACAACAAGCTGGCGCCAGTTCTGGCTTATTTTTGCGGCAATCATATCATTATTCAGAACATCGCCCGGACGAATCCCGGCATCAAAACGCTGATCAACAATATCTGTAAATCCATAGTCAATGCCGATTTCAATCTGAATATCTGGGTAGCGACTCAGAAAGTCCGGTAATACAGGACGGATCAAATACTGGATAACATCATCTGCCGCCGTGAGGCGTATGACGCCAGTGGGTTTTTCCCTAAGCTCACTCAACCGACTAATAGCATCATCAACCTGTTCCATTAACGGGCCAACTTCGTTAATGAGCCTTTCACCTGCTTCCGTAGTGGAGATACTGCGGGTGGTTCTGGCCAGCAGGCGGATCCCAAGCCTTTCCTCAAGAGATTTCACCGTGTGGCTGATGGCTGAGGGTGTCACACCTATTTCAGCTGCGGCTTTGGTAAAGCTTTTCAGCCTGGCCACTGTTAAAAAAACCTTTAATTCATCCACACGATTCCTCCTCCTCGGTCCCTACTGGAGACGTCAGCGTACCAGTCTGTCATTAATTATCAAATAAATTTCACAAGTAAGTGAAATTTATGTTGATTAATAAATAAAATTCAAAATGGTACTTTATATTCCACGACGTGAATATGTCCTCGTTGTAGTGACGGCTTTTAATTCTGAAAATGAGGTAATCATTATGCAAGATTTTATCTATCATAATCCGGTAAAAATTCTTTTTGGTCGCGATCAAATTTCTGCGTTAGCACAAGAAGTCCCGCAGGGTAAAAAGGTCATGATTGTCTATGGCGGGGGCAGCGTTATAAAACACGGTATATTGAAACGCGTAAAAGAGTCCCTGACAAACACCCTGGTTTATGAGTTTGGCGGTGTAGAAGCAAACCCTCATTATGAAACCCTGATGAAAGCCGTTGAGATTGTCAGAACAGAAAAAATTGATTTTCTTCTGGCCGTGGGCGGCGGTTCAGTGATCGACGGGACTAAATTTATTGCCGCCGCAGCCCTCTACGAAAATGATCCATGGGAGATCGTCAAGAGTTATGGCGGCGTGGTGAAACAAGCTCTCCCTTTTGGATGCGTGCTGACCCTGGCGGCCACGGGTTCAGAGATGAATAACACGGCGGTGATTAATCGGGTGACCACCCAGGATAAACTCTTTTTCACCTCCCCTTACGTTATGCCGAAATTTTCAGTGCTCGAACCGGAAATGACCTACACGCTGCCTGAACAACAAACCGCAAACGGGGTTGTTGATGCCTTTGTCCACGTTCTTGAGCAATACATTACTTACCCGGTTAACGCTAAGGTGCAGGATCGCCTGGCGGAAGGACTGCTGAGCACGCTGAAAGAAGAAGGCCCAGTAGCCCTTAAAAATCCACAGAACTACGACGCCAGAGCTAACATCATGTGGGCTGCGACGATGGCCCTGAATGGAATGTTGAGCGCAGGTGTCCCAACTGACTGGGCTTCTCACATGATTGGCCAGGAAATTACTGCATTATACGGAATCGACCACGCCCGTACCCTCGCTATCGTTATGCCTGCACTATGGCGCTTGTGCAAAAAGGAAAAAGCAGAAAAGCTGGCTCAGTACGGTGCGCGTGTCTGGAATATTCCTGAGTCTGATAGCGAAAAAATGGCCGATGAGGCTATCAATGCCACCGTGGAATTTTTTGAACTGATGGGCGTTAAAACCCGACTTTCTGATTATGGTCTGGGCGCGGAAGATATTTCAGCTGTTATCGGCAAGTTAAAAGAACATGGGCACATCGCATTAGGTGAACATGGAAAAATTACTGCTGAAGTGGCGGAAACAATACTGAACATGGCACTTTAATTGACTAACGATCTACTCTATTAGGCGCTAAGCCTGCGCACCTGGCAGGCTTAATTAAACATTAACGGTATTGCAAAATGCAGAAAATGAATGACACATTTCCCTATATGCCATTAATGGCTTTTGCGATGACCGGATTTATTTGCATCATGACGGAAACTATTCCAGCAGGATTATTGCCAGAAATCAGTAAGGGAATGAATATTTCGCTGGCTAGCGCAGGCCAGTGGGTCACCGTCTACGCCCTCGGGTCATTATTTGCCGCTATTCCGTTAACTATCGTTACCCGGTCGTGGAATCGGAAATATGTCTTATTAATGACCGTAGCGGGATTCTTCATTTTTAATACCATTACCGCACTTTCATCAAATGTTTACCTGACCCTGTTAGCGCGTTTGGGGGCCGGGGCGGCTGCGGGACTGGCGTGGAGCCTGCTGGCGGGGTTTTCACGCCGAATTGTTGAGCCGCTTCATCAGGGTCGGGCTATGGCGATAGCCATGGCTGGGACACCGCTGGCGCTCTCACTAGGCGTTCCGCTGGGAACCTGGCTTGGGCATTATCTTGGCTGGCGCCTGACGTTCGGTATTATGTCAGTACTTTCGCTGTTACTAATGATATGGATCCGTATCAGCGTTCCGGACTCTGCGGGGCGGCTTTGTTGAATAAATCGAACTTTTGCTGAGTTGAAGGATCAGATCACGCATCTTCCCGACAACGCAGACCGTTCCGTGGCAAAGCAAAAGTTCAAAATCACCAACTGGCCCACCTACAATAAAGCCCTCATCAACCGTGGCTCCATAACTTTCTGGCTGGATGATGAAGCTATTCAGGCCTGGTATGAGTCAGCAACACCTTCTTCACGAGGCAGACCTCAGCGCTATTCTGACCTTGCCATCACGACTGTGCTGGTCATTAAACGCGTATTCAGGCTGACCCTGCGCGCTGCGCAGGGCTTTATTGATTCCATTTTTTCTCTGATGAACGTTCCGCTACGCTGCCCGGATTACAGCTGTGTCAGCAGGCGGGCAAAGTCGGTTAACGTCAGTTTCAAAACGTTCACCCGGGGTGAAATCGCGCATCTGGTGATTGATTCCACCGGGCTGAAGGTCTTTGGTGAAGGCGAGTGGAAAGTCAAAAAGCATGGCCAGGAACGCCGTCGTATATGGCGAAAGTTGCATCTGGCAGTTGACAGCAACACACATGAAATCATCTGTGCAGACCTGTCGCTGAACAATGTGACGGACTCAGAAGCCTTCCCGGGTCTTATCCGGCAGACTCACAGAAAAATCAGGGCAGCATCGGCAGACGGCGCTTACGACACCCGGCTCTGTCACGATGAACTGCGGCGTAAGAAAATCAGCGCGCTTATCCCACCCCGAAAAGGTGCGGGTTACTGGCCCGGTGAATATGCAGACCGTAACCGTGCAGTGGCTAATCAGCGAATGACCGGGAGTAATGCGCGGTGGAAATGGACAACAGATTACAACCGTCGCTCGATAGCGGAAACGGCGATGTACCGGGTAAAACAGCTGTTCGGGGGTTCACTGACGCTGCGTGACTACGATGGTCAGGTTGCGGAGGCTATGGCCCTGGTACGAGCGCTGAACAAAATGACGAAAGCAGGTATGCCTGAAAGCGTGCGTATTGCCTGAAAACACAACCCGCTACGGGGGAGACTTACCCGAAATCTGATTTATTCAACAAAGCCAAGTCTATCAGTAAAGAGAATGAGAGATCAAAGTGGTCATTTTAATTGAGCTGGATAACGGACATTTCAATTGAGCCTTGACACTCTGAAAGGCCCTCAGCGCCACTCTGTAACGAGTTAGCCATTTCCAGCACCTTTCCCTGGCCATAACCCTGAAAAACGCACCTGATGATTTCTGCGCGACTGCATGGCTATGCACGCGGGTGAATGGCAGACGATTTCGGAGTGTCAGCACCACTAAACCGCCAAAAGGCGCAATCAGCGGCGCGGCGCGCGCGGACGTGACCAGGCAAACTCGGACTGCTGCCGCTCATCCTCACGTAATGCACGCTGGCGGTCGGCGTAACGCTGCGACTCAATCTGCGCACGCGCTCTGTTCAGGACGATATGCCGGTTCGGCTGATTTAGCTTTTTGCCTGACGCTCTCTCAGCTGCGGCAATAGCATCATCAAGAAATTTTTTCTCTGCAGGTGTCAGGTTTGTCAGTCTGTTCATAGCATTCTCCCGTCAGAATAACTCCGCACAGTCTGCCAGACACAGCAGAACCGATGAAGCGCTGGCGGTGCTGAAAGACAGCCAGAAACGGTGAACGGGAGCGGATTTTAATCCGGTGACGTGAGACGTTGGGCAAGCCGCAGGCGCGTCAGTGGTTTTAGCGGGTTTCGGGGCGCAGCCCTGAACCAGTCACATAGCGCTAGCGGAGTGTATACTGGCTTAATATATTAGTTCGGAGTGGTGATTCAGGGAAGCGCTTCATGTGGCAGGAGAAAAATGCGGCTGCGGGGCGTAAGTGCGAAATGCAGATGGCGATGACATGACGCCTCCTCGCTCACTCGGTCGCTACGCTCCTGCCGTGAGGCTGCGGCGGGCGTTACGGGCTTACAAATAACGAAATAGCAGATAGAGAGAAGTCAGGAAGGACTGGGAAAAGGATGCGGAGTTGCCGTTTTTCCATAGGCTCCGCCCCCCTGACAAGCATCACGAAATCTGACGCTCAAATCAGTGGCGGCGAAACCCGACAGGACTTAAAGATCCCAGGCGTTTCCCCCTGGTAGCTCCCTCGCGCGCTCTCCTGTTCCTGCCTTTCGGTTTACCGGTGTCATTCCGCTGTTATGGCCGCGTTTGTCTCATTCCACGCCTGACACTCAGTTCCGGGTAGGCAGTTCGCTCCAAGCTGGACTGTATGCACGAACCCCCCGTTCAGTCCGACTGCTGCGCCTTATCCGGTAACTATCGTCTTGAGTCCAACCCGGAAAGACACGACAAAGCGCCACTGGCAGCAGCCACTGGTAACAGGTTTAGAGGAGGAGAGTCTTGAAATTTCGGGTGCGATAAGGCTACACTGAGCGTCAGACCCCGTATAGTGTTTTGCAGTTTAGAGGAGATATCGCGATGCATACGCGGAAGGCAATAACGGAGGCGCTTCAAAAACTCGGAGTCCAAACCGGTGACCTCTTGATGGTGCATGCCTCACTTAAAGCGATTGGTCCGGTCGAAGGAGGAGCGGAGACGGTCGTTGCCGCGTTACGCTCCGCGGTTGGGCCGACTGGCACTGTGATGGGATACGCGTCGTGGGACCGATCACCCTACGAGGAGACTCTGAATGGCGCTCGGCTGGATGACGAAGCCCGCCGTACCTGGCTGCCGTTCGATCCCGCAACAGCCGGGACTTACCGTGGGTTCGGCCTGCTGAATCAATTTCTGGTTCAAGCCCCCGGCGCGCGGCGCAGCGCGCACCCCGATGCATCGATGGTCGCGGTTGGTCCGCTGGCTGAAACGCTGACGGAGCCTCACGAACTCGGTCACGCCTTGGGGGAAGGATCGCCCGTCGAGCGGTTCGTTCGCCGGCACTGTTGCAAAGTTAGCGATGAGGCAGCCTTTTGTCTTATTCAAAGGCCTTACATTTCAAAAACTCTGCTTACCAGGCGCATTTCGCCCAGGGGATCACCATAATAAAATGCTGAGGCCTGGCCTTTGCGTAGTGCACGCATCACCTCAATACCTTTGATGGTGGCGTAAGCCGTCTTCATGGATTTAAATCCCAGCGTGGCGCCGATTATCCGTTTCAGTTTGCCATGATCGCATTCAATCACGTTGTTCCGGTACTTAATCTGTCGGTGTTCAACGTCAGACGGGCACCGGCCTTCGCGTTTGAGCAGAGCAAGCGCGCGACCATAGGCGGGCGCTTTATCCGTGTTGATGAATCGCGGGATCTGCCACTTCTTCACGTTGTTGAGGATTTTACCCAGAAACCGGTATGCAGCTTTGCTGTTACGACGGGAGGAGAGATAAAAATCGACAGTGCGGCCCCGGCTGTCGACGGCCCGGTACAGATACGCCCAGCGGCCATTGACCTTCACGTAGGTTTCATCCATGTGCCACGGGCAAAGATCGGAAGGGTTACGCCAGTACCAGCGCAGCCGTTTTTCCATTTCAGGCGCATAACGCTGAACCCAGCGGTAAATCGTGGAGTGATCGACATTCACTCCGCGTTCAGCCAGCATCTCCTGCAGCTCACGGTAACTGATGCCGTATTTGCAGTACCAGCGTACGGCCCACAGAATGATGTCACGCTGAAAATGCCGGCCTTTGAATGGGTTCATGTGCAGCTCCATCAGCAAAAGGGGATGATAAGTTTATCACCACCGACTATTTGCAACAGTGCCACGAAAAAAGGGTGTCTAATACGGTGAAATCATAGTATTACCAAAGTAATAAATAAAAAGTTATTTAAATCAGTAATTTAGATTTGATTTGTAATACCTGGGTAATACCGCAGCATGGCTAAATTTTGTTTTTTTTCTTTTAAATCAGTGCGATAGCGTGATTTATCACGCTGCGTTAGGTGTATAGCAGGTTAAGGGATAAAAAATCATCTTTTTTTGGTAGGGCGATCTCCGTAGGTTAAGGGGCATTTGGCTAAAAAGCGTCCTATTCTTTGATGGTCATGCTTGCATGACCATCTGAGCAACCAAAAACTACAGATAAACTACAGATAAACTACAAAAAACGTTTTGCCTTAGTGTTGTAAGACTACAAATAGACTACAATAAAACTACAAATAAACTACAAAAAACGTGACAGACTACAAATAGACTACAATAAAACTACAGATAAACTACAAAACTCGATTGACCCCTTCTTACGAGTGTTGTAGAGTCATTTTCATACAACGGAGGGGGTTATGAATAAACCAGCAGATCTGAAACCCCGCAACTTATCGGCTGCTGTCAGATTGCGCCTAAATGAAATCGAGAACTGGCTGGACAGAGGGCTAACGCGGCATGAAATTGCTGAAATCCTCGACAGCGAATACAGCTTTTCGGTAACAGCCAAAGGGCTTGAGATGGCACTGTATAGAACGCGGCAAAACCGAAAAAATGTATTGCACAATACGCATGATAAGAGTAGCGCGAAGGGTGCAGCGGAAAGTGTATTGCACAATACACAACCGTCTGAGCCTGAAGTGCAGGAAAGTAAAAAAGCAGAGAGTCCCGGCATTATTGATAAAGAATTCTTCAAGAAAATCGGTGAGAATTTCGACCCTAAGAAGTTCAACAAAAAATTCTGAGGTGATTTATGAAAGTAGCGGTAATTAATTACAGTGGCAGTGTTCGTAAAACCTTAATTTCATCTTACCTGTTAGCCCCGCGCGGCTTTGTTGAATAAATCAGATTTCGGGTAAGTCTCCCCCGTAGCGGGTTGTGTTTTCAGGCAATACGCACGCTTTCAGGCATACCTGCTTTCGTCATTTTGTTCAGCGCTCGTACCAGGGCCATAGCCTCTGCAACCTGACCATCGTAGTCACGCAGTGTCAGTGAACCTCCGAACAGCTGTTTTACCCGGTACATCGCCGTTTCCGCTATCGAGCGACGGTTGTAATCTGTTGTCCATTTCCACCGCGCATTACTCCCGGTCAGCCGCTGATTCGCAACAGCACGGTTACGGTCTGCATATTCACCGGGCCAGTAACCCGCGCCTTTTCGGGGCGGGATAAGCGCGCTGATTTTCTTACGCCGCAGTTCATCGTGACAGAGTTGGGTGTCGTAAGCGCCGTCTGCCGATGCTGCCCTGATTTTTCTGTGAGTCTGCCGGATAAGACCCGGGAAGGCTTCTGAGTCCGTCACATTGTTCAGCGACAGGTTTGCACAGATGATTTCATGTGTGTTGCTGTCAACTGCCAGATGCAACTTTCGCCATATACGACGGCGTTCCTGGCCATGCTTTTTGACTTTCCATTCGCCTTCACCAAAGACCTTCAGCCCGGTGGAATCAATCACCAGATGCGCGATTTCACCCCGGGTGAACGTTTTGAAACTGACATTAACCGACTTTGCGCGCTTGCTGACACTGGTGTAATCCGGGCAGCGCAACGGAACATTCATCAGTGTAAAAATGGAATCAATAAAACCCTGTGCAGCCCGCAGGGTCAACCTGAACACGCGTTTAATGACCAGAACGGTGGTGATGGCGAGATCAGAATAGCGCTGAGGTCTTCCCCGTGATGAAGGCGTTGCCGACTCATACCAGGCCTGAATAGCTTCATCATCCAGCCAGAAAGTTATGGAGCCACGGTTGATGAGGGCTTTATTGTAGGTGGGCCAGTTGGTTATTTTGAACTTTTGCTTTGCCACGGAATGGTCTGCGTTGTCGGGAAGATGCGTGATCTGATCCTTCAACTCAGCAAAAGTTCGATTTATTCAACAAAGCCGTCTGTGTTGTAAAATGGCGCCGAAAGCCCGGCGTAGCCGGTTGCCGGGCTATAAATTCTGCCACCCTACCCCCTGCCCTGATTAGCCTTAACTCGCGAACAGCAATGAAGAAGTCAAAGTAATCCCTTTTAACCCCGGTGAGCGGGCTTTACGGCGTTTACGACGTAAAGGGCGTGATTTCCGGGGCCTAAGCGGCGGCAGCTTGCTGCTGACGCTTAGGGGGATGTTCATCAACTATTTCAGCGACACCAGGGAACTTAACACGGTAGCTGCAAAGCCCTAATCCCGCTCACCGCCACGCAGCTGCCGTACGTCCCCCACGGGGGTGCGCAGTGCTGCGCGCGGGAACGGCGGCCCGTCTGCGGGACGCGGCGCCGTACTGCGCGTTAGCGGCCGCACGCGGCCGGTTACGGGGGACACTCCGCCATACGACCAGCGACCCGCTGAGCTGCACAATCCACAGATAACACAAGCTACATACATGTCGATATGGGAATCGGCCCACCTTGCCGGGCGCCGGTGCCGTGTGGAAATCCGCCCACCTTGCCGCGCGCCGGTGCCGTGTGGGAATCCGCCCACCTTGCCGCGCGCCGGTGCCGTGTGGGAATCCGCCCACCTTGCCGGGCGCCGGTGCTGTGTGGAAATCCGCCCACCTTGCCGCGCGCCGGTGCCGTGTGGGAATCCGCCCACCTTGCCGCGCGCCGGTGCCGTGTGGGAATCCGCCCACCTTGCCGGGCGCCGGTGCTGTGTGGAAATCCGCCCACCTTACCGGGCGCCGGTGCTGTGTGGAAATCCGCCCATCTTGCCGGGCGCCGGTGCCGTGTGGGAATCCGCCCACCTTGCCGGGCGCCGGTGCTGTGTGGAAATCCGCCCACCTTACCGGGCGCCGGTGCTGTGTGGAAATCCGCCCATCTTGCCGGGCGCCGGTGCCGTGTGGGAATCCGCCCACCTTACCGGGCGCCGGTGCCGTGTGGGAATCCGCCCACCTTACCGGGCGCCGGTGCCGTGTGGGAATCCGCCCACCTTACCGGGCGCCGGTGCTGTGTGGAAATCCGCCCACCTTGCCGCGCGCCGGTGCCGTGTGGGAATCCGCCCACCTTGCCGCGCGCCGGTGCCGTGTGGGAATCCGCCCACCTTGCCGGGCGCCGGTGCTGTGTGGAAATCCGCCCACCTTGCCGCGCGCCGGTGCCGTGTGGGAATCCGCCCACCTTGCCGCGCGCCGGTGCCGTGTGGGAATCCGCCCACCTTGCCGGGCGCCGGTGCTGTGTGGAAATCCGCCCACCTTACCGGGCGCCGGTGCTGTGTGGAAATCCGCCCATCTTGCCGGGCGCCGGTGCCGTGTGGGAATCCGCCCACCTTGCCGGGCGCCGGTGCTGTGTGGAAATCCGCCCACCTTACCGGGCGCCGGTGCTGTGTGGAAATCCGCCCATCTTGCCGGGCGCCGGTGCCGTGTGGGAATCCGCCCACCTTACCGGGCGCCGGTGCTGTGTGGAAATCCGCCCATCTTCATGACAAAAATTTGTCAAATGACAGGCTCATGTGTGCTGATTTATGTCAGACGGGATTTTGCTTATCAATTATTGAGAACAGAAATTTTCCTGAATCATCAATACTATACTTAGCAAGTAAAGGTGTTTTCTCATTTATCTGCTTGAGTGCAGGATCAAGGAAAGATCGTTTCAACTCTGCCAAGTTCTTCTGCTGGGATTCCGGTAAGACGAAACGGTCATTTAACCAAGCATGAGTAGTAACCCATAAGCCTGAAGATTTGAATTGAGCAAGACTTTCATAAAGGCGGATCGTCCGGGGATTTCGAAGACTGCCACAATCGCGGAGCGAGTAGGTGGTGAACTGGTTGGTAATGACTCCAACTTACTGATAGTGTTTTATGTTCAGATAATGCCCGATGACTTTGTCATGCAGCGCCACCGATTTTGAGAACGACAGTGACTTCCTGCCCAGCCTTGCCAGATGCTGCCTCAGATTCTGGTTATGCCGCTCAATTCGCTGCGTATATCGCTTGCTGATAACGTGCAGTTCTCCCTTCAGGCGGGATTCATAAAGCGGCCAGCCATCCGTCATCCATACCACGACCTCAAAGGCCGACAGCAGGCCCGGAAGACGCTCCAGCGTGGCCAGAGTACGCTCACCAAAGACGCGTGCCACCACCGTCCTGCACATCCTGCCATAGGCGTAAAATAACCAGCGCTGACGTGATTTAGCCCCGACGTAGCCCCACTGTTCGTCCATTTCCGCGCAGACAATGACGTCACTGCCCGGTTGTATGCGTGAGGTTACCGACTGCGGTCTGAGTTTTTTAAGTGACGTAAAATCGTGTTGAGGCCAACGCCCATAATGCGGGCGGTTGCCCGGCATCCAACGCCATTCATGGCCATATCAATGATTTTCTGGTGCGTACCGGGCTGAGAGGCGGTGTAAGTGAACTGTAGCTGCCATGTTTTACGGCAGTGAGAGCAGAGATAGCGCTGATGTCCGGCAGTACTTTTACCGTTACGCACCACGCCTTCAGTAGCTGAGCAGGAGGGACAACTGATGGAGATGGAAGCCACTGGAGCACCTCAAAGACACCATCGTACACTAAATCAGTAAGTTGGCACCATTATCCGGCAGGCGATCTGGATTATCGTCACGCTGTTAAATATGTCGCGGTAGGGATACCCGTTACCGGATACCCCCCGCACAGATCCCGGCGTGCGCGATTTACGCACCGGGCTCCTGCCTCGGGTGTCTGGCGGTGAACCGCTCCACAGGCCATGGATGAAGAACCCGAACCCTTGGTAGCCATGCGGCTGCCAGTTTGTTTGCTTTCGTCCAGGTCGTATCATCCTTCTGGCTCCTGCGCCTGAGCGCCCGGCGCCAGAGGTTTGTTACGTGTGTCCTGAACTTCTGCATGGTGGGGAAGTTGCCCGGTACCGAGTGATAGTTCAGGTATCCCTGAACCACTCTCCTGAGCCATTTTCCCTGTTCGGGGATTGAGTAATGCCAGCGCCTTCGCAGACCGTCTTTGATGGCTTTCAGAGTTGCCGTCATCCGATCCCGGCGGGTCTTTCGTATCAGCATGAACCTGCCGTTGCGATCTTTCCCGCTGATGTGCGTGAACCCGAGGAAGTTGAACGTTTCTGGTTTGCCTTTTCCCCTGATGGCACGGTTTTCGGCAGCGAAGCGGCCGAACTCCATCAGACGGGTTTTCTCCGGGTGAACCGTGAGTCCGAACTCCCTCAGTCTGCGCTGCATGGCTATACGGAAGCGCCGGGCATCGTATCGTTTGTCGAACCCGATGACGATGTCATCGGCGTATCTGACCATTACCACATTGCCTGTGGCATAGCGACGTCGCCACTGATGCGCCCACAGATCGAAGACGTAGTGGAGGTATATGTTTGCCAGCAGCGGTGAGATGACCGCACCCTGTGGGGTGCCTTCCTCCGTTGCTCGCCATTGACCCTCCTCCAACGTCCCGGCTGTGAGCCACTTACGTATGAGCCTGATTACGCTCCGGTCGCCGATCCGATGCTCTGTGAACCTGATCAGCCATTCGTGGCTCACCCTGTCGAAGAACTGACTGATGTCGGCATCCAGTACCCAGTTTACGTTAGTGCGTACCAGCCCTGTGGCCAGTGCGTCCAGTGCATCGTGCTGGCTTCGCCCGGGTCTGAACCCGTATGAGAACCCCATAAAGTCGTTTTCATAGACTGCGTTCAGGATTTTCACCAGCGCATACTGGACGATCTTGTCCTCCAGCGAGGCGATGCCGAGCGGGCGTTGTTTTCCATCCGCTTTTGGGATGTAGTGACGCCTGCCGGGCTGCGCCCTGTAGCTGCCCTAATGTAGCCTCCGGTGCAGATCTGTTATGTTGTTCTTCATGTTTCCGGCGTAGTCCATCCACCTGATGCCATCCACTCCGGCGGCCGCTTTCCTGCTCAGGGAGAGGAATGCGGCTTCCAGTGCTTCGACTGTCAGCAGGTGGAACAATGCTGTAAACCGTTCTTTCTTCCGCTGCTTCGCAGCTTCCCGCACGCGTGACAGCCTCTGTGACATGCTTTCCCGGCTCTGTGTCCGGCGCATGTGTGGCTGTTCCGCGTTCCCCTTGGCCCCGCTCCTTCGCTCCACTGACTCCGCTCCTTTCGGGTTGTTCGCCTGCTTCGCCGCTACTATGAGCGAGTCCGACTTCTCCTCTCCGTACATCACCGGCTATGACTCCTCGTCTTCCCGGTGCGGGCCGTCTCCGACACTGGCAGATGGTCAGAGGGGAGATCTCCCGGTTCCCGCGTAGAGATCGTATTGACATGCCAGGGTCTCAGACCCCGCCGGGTCCATGTGGCACTCGCAGTATCGCACCCTATGATGTTGCCTTCCGTTAACAGTACAACGTCGGCACCCGGTAATTTAATATACATTTCGTGGCTCAATGGCTGGCCTGTCAACACCCCTGTCAACGCTTCGCCCCATACCTCGCGGTATGCAACGCATGACTCGGGGACCTTGTGGATTGCTGGTCCTTCAATGGTCGGGGACTTTCACCCCTTGATCTCTACCGGTCTCCCGGTGAACACTGTATGTATAACCAGTAAAATTAGAGTGTCAGGAGGAAAGATGAAACTACAACTTTTCAGCACCGGGAAAGAACTCCCGCCACAGGCCCATCCATTGTTTGCCGATCTGGCCAGCTGCGGTTTTCCCAGCCCTGCTGCTGACTATGTCGAGTCCGATCTGGATCTCCATGATTACTGCATACGGCATCCGAGCGCGACGTACTACCTGCGTGCCAGCGGAGACAGCATGGCCGACGGCAGTCTGTACAATGGCGATCTGCTGGTTGTGGACAGTGCTGAAAAGCCGCGGCACGGCGATATCGTTGTCGCCAGCATGCAGGGGGAGTTTACGGTGAAACGGCTTCTGCTGACGCCGCGACTGACGCTGCAGCCCATGAATGCCTCCTGGTCGCCGATTTATCCTGATCCCGACGAGCTGGATATCTTTGGCGTCGTCACGCATATCATCCACCGCCCGAGGGAGATGTACTGATGTTTGCCCTGGCCGATGTGAACAGCTTCTATGCCAGCTGTGAACGTGTTTTCCGCCCGGATTTGAAAGGAAAGCCGATAGTCGTCCTGAGCAACAACGACGGGAATGTAATCGCTCGCAGTGCCGAGGCGAAGCCCTGGATCAAAATGGAAACTCCGTGGTTTCAGATAAAAAACGAAAGATACCCGGAAAAAATATATGCGTTTTCAAGTAACTATGAACTTTATGCCTCGATGTTGGCGCGCGTGATGAACAGCCTGGAGGAACTGGCCCCCAGAGTGGAACAGTATTCAATTGATGAGATGTTCCTCGATTTGACCGGCGTGGAGCACTGTATGGAGCTTGAGGACTTCGGCCGGCAGCTGCGTCAGCACGTGTATGACTGTACCCACCTGACCATTGGCGTGGGCGCCGGACCAACGAAGACCCTCGCAAAATCAGCCCAGTGGGCCTCAAAAGAGTGGAAACAGTTTCGTGGCGTACTTGCTCTGACCAGGGGAAATCCGCAGAGAACGCGGAAACTGCTTTCACTGCAGCCGGTTGAAGAAATCTGGGGGGTGGGTAACCGTATTGCACGCAAGCTGAATGTACTGGGCATTAAGACCGCGCTCGATCTCGCCCTGACGAACCCGGCCTTCATCCGCAAAAATTTTTCTGTGGTCCTTGAGCGAACGGTACGGGAACTGAACGGGGAAAGCTGCCTTTCGCTTGAGGAAGCCCCTCCGACGAAACAGCAAATTGTCTGCAGCCGCAGTTTTGGCGTGAAGATCACGGAGTACGAGTCACTCCGTCAGGCTATCTGTCAGCACGCAGAGCGGGCCTCTGAAAAACTGCGTAAAGAGCACCAGTATTGCCGGCATATTTCCGTTTTCATCAAAACGTCTCCGTTCGCCATTAAAGAGCCTTACTACGGCAACGTGGCTACGGAAAAACTTCTTACACCCACTCAGGACACCAGGGACATCATTGCAGCCGCTACAACGGCTCTGGAGCGTATCTGGAGGGATGGGCACCGGTATGCCAAAGCCGGAGTTATGCTGAATGACTTCACCGGCTCCGGCGTTTCGCAGCTGCAGCTGTTCGACGAACGCCCGCCACGCCCTTACAGTGCTGAGCTGATGAAGGTTCTGGACGGGATCAACAACTCAGGGCTGGGTAAAGTATGGTTTGCGGGGCGGGGTATTGCCCCGGAATGGCAGATGAAACGGGAGATGCTTTCTCCTGCTTATACGACACGATGGTCAGATATTCCTTCAGCGAAACTGGCGTAAAACTTTGGCGATTTCACCTTGAAATTCTCAGCCTAAACTGCCTAATTACAATAAGTTAGATGTGAAATCGCCATGGCGAAATTATTGACTCAAATTTCTGTCAAGGACCTCGTTGATAGCCTTGTCCAGTTCATCCTGAATCACTTTTGACATACGGCTAAACTCATAAGTCAGCGTACGCCCTTTCACACGCTTACGCGCGAACTTGTCCTTTTCTTCAAAAGACCAGAGTGGGGAAACCACTGACTTTTCCTTGGGAGATGGATCTATCAATGCCTGAGATGCCTGAGAAATCAGCTTCAGTATACTGGCTTTCTGTTCGTCTTCTGGTCGCTCGCCTTCACTCAAAATTGCATCGAGCTGAGCTGATACAGACTGAATGAGTTCTTCAGGCGTTAATCCCTTTTCACTGAGTTTTTCATTAACTTCTAAAAGAAGTTTATAGTCACTAAACGATAGCTCCGACTGAACCGGGAACAGAGAAATCAAGTCTTGCGGTACGGCCGCCGCCTGCAGCGCCCTGGTAACTTTAGCTTGAGATAACCCCTCCAGTTCAGCAATTTCCTTTTGATTAAATCCGGACTCTTTAAGAGCGATCAATCTCAGGCCAATCTCCCGAAGATTATGTTCTTTAGCTGTCTGGATATCTTTAGCCAGTTGGCGAGCTTCATCAGCTGATAAATGCTCTTCGGTAACCATTACATCAAGGCCTGTACGGACAAAAATTGCTGAGGCTCGCCGTCTTGAACCATCCAGTATCTCAATCCTTTCACTTTGCTTAATACCAATACAGGGAAAGAACTGCTGAAACTTAATCGTCTGGATAATGGATTTCAGGGATTCCCTGGTCAGTGCAAGTTGATCTCTTCCGTTGTTTTCCTGGTTTACGAAGGTCTTACTTTCAACTTCAGATGCAGGCACCCGAACAAACCTGAACGTTACCTTCCTGCCGGTTTTTAAGGTAAATACCTGGCTTCTACCGGTGTCCGTCATTTCCGCAATTGACGCCTGGGTATTTAACTGTCTGCCGATGGTTTTTCTTTTCTCATTCGACATCACATACCTCCGTTAGTACGAATGAACTCGATGCGATCAAAGACTGCCTTCGCAAAGTCTTCCGCTGCTGATTTTGCGCTTTTTAGTGCCTCTGTACTTCCATCATAGGTTGCTGGATTTGCTGAAATAACTGTGTCAAAAGTCTCCCCACAACGTTCGAAACCATCCAGTCTTGGCAGAACCATGTCTAGCATATCGGCACCGAAAACCTCTTTGGCCTGACTATGGCAAATTTTGTGATCAGACTTGTTCAGGATCTTGGACATGAAGCCGACATTACCGATGAGATTGCAGGTGTGCCCATCCATTTCGATGGAATCTATGAGGGCAGGGAGGCTGGCCACAAACTTCAGGGAAGAATGAAAATCAACCGTCGCCGGTGGAAGAGGGGTCAACATCAGGTCTGCCGCCCCAATGCAGTTTTTCAGGAACGCATCAAGGTGAGGACCACTATCAAGGAAAATAAAGTCGTAGTCATGCTGGAGCTTGTCGATAATGTTCTCTTTAAGCACCGCATGAATATTTTTCCCTGGCAGATGTTCTTCACACAATCCCTTCCAGCCTTCAGCAAGGAATGCATCGTCAATGGAAGCGGGGATTACATCAACACCAGGGATAATAGACGGTACTATAAAATCGGAAAGTAATTCTTCACGAGACACGTTCTGGAGCATGGCCTGAGCAGCCGTATTTTCAACCAAGCCCACTGAATTCTCATGGCTCAGGAACATTGTCAGAGATGCCTGCGGATCGAAATCGATGGCCAGAATACGCAGGTCTTCGAACAGAAGCTGAGGATGAGCTCGAAAAGCATGTGATAATGAAGCGGTAGAAACTGTCTTGGAACCACCACCTTTAAGATTACATACAAAAATCGTAAAGGCTTTATCGAAGCGATCCCTGTACTTCGGTACTTTACGATGGTTATACAGATCGATGACATTCTGAATCGTCATCGCGTATTTCATCGTATTACCAGAAGGTTTCTTTTTAAAAATGTAGCCACCGGCTTCCATTTCGGACACAGCATACTCAACACTGCCTTTACTGAGCTTAGGCAGCTTATACAGAGCGGCTTTGCTGTATTCCTGATAGAACTCGGTAAGCTTCAATTCCTCTTTTTGCTGTCGGATACTTTCGCTCAAAGATGTCAGAAGCTTACCTGCACGTGTAGCGACTTTCCGTAACTGCTCAATATTGTCCATTTATCACCTCATGACGTTTTTTGTCATTTTGAACAAAAAGTGTCATGTTGCAAGAAAAAAATCATATTGTTTTGATTTCGCTCTCAACAGAAGGGGGATGAAGCTCGACGGGCGTGCTACTAAATCACACTGCAGCAACACGCAGACGCACTTTTGACCATCAACAGCAACTCATACAAAAGGGCTTTGAGAAAGGTATTCAACTTGCAAGACAGGAGAGTCATTCAGAAGGATTCTGATTTTAGTTACGACCAGTGCAATGCTGAGCCTTATGTATCAGCGCTCGCCGCAGCCATGTAACCGAGCGTAGCGAGCGAACTGGCGAGGAAGCGAAGAGGAACCGTTCCGGCAGATAGCTCTTACGCTCAGCACAAGAAGAGTTTTCCATCCTCTGTGGGAAACAGGTCAACTTTAATGGACGCTCCGGACTATGGGAAACAGGTCAACTTCGCGGACGGCCCGGACTATGGGAAACAGGTCAACTTCACGGGCGGCCGGGAGTGTGGGGAACAGGTCAACTTCGCGGACGGCCCGGATTATGGGAAACAGGTCAACTTCGCGGGCGGCCGGGACTGTGGGAAACAGGTCAACTTTGCAGACGGCCCGGACTGTGGGAAACAGGTCAACTTCGCGGGCGGCCGGGAGTGTGGGGAACAGGTCAACTTCGCGGACGGCCCGGACTAAGGGAAACAGGTCAGCTTCTCGGACGGCCCGGACTATGGGAAACAGGTCAACTTCTCGGACGGTCGGGAGTGTGGGAAACAGGTCAAGTTAGGCAAGCACTATGGGAAACACAGCAAGTTCAGTATCCCCCCATATGTCAGCAACAAACTAAGGGGGGAGGAAATAAAAATTACAGACTATTGTTTTTTATCAAGAAAATTAAACAGCAAGCGACCATCTTCTTCAGTGGTATATGTTACCTTTAATGGCGTCTTCTCATTAATTTTCTTCAGAGCAGGTTCCAGGAAGGTACGCTTCATTTCAGCAATATTGTTTTTCTGCGAGGCAGGGAGCATAAACCTTTCACATAACCAGTCATGTGTGGTGATCCAGACACCAGTGCTCCGGAACTGACACAGGCTTTCATAAAGCCGGATGACACGAACACTATTAAGCTGGCCACAGTCATAGAGAGAATAGGTAGTGAACTGGGAGGTTAAGCCGACCAGGAATGGCATGACCTTGTAGTTAAATTCAATCTGCCAGGAACCCCGGCCTCGCTTCATTCCTGCTTCAGCCAGCCACGGACGTTTAACTTCTTCAAACTCACCTTCTTTTGGATAAAAGGTAACCGTTGATTCGCCCAGAGCATTTACCCCAGCCTTCACATCACGACTGGCGACAGACGTAGCGACATTGAAGTATTTGACGTAATCGGAAACGCTGATTTTGAAGAGCGGCAATACGTCAGAGTCATCTTCCTGGCTGTCATTAAAATAGGCCTGCATGAGGCATAACCACAGCACACGTTTTGCCTGAAGAGGCAGGTAATATGCAGCTTCGGTCAATTCGTTAGATTGCTTTATACTGGCGCGTTTTTTAAACGTTTTAGTAGCTGGCAAGAGTGCTTGAGTATCCATTTCAATGCCTATGGGTAAATTTTTACCCACCCATAATGACAGTGAAAACAGAAATTGCAAGCTATCGCGATACTTATCCACCGGAAAAATCTGCACTTTATCCACAAGTGGATAATTGAGAACTGAACTTGACCTCTTTCCCATAGCTTGTTGATGCGTATCCCATAGCTTGTTGACACAAAACCCACTGATACGTGATTAATTTCCCATATTATGTTTACCAGTTGCCCATACAGGCCCCCTCTCAGGCCGCACTGTACGCGGCTTTCAGGCTCCCTAAAAGATGTAAAATAAAGAAAAAGAATAAAAAAGTACTTTATAAAAATATGCCCGTGGATAAGTGGATAACCCCGAGGGGAGGTGATTTTTCAGGCATTGAGCGTAAGCAGAATTTATAAGTTTTGTTCCCTGGTGCTTCCTCGCTCACTCGGGGCTTCGCCCTGTCGCTCGACTGCGGCGAGCACTGCTGGCTCGATCATATCCGTGGCCGGAAGATACTACTCCTCCCCCGAGTCGCTCTCCAGAGCCGGCTACAGCGAGACAACCCGCACGAAGATTTCTATCGTCCCTGCAGACATATTCGAATCGTTTTTATTAACCCTGGCTTCCGTCGTGACAGAACACTACGTCCTGTAAAAGGGGGACTAAGGCCCCTGAATCACACACCTGAATAATGCGGAGTTTTACGATAATGTCATTGCTGGAAACTTTCCTGACCGCTTCTCAGGGGGCAACAATCCTGTTCCTTGCCATGCTGATCTACTGGCAAAAGCGATAAATCCAAGCGGGCTGGCCTTTGGCCAGCTTCGCTGTATAAGGGGAAAAATGCGGCATATCCAGACATTTCACTAGGCAATTTGAATTCAGATATCTATGCTTGGGATCCGGTCAACAGGAGGTAACAAGATGAAACTTGAAACTATACAGATAGATAATACCGTAAGGAGTGGTCTTAATTCTTTCACTGACGGGGTGATTATTCGTGATACAAAGGTATTGATCACGCTCAATCTCCCGGATGGACAGAAAACCACTATTGAGGGGGAATGGCGGCATATGTCGGACGCCAACAGGTTGTCAGAACGTATTACGATGCTTCAGCATGCGATCTATGAGCAGTATGAGGAATACAGAGCAGATATTCCCGTCAGCTGGTCCAGATAACGTCTGACAGACCTCCCCGGCGAGCAGGACGTTCGCCAGCATCATTCTCCTAAGTACTTAAATATTCCCTTTCAGCATGGCTACCGCATCCGCTTCGGGCATCTGAAACTGAACTCGATGCCGCGCAGCAACATCAAGTGCGAACACCTTCGTATAGACTTCCGTCGAGCTAATCGATTTGTGGCCCATCAGGCTCTGCAAAACCTTCAGTGGTATGCCGGCATACAGCATATGCATCGCGTAGGAGTGGCGGAACGTATGCGGGGTGACCGGCACCGAGAATGTCACCCCGTCGACGGCGGCCGCTTCAACCGCTTCGCCAATCCAGGTCCGTACTGTCCGGTCGGTGATGTCCCAGATGCGGGCTTTCTCTGTTCTGCCGGTACGCTTGTTGCGTCTTTCCAGCGGAATTTTCAGGGTGGCCACCATCATCTGCAGCTGGCTGACGTAGTGGTGATCGGAAAGCGGAACCAGACGATGAGCCTGGCTACCGGCGGGAGCTCGGCCGGCTGTCCTGGCCGCTTTTTCGGTGCGCTGCTTAAGCGTGGCCAGCTGCACGAACGGATACGGTGGCACCAGCGAAAAATCCCCCCGGGTCAGCGCCAGCGCCTCGTTGATACGTGCGCCGGTGTTCCAGAGGGTTGCCAGCAGCATCTTGCGGTGCAAATCGGGCACATAATGGAGCAGGGCGCTGACTTCCGGTGCCAGCAGGTATTTCGGTAGTTCATCTTGAACGAGCGCCATCTGGCGCAGGGCCAGCGCGGCGGGATAGTCAATGGCCACCGGCATTTGCGCCGGCTGCTGCGGGTGAGAATATGATAAGAGGCCGCTCATTGGTTTGACATTCCATCAGGTATCACTAATTGATTCCACTCCCTGTTGCGGGTAGCTTCAGCAGCGCGCAGGGCTCTTTCGCGCCTCCAGACTTTACGAAACACGGAAACTGCAGACCATTCATCATGACCTGTAAGACGTGTTTCGGGCATCCCGGTTGCCTTGCGCAGACGGACGGCAAGAATGACAGCGTTGATGCCCAAGCGCGTGAACTGATACTGCCGTTCCCTGAAATAGTCCTTATGCCAAGGAGGGTCGGAGTATTCGGCGGCATATGCAATTGCCCTGTGGGCCTCATCCTGGAGCACCGGCAGTTCACGGATGCGATACATAAGACGTGGCTCTAAAGTCCGCCAGTCACCGGAGACATCGATCAGATTCAGTTCAGGGTAATTCGTGACAGCTTTTCTCTCAGGCTGGGGGGCATCATCATCCTGGCCGTCATCCGTCACAACCCGGAAACAACCCTCAGCATACCGTTCAAGCATGAATACCAACTCGGTGGCAATGTAATGCAGTTCCTTTTTCATTTTATCTTCTGACGCCTGTCTCTCACGCTTAAGCGTGAAATAATGTGTCAGCCAGATGCCAGTGAGTGTTATACCCCCAGTAAGCAGGCCAGTGATAAGCCCGGTTGCCACGTTTCCCCAGATCCCCGCCCCTTGATTAATCAGCTGTACGGAAACCGGATGGGATGTCGCAGCAACTATACTCTCAGTTGCGGCCTGTATATCAGTCATTGATCATTTACCCCTTTATATTCCTGAGAAATCCCGCCCTCTGTCCGTAGTCAGCGGCCGGCAGCCAGCTCTTCAGCCAGTTTCACAAACCTTTTGTGCTCAGTCTGCAGGTAATGGCTGTAAATCCGGGCATCACGTTCTGTCAGTCCGGATGGATTGCCGGTGAAGTAACGTTGCAGCACCGCAATACAGTGATTGTAGGTATCGAGATCATATTCCCAGTTTCCCAGCTCACCGGCCGCATCCAGTTCCTGGCGAAACTGCTCGTATTTACGGAGCAGAATGCCAAGACCTAATTCTGTTGCAGCATAAAGATTATTTTCTCCTGGCGCGGAAATCGCATTACGGATTTTTTCAAAAGCATAACTGAAATCATTTCTCTCATTGAATGCAGTAAACATGTCCTTTCCTCAGTTGAATAGTTAGCCGTGCAATTTTACCACACCTCAATCATCGTCAGATGAGTGCCACTCTGTCGCGACAGTGACTTTCACGAGAGTGATTTTCACATACTAAAATAATAAGCAGCCATATAACAACG